>CAWWAX010000026.1:0-19222 GCA_963935005.1 uncultured bacterium | reverse complement strand
AATCAAAACTGTCCCAAATCGTTCCCTTCCCGTCGACTTGGGCGGAGGCATTGTTAAAAAGGCATCCTCAGAAAGAAAAGATAAGAGGTCTTCGTTGACTGATCCTTGTGAGGCAAAAAATCCATCTCTATCAAAATCTTCTTGGTAATCGGTAGCTCTGCGAGTGGCTTCATTTATGAGTGAAACTCCAGGACCAGTGTCAAAGGCCATCAAATCTTCCGCGGACTCCTTTGGTGGAAGCCAGGTGACATTCGCTATTCCACCAAGGTTCTGGAGGGCCCTACGGCTATCAGTCGTGGAAAACATCAATCGATCTGGCCAAGAAACTAAAGGTGCTCCTTGGCCTCCCGCAGCCATATCTCTGCTCCTAAAGTCACTAATTACGGTAGCGCCAGTGTAATCAGCCACGGTGGCAGGGTCACCTAACTGCAGAGTGCTACCGCGATACTTACTAGACGGTGGTATATGCCAGAATGTTTGGCCGTGAGAGCCAATAGCGGTTAAATCTACGGAATCGACACCGACTGAATCACATAACTCGCATACCGCGTCACCAAACTGTTCGCCAAGCGAAGCGTTGAATTGACAGAGCAGCTCAGGAGTTCCCTGCTCTATCGCTTCGTACAAACTATTTCTGTATTCCTTGTTATAGGGTTTAGTCATGAAAGCAATTTGGTTCCACGAAAAATCGTCTTCATTGGTGCCACTAATTTCAACCAAAACAGCATCAATGCCGTCTAAAGATGTGCCAGACATAAGCCCCACAAAAAGATTCTTGGAACTCATATCAAATATCTTCCGGTTCCCAATGTTCGAAAACTTTCCTTACAAAACCTTCAGCTTCATCCAATAAGCTCTTGGCTTGGTCGAAGTCTATCCCGAAACGACCCATCACCAAGGCGACTTTCACACTTCCTTGAGCTCTCTTAATCAAGGTTGATGCATCAGATCGATCCACTTGTAAGATTGTCATGATCATACGTTCGGCACGATCCCTGAGTTTTTCACAATTTGTCTGGAGGTCAACCATAAGGTTCCCGAAGACTTTCCCCGTCCTTACCATCGCTCCAGTACTGATCGTATTCAGAACCATTTTCGTAGCTGTCCCCGCTTTCATACGGGTTGATCCGGTAACTATTTCAGGCCCTACAAGAACTGCAATGACTATCTCATATCTTTCAAGCAGATCCTCCGTAGGTTTTGTGCAGAGTAGCAACCCCGTCTTAGCACCTCTCTGGCGGGCTCTTGTCAGCGCTCCATGTACAAAGGGGGTCGTTCCAGAAGCAGCAATACCTAGGACAAAATCATTAGACGCTATCCGACAGAGATCCATTTCTTCCGCTCCCTTACTGGGACTATCCTCTTCGGATTCTTTTGAGGAGACCAGGGCAGCGAGACCTCCTGCAATGATGCCTTGGACCAGTTCAGGGGCTGACCCGAATGTTGGAGGCATCTCAGATGCGTCTAAAACACCCAGACGTCCAGACGTTCCTGCTCCCACATAGATTAGCCGTCCACCTGATAGAAATGCTTCAGTCACAAAATCGATAGCTCTGGCAATTTCCATGCGCTGTTGGCTGACAGCTTCTGCTAAAAGCTGGTCTTCACTATTGATCAGATCAACAATTTCCAGAGATGAAAATTCGTCTATCTCAGAAGAGCGTGGATTTCTCTGTTCAGTCAGTCTATCATCTAGCATGACTCACCGACCTTCTCCAATTTCCTGAATGTGAAAATATGAGCTTTTCTACTTGCAGTCCTAAGTCCAGTGAAACAAGCTAACTTGTCCGTTTTTACTCCAGCAACTGTATAGCCTAAGGAGAACTGGTTGAACTTACTAGAACGATCCAAGATGATCACCGAGGACCTCGTGAGAATCCGTCGCGATTTGCACCAACATCCTGAACTCTCATTCCAGGAAACACGCACAGCAAATTTAGCTTCTCGAGAAATGGTATCTCTTGGATTGAAGGTCAAAACTGGTGTCGGGAAAACGGGGGTTGTAGCTGATCTTGAGAATGGTAACGGACCTGTCATATGCCTGAGAGCTGACATGGACGCCCTTCCCATTACAGAAGAAAACGACCATGAATTCATATCTAAAAATCCAGGAATTATGCACGCCTGTGGTCACGATGGGCATGTGGCAGGATTAATAGGAGCCGCCCGATTACTGACCGAAGAAAAGCATTTGGGTTTACTACCGAAAGGATCCGTCAGATTCATTTTCCAACCTTCAGAAGAATGTGCTGATGAACAAGGATTAAGCGGAGCAATGAGGATGGTCCAAGAAGGAGTCATGAAAGGTGTGGATGCAGTTATCGGTCTTCACATTGGCGGAGCCTTGCCGACAGGAAAACTCTTTTTCGCCTCAGGCCCAATAATGGCTGGGGCACAGGAAGTGACAATCAAGATAGTCGGGAAAAGTAGCCATGCGGCGCTCCCAAACAGTGGAATAGATGCCCTTGTCTTGGCGGCCCAAGGAATAGTCACTGCACAGCAAGGTGTGTCTCGGAATCTATCACCAATGGACTCCGGAGTCCTGACCTTTGGAACCATTCAAGGAGGCACGGCAAGTAATGTATTAGCCGATACTGTGGTTCTGGAGGGAACTTTAAGATTCTTCTCTGAAGAAGTGCAAAAACAATTAAAAGACCACCTGACCAATTCTTTTCGAATGTTGGAGGCTCTAGGAGCTAAAATATCTATCGAATTTGGATCCAGTTATCTACCAGTGATAAACGATAGTGAGATTACAGATTGTCTCAAAGTAGCCTCGGCTGAAGTTTTAGAGGAAGCAAATTTACTTCCTCTAAAACCTATGATGTTCGCAGAGGATTTTTCTTTTTTTTCCAATGAAGTCCCAGGATCTTTCTTTTGGCTAGGTGCTGCCCTTCCGAAACCAAGGATGCACCACTCTACCAACTTCGATTTTGACGAAACCTGCCTGTCCATCGGTGCGGCTTCTCTCGCTGCTGGAGCAATACGACTACTCCGCGAACTCGATTAAACCTACTGTGACTCCACTTACTTACTTCCTGTCCTTCGGCCTATAGAACCTAGATCCTCATTAAGATCCATTCAGGTGTAAAACGAATTAAATAAGTGCTAAGGATTGTAAAGGAACCGGTTAGCAACAGCAGCCCGAGGATAATAAGTAAGATTCCAGAAGCCTTTTCTACAACAGGCAAAAATCTTCTAAACCTTGAGAAAGTATCCAAGAATGAATCGAGAGCCCATGCAGACAATAGGAAGGGAATCGCAAGACCCATCGAGTAAACAGTCAATAATGACACGCCCGACCATACAGACTCCTGCGTACCAGCCAGAGTCAATATGGCACCTAAGACTGGGCCTATACACGGGGTCCAACCTGCTCCGAAAGCCGCACCTACACCCAGGCTTCCCAAATAACCACTTGGTTTATCAGCCATGTGAAGCCTACGTTCCTTCAGTAAGGCTGTAATCCTCAATATACCCGTCAAGTGGAGACCCAAAACCATGATAGCTAATCCACCGACACGAGCTATCCATATCTCGTAGTGTCTTAGGAAAACCCCCAAAAAAGAAGCTGAAGCACCAAGTACAATGAAAATGATACTAAAACCAGAAACAAAAAGGAGCGAATGAATCAGTGTTGCTTTCCTATCTACTCCATCCTGCATGTCTTCTAACGAGACTCCAGTTACAAAAGAAAGATAACTAGGCACTAGTGGAAGGACGCAGGGCGACAGAAAGGACAACACACCTGCAGAAAAAGCCACTAAGAAACCGACTGATTCATTCATTCATCACTCCGACCGTTCGAAGAATTAAGGTTGACCACCTCAGCATCGCCAGTGGAATAAAACTTGTCCCTAATCGCTCGGACACCAGTGACGACCCCGACCCAGCAAAAAACACCAGCTATCATCCAGCTGGACACCTTGGGAAAAAAACTAAATAAGCCCGCCAAAACAATAGCAACAAACGAAACAACTCCTAAGACCGTACGATCTTCTTGGCCAAGAATACGCTGGCCAGCCAGTGCTTCGCCCAGAGAAACTCCAGCTCCCATCAAATGGTTTAATCTAAATCTCCTATTCAATATTTGCCTGTTCATTTTGAGGGTCGATTCTTTCTGGTCTGACTGTGTAAAACCCGGCTCATTGGAACTTTTCACTTCTTGGCCCAATGACCTCACAACCGCACCATCTTCGGCACTCAAGGCCCTAGGCAACAGTACTTCTGACGAAGATCTCAAATCAATCAGAAAACTTTTCTCTAACTGTTGGGCAAGTGACTTATCTAGAACACCAACATCAATTTCCCAATTCCCGAGGAGGCTCCAGGTGTTCAAATTACTTGACCCAATCCTGCACCATAAACCATCTGCTACTGAACTCTTGGCATGAATCATGTTTCCTTGCCATTCGAACAAGCGGACTCCATTCTCTAACAAGTGACGATATCCAGCCCGCGAAAAGCTCCCCACCAATGGCCAGTTATTATTCGCTGGAACTAATACCCTGACGTCCACCCCGGCAGAAGCTGCTGATACTAAAGCTTCAGCTATCGCTCCAGGTGCCACGAAATAGGGATCAGTAATCCACAGTCTTTCTCTAGCCACTGCAGCGACCAAAGTCAGAGTCCTAAGAACCCTGCTTTTCCCTGGCTCGCCTTCGATAAGCCAAACCGAAGTCTCACCTTCTGCAACCATGTGCTCTTCTGCCATAGGCTCAGGAAAAATACCTCCCGCTATACTCCAGGTTCGCCCAAAAGCACGGTTGGCAATTGTAGCAGCTGGCCCCCTGATCATGATTCCCGTATCTCTCCAAGGAGGTTCGCCGTCCATTCCAGCCCATTCTTGGCCAACACAAAACCCTCCACTAAATACTATCTTTCCATCTATTACAACAAGCTTACGGTGATCTCTCTGAAACATAGAGTACGGGTCTTTTAAAGAAGGTCTATTAAAGCCTCTAACCTTCACTCCAGCTGCACGAAAAGGTTTCCAGAAAGCGGCTGGAGTAGCCCAGCAACCTACCCAATCATAGAGAACCCGAACCTGAATGCCTTCAAGAGCTTTTGAGATTAGGAGGTCCCTGAATTTGACCCCTAACGAATCGTCTCGGAGAATATAATTCTCGAAATGGATATAGGTTTCTGCATTTTTAATAGCCTCCATCCAAGCATCGAATGCAGTCGGACCATGGGTTTGTAATTCTATCACATTACCAGGGATTTCTCGAGCTCCAGAAGTTCTTTCAAGCACCTCTTTCGCGAAGTCATGTTCCATAGACCCACTCCTGAACTCCGTCTCTATGAAACCAAACTCCCAGTGGATTCCAAGTGGTATCCTATGAGTTTATAAACCAACTTCGCTGCTAAGAAATCTGCTGCATGTGCCCCTGGAGCAGGAGCTAGCTCCACAACATCACAACCCACCACATTTTTTTCCCTAAAAACAGATCGTAATAGTTTGAGAGTACGATACCAGTCTCCCCCACCTGGTTCTGGAGTTCCAGTAGAAGGCATCAAAGAAGGGTCAAAATAATCGACGTCAAAGGTTATATAGACTGGATCACCCAGAGAATCCATTACTCGATTTATCCAACCGTCATCTGCCCACATTTCGTCAGCCCAAACTACAGTGATATTATCGTTCGTCTCCGCAACGCATACTTCATCCTGGGCGGCCCCTCTAATTCCAACTGAAACAATATCTACTGAGTCTTGAACCCGAGACATCACACAGGCGTGACTATACTGCGATCCATCAAACTCTGTCCTTAGATCAAGATGCGCATCCAGCTGGAGAACGCTCACTCTTCCATGTTGTTTAACTTGGCTGAGAATCGCTGGGCCAGAGACTGAATGCTCACCCCCGAGCATCACTAAAAAGCGGTCATTTATGGCCTCTAGGATCGTTGCATACGCCGCCTGGAGCTCATCCATAGCCGCCTTAGGAGAATCTCGAGTCAGTTCCAATCCTGGCAATGTATGGATTCCTAATGAAGAGGGATTCGACTTCAATTCTTGGTCATACAACTCCATATACCGTGAAGATTCTATGATAGCCTTTGGCCCAGAAGCAGCTCCTGCACCATAGCTCGTAGTCGCCTCATACGGAACTGGTAAAATCACTGAGCGAGCAGTTTCTAAAGCCGACCCCTCCTCATCTAACCCCAAAAAAGTATACGGAAGTTCCCAGGGGATTTCTTCACTTTTAAAGACGGCTTTGGCAGATTGTTCAACATTCGCATTATTCGGGAAGCCTCTTCCAGAGACTCCCTTCGAACGTCTGTTAGGCATTACTAGACGGTGTCGATAGGGCAGGTGATCCCATCTTGACCTATTTCAGTTCCCGATTTTACACACTCTAAGCAGAGCCCATACATCTCTAGCCTATGCTTGGTAATATAAAATCCGTGAGTTTTGGCTAAAGATTTTTCCACACTGTCCAACTCTGGACTCTTAAACTCTACAACTCGGGAGCAATTGAGACAAATCAGGTGATCGTGATTAGGCTCAGAGGACAAACGATGTTCGTAACGCTTAAAGCCTTCTCCAAAATCGTGCTCAGCTACCAGTTCGCTTTTGACAAGTAATTCCAGTGTTCGATAAACAGTGGCCTTCCCAGCTCCAGTCCCTCCTTTACGAACAAGGTCCACAATTTCTTCTACCGAGAGGTGGTCATCTGACCCAAAGACAGTCCTGGCTACTGCCTCTCTCTGGGGGGTCACTGGTAGCCCATTTTCACGCAGATAGCGCCCGAAGAGCCTAACGAACAATGCAGGATCTGGACCTCTCGTCACAGTTCAACTACTTCCATGAGTTGTGCCTCCAACTCTGCTAACAATGTGTGGAATTTTTCACTTACACCTTCTATCATATACATTTTGGGACTGCCAAGGTCAATCTCACTCCTTTTCACAACCCCAGCCATTACTCGGGTTAAACTGTCTACAGGAGCCTCTCCTTCTTCAGAGATCTGAACATCTAGTGAAACATTGATCCCCTCTCGGTAGGCTGAATATCTTGCCGTATACAGTATCCGAGAAGTTCTACCTGTATAGCAACTAGCTGCCACCAATCCCGATTCCTTCCTCTTATTTATTAAAGGAGGAAAAATCCAAAGAGTTTCTATCTCCTCTATCTCCAACTGGCTAGACATCTTTTGTAAAATCTGAGGAATAGCTTCTGGCACACCTGGTCCGGAATCTCTTTCGGACAAAGTCTTCTTGTGAGTTCTCATAGTGACTTATCTTACTTCAAAATCCCTGAAAATTCCACAGCTTCACGGACTGCTTCGATAACAGACTGCTGTACTGTTTCTATTGATCCTTTTATCAGAGCGCCCGATGCTTGATTGTGACCTCCTCCCCCAAACTTCCTGGCTACGGTATTCACATTCACGAGACCATTTGATCGCAAAGACACCTTCACTGCGTTTCTGGAAACTTTGCGAAATAAAATCCCAACTTCGATTCCAGCTATAAACCGAGGATAATCTACAAAACCTTCAAGATCTTCAGGGGTTGCTCCCAGTGCATCATAGGATCTTTCTGAAACAGCCATCCAAGCGATCTTGTGAGCCTCATCGAGACCTAAGGTAGCAAGGCTACTTTGTAACAGTTGAAGCCGGGTTTGATGATAACTCCCAAAGAGTCTGCGATAGATTCTCCCTGGATTAACACCTCTGTGGACAAGTTCTGCAGCAATTCGAAGGCTGTGGGGGTTAGTATTTCCAAACCTAAAAGAGCCTGTATCGCTAACGACTGCTACATAAACTCCGAGGTCAGAGGTTTTGGACCAAGGTCCCTCGGCACTCTCAATCAAATCATAAATCAATTCACCTGTCGAGCTAGCCGTTGTATCCCTGAGAGACAAACCTCTAATGGGATTGTCGCCCATAGGATGGTGGTCGATAACAACTGTCGGAAGCCCTCTTGTCATTGGCTCAACTTTTCCAATCCTCGAATATTCTCCAGTATCTAAAACGACAACCAAATCTGCACCATCACATAGTTGTATCGCTCTAGGAGAATCTGCCTCAGCTATCCAAGATTCATCTGGCAATAAAAATTTAAAGCTTTCAGGAAAAGGAGTCGGGTTGACAATAAACGTTTCCGTGCCCTGTGACCTGAGCCATGAGGCCAGAGCGACCTGCGAGCCACAACCGTCACCGTCAGCATTCTTATGAGTTGTGAGAACAATAAGATCTTTTTCACGCAACTCGTTCAGGACTCTTTTAACAGATTCTGAACGCAATTCATTTTTTTTTGTTGTCATCGAAAACCTACTCTAGGAATAAGGTGGCTATCTCCGAAACTTAGCCCAAGTCGAGGCAAGGTGAACAACCCTAGACGATTCGACTCCACGGATCTGTGAAAATTTCAACGCTGCCAGCAAAGATCCAGGATCATTGGGATGTCTCTCCACTTCAACATAAGCCCGTCCAACTTCCCCCACTGTATGTGCATCCGACCCAGCACCTCTGAGCTTTGAACAATCATCCGCCAAAGATTCTGCCAAGTAGTTCAATTTCAGCGGATGAAGACGGGAATTAAACACTTCAACCACATCGACGAGTTTCCCCATTTCTTCAGCGTAACGCCCAGAACCCCCTTTACCTTTGGCATAGGGATGTGGAAGATAGGAGATGCCACCTTGTTCTTTAATTATCGAACAGGTCCTCTTCAAACTAGTTCCTTTCGGAATCTCTTCACTCAAATACAATCCTATCAGATCCACACCCTCACGAGTCTTCACTTCCTCGCCTGGAATAATCTCCTCAGGAAAGTCCTTGGCCATTTCCAGAGCAACTCTCAGCCTATTGTGATCAGTAAGAGCAATTCTACCGATCCCTTTTCTTTTAGCTGCTGAGAGAAGTTCCACGGGATCCGACATACAATCGAAAGAATCTCTCGTATGCATATGCATATCAATCCTCAACCTGCCTAAATGCACGCCTCTCAAATGCCTTTCAGATGCGATGACTCGTTGAAGGACATCAACAGATCCAGTTCTCAACTCATCCAACCCTTCGTTGTTATGAATGACGTAGTCGGCAAGCTCTTCTTTCACAGCAGATTCAATTTGGGTGGCCATGATACTACGAGAATCTTCAGGATCTAGATCTCTTTCTTCTTGTAAACGCTTGATTCTATTTTCCTCTGACGCACTAACCACAACGGACACATCAAAATCGTTCTGCAGGTTCGCCTCGAACAAGAGCGGGACTTCAGACACCGAAAGAGGAAAGATCTCAAACTGACGCTCTCGCATCCAACGGTCTCTTAAAACACGAATTCTAGGATGGACTATGTCTTCCAATTTTTTCCGAGCATCTTCATCCTTGAAAACCAATGAGCCCAATGCCTTGCGATTCAAAGAACCATCTGCATCAAGTACCGATTTTCCAAAGACTTCGGCCACTTCTCGCAAGCCAGAACTCCCTGGTTTAACCGCTTGCCGGGCTAGTTCGTCAGCGCTGACAACAGGAACTCCCTCTTCCATTAAAAATTTTGCAACAGTGGACTTTCCCGAACCAATATTTCCAGTTAAGGCCACACTTACACTTTCAGGAATCCTGTAACGGTGTCTAGTCGAACGCTTATACACAAGGACCGTGGTCACGAGCAATAGAGTCATCAGGCCAATCAACCATGGTCCATAAATTACTATGCTTGGACCGATCCAATCCATCATTAAACTGTTCAGGATGTTCTCCCAGGAAGCTTCGCAACTGGAACTTGTTCCTTAGAACTCTCTCTTCGCATATCTGCCGACCACTTGAGATAACGTTCCAACTCCTGAAGAGGTGGCTCCGTTTTCAGATCGCCGTAAGCAGTCTCCATACGCCACTTTAAATATCCTTTCGAAGGAACGGGAACAAAAGGAAAACGGCTATACCATCGATTTCTTCGAAAAATCCATAATGTCTGGAACAAAAGGGGAATCAAATAAGGTTTTCGAATAGCTAGTTCAGCAAACATTATATAGGTCGAGCGCAAAAAACACCTCCGAGACAGAACTCATCATTCAAGGTGATATCAGCAAACAAATCATAGAAAGGATTACCAGTTAAGTGTAGCCGTGACACACTGCGAATTCAACGCTACGTCCGACTCCCATTGTTCCCTATTGAACAAAACCAAACTATTTTACAGTAACCATAAGGGAGAATTGCTTTGCCAAATCGTTTAGCCGATGAGATCAGTCCATACCTGCTTCAGCACAGTACCAATCCAGTAGACTGGTACCCTTGGGGGGAAGAAGCACTGAACGCTGCGAAAGCACGAGATGTTCCGATACTGCTTTCCATAGGTTATTCAGCCTGCCACTGGTGTCACGTCATGGAAAAGGAATCATTTGAGAACCCTGAGATTGCAGAAGCCATGAACGCAGGATTCGTGAATATCAAAGTCGACCGTGAAGAACGCCCTGACTTAGACTCAATCTACATGAAAGCAGTTCAAACTATGACTGGACAAGGAGGCTGGCCATTAACCGCCTTTCTCACCCCAGATGGTCAGCCTTTTTATGGAGGAACCTACTTCCCACCGCAACCTCGTCACGGCCTGCCTTCTTTTACACAGATTTTGGAAGCGATTCACTCAGCGTACACTGAGAAAAAGGATGCAGTACTGCAAAACGCTCTGGAAATGCAAAAGCTCCTAGAGAAAGGTTTATTGGAAGAAACCCAAAAGGAAGTACCAGGGAGATCAAAGGAGTTAGCAGGACAGAATCTAATTGGCCACTCTATAGCTTTCTTGGACTCCCGCTTTGATGCTATCCATGGCGGTTTTGGTCCAGCCCCTAAATTCCCTCAGCCAGTAGTCCTGGATTTTGCTCTTCAGAACTACTCCCACAACCCTGATGAGCGAACCCTCCAAATGGTTGAACAAACTTTAACGAAAATGGCGAGAGGGGGCATCCAAGACCACCTGGGAAAGGGCTTCCACCGATATTCTGTCGATTCGCAATGGCTGGTCCCTCACTTTGAAAAAATGCTATACGACAATGCCTTACTCTCCAGGCTCTACCTGCATGCATTCCAGGTGACTTCCAGTCACGAATTCAAAAGAACAGCGGAGCGAACTCTCGATCACATCATCCAAGACATGGCTTCACCTGAAGGTGGATTCTATTCAGCATTGGATGCTGATTCGGAAGGTGAAGAAGGCACGTTTTACATTTGGGCCAAATCTGAGATTCGTGAGATCTTGGGAGACACTCTAGCCGCACCCTTTGAGGCCTATTACGGGGTGAGCGATACGGGAAATTTCGAAGGAAAAAATGTGCTACACATTTCTCAAACTTCAAAAGATTTTGCTGAAAAAGAAGGATTGCAAATAACAGAGTTCGAAGACCAACTTGAAAGAGCTAAAACTCTGTTATTCCAAGCAAGGGAGTCCAGAGAAAAACCTCTGAGAGATGATAAAATCTTAGCAGGATGGAACGGTATGGCTATACGTTCACTGGCTGAAGCTGGGGGAGCGCTGGACAATCCTACTTACCTAGACGCTGGAATCAAAGCTCTTGAATTCGTGCTCTCAAAAATGCGAAGAGATGACCGACTTATTCATTGCTATAAGGATGGAAAGACTTCTGGTTACGCATTCTTGGAAGACTACGCAGCCATTGGAAATGCTTCTATAGCTGTGTACGAAGCCACCTTGGATTCCCGTTGGTTAGTTGAAACCGAATGGGTCACAGATAAAATTATCGAGCTGTTTTGGGATCAAGAAAAACGAGTTTTTTTTGACGGTCCAATCGACGGCGAAACGCTTGTCGTCAGACCGCGTGATATTATGGACAACGCCACACCATCAGGTAATTCATTAGCCGTGGAACTACTCCTCAAAACCTCTCAGCTCTTCGGAAATGAGCTTCATAGAGAGATATCGGAATTTGTCTTAGATAGAGAAGCTCCTTTGATGGCACAATTCCCTTCTGGATTCGGCAGGCTACTCACGGTATTGGATCGAAGTCTACAGCCAAGAAGCACCGTAGCAATCTTTGGAGACCTGAAACACATGAGGACGCAAGAATTGCTCAAAGTCTTACTCTCTTTCTATGACCCAAATCGCATCGTGGCCAGAGAAGATGCCAATCAAGCTTTAAATCATAAGATACCTTTCTTACAAGATGGACAAACCAGTCGCACAACACATCCTGGGGTCCAGATCTGTAACGAAAACAGTTGCAGGCCTCTAGTTAGTGATCCCGAGGCCCTAAAAAAACAACTTCAATTCGAATAGATACTCCTCTCCAGAAGAAGTTGGAGCTATACTAGAACGGTTCAAGAGCATCACATTCCTTTGGACAAAACCGAGAGAATGGAAAAAATACGAACAGATATCGGGGGCGATCTAGCTCTACCAAAGCTTGATTCTGAACAACTGATTCAAGCTTACCGAACTATGCTAACAGCTCGATATCTCGATCATAAAGAGCTCAAGCTAAAACGACAGAATAAAAGCTTCTTTCAGATATCGGGAGCGGGTCACGAAGCAATACAAGTAGCCATGGGCCTCCATTTAAAACCCTCTTATGACTGGTTCTATCTTTATTACCGCGACCGTGCACTGGCCCTGAGCTTGGGTCAAACTCCCTTGGACCACCTCCTGGCAGCTGTGGCAGCAGATGATGACCCTAATAGTGCCGGACGTCAAATGCCCAGTCATTGGGCAGACCACCATTTGAATATTACTAGTCCCTCTTCCCCAACTGGCACTCAGTTCTTGCAAGCTGTCGGTGCAGCAGAAGCCAGCCTGCGTAGTTCAGGAATCCCTGCGATAAATACTGAAGAAAAAGGATTTTATAAAGACGAAATTGTCCTGGTGTGTGCAGGAGAAGGCTCTACTTCCGAGGGAGAATTTTGGGAGTCAATGAACACTGCCTGCAATCTCAAACTTCCCATTATTTTTCTGATTCAGGATAATGAATACGCCATCTCAGTTCCAGTAGAGATCAACACCGCGGGTGGCAGCATCTCGAAGCTTCTAGGAAGTTTTCCGAATCTCCTGATTCAGGAATGTGACGGAACTGACTTTTCTGAGAGCTATAAGATCTGCGGAGAAGCAGTCACTCACTGTCGAGAGCGAAAGGGACCAAGTTTGATCCATGCCCATACTGTGAGACCTTATTCTCACTCCGATTCCGACGATCAAAAAACTTACCGGTCAAATCAAGAACGACAAGAAGAGAAAGATAATGATCCCATTCTGAAAATGAGAAACTTCTTGATAACAGCTGAATTATTAAATGAAGAAGAATTGGATGCTCTGGCTACCGAAATCACAGAGAATATCAATCAGGACTCTGATGAAGCATTGGGACATTCACAGCCACTCCCTGAAACAGCAATGCAACACATCTACTCGGAAGACGTCGATCCTACTAGCTCCCTTTTTGATTCTGAAAATTTTCCCGAGTATCTTGACGATCGAGAACTGACGATGGTCGATCTCATCAATGCATGTCTATCAGACGAGATGGAACGCAACCCTCAAATGGTGATTTTCGGTCAAGATGTAGCAGACGCTTCTAGGGAAGAAGCCTTGGAGGAAGTGACTGGGAAAGGCGGAGTATTTAAGGTCACGCATGGCCTGCAAAGTAAATTCGGAAAAGATCGGGTTTTTAATACACCTCTCGCGGAAGCGAACATCGTGGGAAGAGCCATTGGGATGGCCCACAGAGGACTAAAGCCAGTGGTCGAAATTCAGTTTTTCGACTACATATGGCCTGCTTTCATGCAAATAAGAAATGAGATTGCCACTATGAGGTACAGGAGTGCTGGAGTCTTTTCTTCTCCCATAGTCATCAGAGCGCCCTATGGAGGATACCTTCGAGGTGGTGGCATCTACCATTCTCAGACTGGGGAAACCCTGTTTACACACACTCCAGGACTTCGAGTAGTTCTGCCTTCTAATGCTTCTGATGCAAACGGCCTACTCCGAACAGCCATTCGCTGCGAAGACCCTGTGATCTTCTTGGAACACAAACACCTGTACCGACAAATTCACAACAAAGGCAGATACCCAGGAAAAAACTTCATGATTCCTTTCGGAAAAGCGCGACTGATCAGAAAGGGCTCAGATATTACAGTCATTGCCTGTGGTGCACTTGTCAGAAAGTCTCTAGAGGCAGCCGCTATCGCCTCTGAACAGTATGGTATCGAGTGTGACGTGTTAGATTTGAGGACGCTGTCACCGCTCGATATGGATTCCATCGCCTCCTCGGTCCAGAAAACTCATAAAGTTTTGATCGCACATGAAGACTCTTTATCCTGGGGGTTAGGATCCGAAATAGCTGCCCGTATTGCCGACTCACTATTCCCTTGGTTAGATGGACCAGTCAAGAGAGTTGCCTCCATGGACACCTGGGTAGCTTATGCGCCTAGTCTCGAAACCGAAATCCTACCCCAAACTTCAGACGTACTGGACGGAATCCTAGGCTTACAGCAGTTCTAAAAGCGATCTGATCCTAATATTTGGGTAGGCTCGAATCGACTTCGTCAATCCATGCAAGAATCCCACCGTGTAAATTATACAATCCTGAAAACCCACTGCCATACAGAAGGTCAGCCGCCTTAGCACTTCTCACTCCACTCCTACAATGAACAACTATTTCCCTGTCGCTAGGAATTTCTGCTAGCCTCTCAGTAAGTTCCCCTAAAGGGATCAGAGAGGCCCCAAACTCAGACAGATTTACAATGTCCCATTCGAAGGGTTCCCTGACATCCAGCAGGAACGGGGGGCGGGTACCTTCGAGGCGACTCTTCAGTTCTGAGGATTTGATTTCACTGAATTTTTCTGAATTTTTCTCTCGATCTTCCAATTGACCCGATGTAATGCCACAAAACACGTCGTAATCAATAAGTTCGGTTTGAGTTGGCTCATCCCCACAAACAGGACAATCTGGATTGCGTCTGATCTTCACCTCGCGCCATTTCAGTTCGAGCGCATCGAAAATGAGTAGTCGCCCAACAAGACTTTCGCCTTGCCCCAAAACTATTTTGATCACCTCAAGAGCTTGAAGAGACCCTACAATCCCAGGCAACACACCTAGAACGCCCGCTTCAGCACAACTTGGTACCATACCTGGCGGCGGGGGCTCTCTGAACAAGCATCTGTAGCAAGGACCGTCATCTTTTCCAAATACAGAAACCTGACCTTCCCAACGAAAAATTGATCCATAAACATTAGGTTTACCTAAAATCACGCACGCATCATTCACAAGATAGCGTGTTGGAAAATTATCCGTGCCATCAACCACTACGTCATAGTTTTCCAAAATCTCCAAAGCATTTTGCGAATCTAATCTGCATGGGTGTGCAATCACTTCAACATGAGGGTTTATACTGGAAATCCGGCGATAAGCAGACTCCAATTTTGGCTTGCCTATATCCTCCGTTCCATAAAGAATCTGTCTCTGTAAATTGGTCACATCTACTTCGTCAAAATCGACAAGACCGAGAGTTCCAACCCCTGCAGCTGCAAGATATAGAGCCAAGGGTGATCCTAATCCTCCAACTCCCACAACGAGAACACTCGAACCCTTCAAAAGCATCTGACCTTCCTTCCCCACTTCGGGAAGCGTTAAATGCCTAGCATATCTGCTGAGTTCTTTCGAGCTAAGTTCGATGTCCGAGGGCTTCTCCAAATGAGGCTCCTAAGCTGGTTTAGTCCCGTCCCAAATAACGGCTACCACCTGATGCAGTGACACTGAAAGCTTCTGCATCCCTTCCAAGATCGGCTACTTCTGCGTCCGGCAGACCTGCGACTATTCCTACATCAGCAAGCTGAGTAAACAAATACTGATACTGCAAAGGAATATTCAAAGTACTTCGATCTTGCCAAATCTTTCGTTCTTTGATGCCTCTATAGGAATAAATTTCCCTAACCAAACTCAAATTCCTTTCCAAATCAAACCACTCGGCACCCATACGTTCACTTCCTCGGACCAGGCCATCATCACTAGTCTCTTCTTCCATATCCCGCATTACCAACTTAGTTGCCAGTCCATGTCGCACACCCCACTGCTCCAAACCAATTTCTCTTAGCAATCCAGCAGAACTCGCAAAATAAATCGGCCTCTCTTGAATTGCATCACGTATGAAACTGAGCGCAAACCTGGGACCTCTGGCCAAAAATGCACCTGAAGGATAAACAACCTGAACACCGTCAATCATAATCCTTAAGTCCTGCTGTATTCTTCCCGATCCGACTGCATCCATCATTTCATCAGAAGCAGCCGAAATAGAAGCGCTAGGAATTGGTCCGACCTTGTAGTATTCAGTACCGAATTCGGGATCGAATGGGGGCTGTGCCTCTGGGTCAGTCTTATCCCTGAGTTGCTTAGGATACCAATCAGTATAAAGATACTGTACAACAATCACTGTCACGTCCTTGCGAATCCCTTCAACTTCCTGAGCGTACCACAGAGGAAACGTATCATTGTCTCCGTTAGTAAATATGACTCCATAGGGTTCTACGCTCATTAACAGATCGTAAGCCCAGTCCCTAGCTGCATAATCGCCTGAACGATCGGCCCATTGCCAATTTGAGACTAATGGAATCAAAGCCAGGATAAAAATCGGCAACCCTCTACTCTTCTTTATACGCGAGAAGAACCCTGACAAGCCCAATCCAGCTAAATTCCCCCAAAGCATGAAGCCAGCTAAAAAGAAATAGTCCCTTTCTCGAACTTCATGCGCAGACCTTGCAATATCAGGTGCTAAAGAAAACCCGTACTTGAAATTCAAGTAAAGAACCAACCCCACCGTTAGTGTTCCTGTGAGTACTGTGAGATAGACAAAAATTGCCCTATCTGTCCTCCACAGCACTGAAAATCCAACCAAGCCTAACGCCAAGAAAAGGAGCGTAAAAGGTAGACGACTCATGGCTGGCTTTTCACTGAGGTCAGCACCTCGGGCCCATTGCCAATCAAAATACTGATAATAATTTAAAAGTTGGTGACCTATCGGTGCCTGGCGGTCTCCGACAGACGGCTTTCCATACTGCGCTCTGCTCAAGGTATTAGCTAAGGCAGGGCAACCCGCTTTCCCATTTGTATAAATGGCAACCGTAGCTCCACTGATAGTTTCACAGACAGGATCACCCTCATTGATTGCAGGGTTTTGACTTGCCCTTATCGGAAGAAAGGCATTGAATGAAATGCCTATAATACATAGGAGGAATGCTCGTAATAAGAACCTTCGGTTGACCAGAACCGCTGGTCCAACTGCTAAAACAAATGCGACCAAGGCAGGAGCAGGCAAAACAGACATCAGGTGATTCGTTGACCCCAAGACCATCAAGTAACCTGCCGCCAGTAGGGATCTCTGGCCTATCAAACCTTTCTGGTCGTCGTACCATCTCAATGCGAGCCAGCTGACGGCAGCGATCACTGCTACACTGACCGTATACACCTTTTCATTGACATTAGATTGATTCCAAACAGTGTAAGCCGTAGCCCCCATGATAGCACCTGATACTGAACCCAATATAGCCATCCAAGGTTGTTCGAATACTCTGGAAAGAACTCGATGGCTGATCAGAAAAAAGAAGCCGGTTGCGACGGAGCTGGTGAATGCAGCAAACAGGTTCACACTGACTGCAACAGGGAGACCCAAAGGGGTCAACAACAAGATCCATACACGAGCCAAAGTAACAAACAATGGATTTCCAGGTGGATGGGGAATCCCTAGCCCGTAACCTGTTGCTATGTATTCCGAGGCATCCCACCAAGAAGTAGTTGGAGCAAGAGTGATGGCATATAGAATGAATACCGAAAGACTCACTAACAAACTTGATCGGTAAGCTGGCCTATAACCGTTCATTTGGATTCCTCACAATAATTACTCAACCAACACCAATACTTCCTCACTGACTATATCTTATAACTTACACACTTTGAGGAAATCCCAAACTACCTCACACCAGACTACTTTATAAGAGAACCGTAAGCACCTTGGATGCACCTAGCGCTATCCGCAAGTCCCAACTTAGGTTTTATGACCATGTCAATGACTAGAACGTTCAAAGCTATTAGAGGTTGGGTCTCACCAACCACACGTGTCGAAGTAGGAGAAATCCTCCTGCAACGTGGAGACCTAGAGTTCCCTGCGTCCTTCTTAACCCCAGTGACGAGAAACCAAAACCTTCCCACTTGGGTGGTTCTGCATGGCCTGACCCCATCTGGAAGATTCCATCCCACTCTAGAGCAGTTCACCCGAGCATTAGCCTCTTCAGGAGCTGCCGTCCTCATACCTGAAATCCCAGAGTGGACCAGGCTAGAAGTCAAACCTGAAGTGACCATCCCAACTATTAGGGCCACTCTCAAGGCCATCAAAGAACATCCTCTCACTAATCAAGGCCCCTGTGGCTTGATAGGTTTTTCTTTTGGAGCGCCTCAAGCCCTGATTGCCGCTACAAAACCTGACATAGCCAATCAGCTGGCTGGAGTAGTGAGCTGGGGTGGCTATTCCGATATGGAGCGCATCCTGCAGTTTCAAATGACTGGCCAACATGAATGGCAAGGAGAAGAGTACTGGCTTAAACCTGATCCATACGGCCGTTGGATCATCGCTGGTAATTACCTACCTTTTGTTCCAGAACACAGCGACGCTCAAGATGTTGCCGATGCACTCCTGAGTCTGGCCATTGAAGCAGGTAACCGCCGCATCCCTTCTTTGAGTCCATCCTACGACACACTCTTAACAGAACTTGCGGCAGGAATTTCGCCTGAGCGGAAAGAACTCTTTGAACTTTTTGCTCCTCGATCAGACCAACAAATCGACACCGAGAAAGCCTCTCGGATGGCAACCCGGCTGACGGAATCCGCCACGAAAGTCACACCGCTACTTAACCCTGCTCCCTATCTGTCAGAAGTTTTATCGGAAGTGCATCTTTTCCATGGCCGAACGGATTCTCTCATCCCCTATACCGAGACCCTACTGGCAAACACTCTTCTGCCTCGCGACAAAATCGCTAGCTCCACAATCACTGGACTATTCGAGCACTCGGAGCGCGGCAACCGTCTCACTTCCGTCTTCCAAGAAGTCGCCGAAGCAACCAATCTGATTCGTGCCCTGAGCCGCGTCCTTAGCATTGTCTAAACGAAACAACGAGCCTTCTGCAAAAACTCGATCTTTTAGATAAAGCCTAACATCGACTCCAGACGACTGGAAACCGAAAGATTATATCCAATTACTCCACCTAAAGTAATC
>CAWWAX010000025.1:0-19239 GCA_963935005.1 uncultured bacterium | reverse complement strand
GGGGAAGGCCTTCCAAGGTTTTTCTCTGTGTACTAATTGATCGCGGAGGAAGAGAAATTCCCATTCAAGCCGATTTTGTAGGCAGGAAAGTAGAGGCCAATGAAGGCCATATGGTTGATGTACTGGTGCCCGAACTGGACGGAAAATGGGCTGTCGAGCTGACTTCTTTGACGGAGGGAGCTCTTTGAACGACAGGGCGTTTAGTTTGGGAAAAGATTTGGTAGGGCTAGAAAAATTATCTGCGGATCAAATCGTCAGCATTCTTGATACGGCAGAAGCATTCAAGGAAATTTCAGAACGTCAGATTAAGAAGGTCCCCATTTTGAGGGGCAAAACCATCGTGAATCTATTCTTTGAGCCGTCTACGCGAACCAAGATATCGTTTGAATTTGCTGAGAAAAGACTGAGTGCTGATACCGTGAGCATTTCTTCGGCTGGATCTTCCGTAACAAAAGGAGAAACCTTAGTAGACACAGCCCGCAACCTAGAGGCTATGAAGATCGACATGGTGGTGATGAGGCATGGATCTTCAGGAGCAGCAAAATTTCTAGGAGAGAGGATACCTTCAAGCGTTATCAATGCTGGCGATGGCAGTCACGAACATCCAACTCAAGGGCTTTTGGATGCTTTGACAATAAGAGATCACCTTGGTGATTTTGACGGGCTTAAGGTTTGCATCATTGGAGATGTACTGCATTCGAGAGTCGCACGGTCCAATATACACGGCTTGCTTAAACTGGGAGCTAACGTTGGAGTCTGTGGTCCATATACTCTTTTGCCAGCTGATATTGAAAAAATGGGAGTCAAGGTCTTTCATACGATTGAGGATGCCATAGAGTGGTCAGATGTTTTGAATATTCTACGACTTCAGTTGGAACGAATGCATAGTGGTTATATCCCCAGCTTGAGGGAGTACAATCAGAAATGGGGAGTTTCTAGGGAAAGGTTAAAATTGGGTTCCGAGAAATTGCTCATACTCCACCCCGGTCCAATGAATAGAGGCGTTGAAATAGATAGCGATGTAGCAGACGGTCCTAATTCGGTGATTCTAGAACAAGTTACTAACGGAGTGGCCATAAGAATGGCAGTTCTATACTTGCTTTCGGGGGGTGCCCCAGAAACAGCGGAGTCGGCCAAGGGAGTAGTTGGACAACCATGAAATCACTCTTGATTCGTGCGGGTCGTATAATTGACCCGAGCCAGATGATGGACAAAACCGCAGATCTACTAATCGTTGACGGAAGAATAGAAACGATCAGTGATAAGATTGGAAAAATTGAAGGAATACTTGAGATAGATGCGAAGGGTCAATTGGTGACTCCAGGTCTGATCGATGTCCACGTACATCTACGAGAACCTGGAGGAGAGCATAAAGAGACTATCGAAACAGGAGTGAGGGCGGCTGTCTCTGGAGGCTTCACGGCTGTGTGTGCCATGCCGAATACTGATCCGGTCATTGATGACCCTGCAGGGATTCGGCTCGTGCTTGCACAGGCAGAAAAGGCCAACGGAGCAAGGGTGTATCCACTGGGAGCCATATCTAAAGGACAGGAAGGAAAAAGTTTAGCAGCCATAGGAGAGATGGTCGAAGCTGGTGCTGTGGGCATCACTGATGATGGGAATTCAGTAATGGATGGAGGATTGATGAGGATGGCCATGGAATATGCTAAAGCTTTCAATATTCCCGTGGCGGATCACCCTGAAGATTTGGATTTATCTAGAGGAGGTGTCATGAATGAGGGTTTAATGTCTACCAGGTTGGGCTTGCTTGGTAAACCCAATATTTCAGAGGATATACATATAATACGAGACCTTCTTCTCGCTGAACTCACCCATAGTAGGGTTCATCTCCAGCACGTGTCGACAGCATACGGCGTAGAAATGATCCGTCAAGCAAAAGAACGTGGAGTCCAAGTAACTGCCGAGGCTACACCACATCACTTAATTCTCACTGAAAAAGAAGTGGATGGCTACAATACCGATGCTAAAATGAATCCTCCTCTTAGGAATGTCGAAGACCGTGCTGCTGTGGTCGAAGGATTTTCTGATGGCACCTTGTGTGTCTATGCTACTGATCATGCGCCTCATCACTATGACGAAAAAGAACAAGCTTTTGCGGAAGCCCCAAACGGAATCGTTGGCTTGGAAACTTCTCTGGGAATAGGGCTGACATGTTTGGTGAATGAGGGTGCTGTCGATCTGTCTACTTTGATTGACCGAATGAGTTGTAGCCCAGCGAGAGCATTCAACCTGCCGGGGGGATCTCTGAAAAAGGGTGGCTTAGCCGACGTGACTATAATAGACCCAAGCGTAACTTGGATTGTTGACTCTGGAAAATTTTTGTCCAAGAGTCGAAATACACCATTCGAAGGTCTTGAACTGAAGGGAAGAGCTACCAAGACAATTGTGGAAGGAGAAATTGTTTGGGATGCTTCCTGAGGCCCAGGAAGTATGTTTTGTTCGGAAGATATAAGTTGCTAGGCAACTAGTTCGATTAGGTGTTGATCGTCTTTGACAATCTACTCTTTATTCTGGCGACTGCGTTCGGATGAAGTGTTCTATTCGTAGCAGCACGGTCCAGTAGTATTTGAGCTTTCTTGAATTCGAGCTCTGCCGATACTGTGTCCTCTGCCAGTCGTACGCGCTTGATGGCGTTTCTTAATTTAGAACGTACTATTTTGTTCCGCTCTTTTGCATTGCGGCTGGTCTGCACTCGTTTTTTTGCACTTTTTATGTTGGGCATTACTTTTTTCTCTAGTCCTAAGAATAACAGAAACAATTGTACGGCAATTATATTGGAAACCTAGAAATGTATCAATGTCTAGTGTGTTCCAAGAGCTTTCCCACAAGTATTCGGGGCTGGCTTCTGTCGTCGTCCTGAAGTAACTTCTCAGCCATGGAATTATTATCCATTCTGCCCGTCCTCATCTTTTCGATAGTTGTTCATGAGGTCGCACATGCTTGGGTCGCCTTGCGAGAAGGTGACGATACTGCCTATAAATTAGGTCGCATTACCTTGAATCCTTTCGCCCATCTTGATCTGGTGGGATCTTTTATTGTGCCATTGGTTTTGTATAATTTGACTGACGGGATGATTTTCGGATGGGCAAAACCCGTGCCTATCAATCCCAGTAAATTCCATAGTTTCCGATCTGCTGATATAAAAGTTTCACTTGCGGGGATTGCGGCAAACCTCCTTTTGGCTGCTGCCCTTTCTGTTTTTATAGTTGTACTTTTAAATGTTCAAGGCTATCTCGGCATTGGGAAGTATATTGACCTGACTGTGAGTCTGGCTTACACAGGAGTCTACATAAATCTAATCCTTGCATTTTTTAATCTGATACCTATTCCACCTCTAGATGGATCACATGTGCTATATCACGTAATTCCTAAGAATTGGCGTTTCGGATATGACCGCTTGGGACAATACGGGCTATTAGTCTTGATGGCTTGCTCTATTCTATATCCAGAAATATTCACATTCATATTGAAACCCGTGCAGATTCTCATTGGTATGGCAAATTCGTTTATAGTGTCATGGACCTGAAATCTTCGCCTCCGGATATTGGCGATCAAACGTTTTTGGTTGTCGACATTGAAAAATTCCGAGGTCCGTTGGATTTGTTGCTACATCTCATCAGGCAGCAGGACATAGATATTTTCGAAATACCTATCTCCAGAATTACACGTCAGTTCCTTGCAGCAATCAGTGATATCAGTGCTGGACAAATTGCTAATGCTGGTGAATTTATGGAGATGGCGGCAAATCTTCTGAGGATCAAGGTCCAAACTTTACTACCCAACAATGAGACGATTGAGGACCATGATCCTAGGGCTGAATTAGTCTATAGGCTCTTGGAATACGAACAAATACAGGAAATCAAAGCCCATCTGAGTGTCGCAGAGTCGCACAGGAGTCGACAGTTTGGAAAGGGATACGTAAATCCGAGCAATAGGATTAAGAAAGAAGAAATGGTTCTGGATACGACGTGGGACGAGGTTTATGCTGCTGCCCTCACGGTAGCTGTGCCCTCAATGGACATTGTCGAGCACAGAGTAACTACCAGGCTAGTAGCGATGGAAGACAAGGTGGATTTGATTCTCGTGACCCTTCAACGCCTAAAGAGAGTTGAGTTTGAAAAATTGTTAGAACCATTTGAATCGAAGATGCATGGAGTAATGACTTTTTTGGCAGGCCTAGAACTAGCTCGTAATCGTAAAATAAAATTACGTCAAACGAAGATGTTTTCGGATTTGTGGATATATCGATTTACTGAATCCGACGACACTCCACCCGGATTACAGTTGCAATCGGGAGAGGAATAATGCGACCAACACAAATTGTTGAAGCGTTGCTGTTTTCAAGTGATGCTCCACTGAAATCTGAAGAAATTGCGAGAGCAGATGAGTCTTTAGATGAAGACGTAGTCGAAAAGTGCATAGAGGAACTGACTCGAATGTATTTGGAAACGGAAAGAGCGTTTGAGGTCAAGCAGGTTGCCGGAGGCTATCAAGTTCTTACACTTCCGTTGTATGCGCCCTACCTAGAAAGATTCGATACAGTCGCCAAGTCTTCGAGGTTGTCAAATCCAGCCTTGGAAACACTGGCTATCATCGCGTATAGGCAGCCGATCGGAAGAATTGATATTGAATATGTCCGAGGAGTGAGTTCTGCTGGTGTGATCAGAACTCTACAGGACAGAGAATTAGTTGAAGTGGTGGGAAGAGGTGATGGACTTGGAAGACCTCTGCTGTATGGCACTACGAGCAAATTCCTAGAACATTTTGGCTTCTCCGATCTTGACAATCTTCCTCGAACAAAGGATTTGCCAGTTGTGTTAAAAGGAGAAAATATTACTGGTGAAGAAGTGGAAGTAATCCCAGAGGAAATTGCAAGTCGAGAGAGAGTGCATATGGAGCCAGAATCGAAAGCTAGTGGAAAAGAGGATGAAAACAGGCCATCCCTCCTCTCTCCAGAATTGGATTGATCCTCCAATTATGCGCTTAAGTAAATTCATTTCTAGGTCTGGATTAACTTCACGGCGGAAAGCAGAAGTGTTAATCGCGGAGGGCAGGGTTAGGGTCAATGGTGAAGTAATAGGAGGGACTGGCATAATAGTGGACCCCCGCAATGATGTGGTCGTTGTAGACGGTAAAAATATTCAGATACCATCTGTGCGCTGGATTAAAATGAACAAGCCTCCGGGTGTCCTCACAACTGCGAAAGACGATTTCTCCAGGCCGACTGTATACGATATTTTGCCGCAAGATATGCGATCTTTGCGTTACGTTGGGAGATTAGACTACTTAACTGAAGGTCTACTAATCTTGACTAACGATGGAAATGTGGCCAATCAACTCCAGCATCCCAGTTATGAGATTGAACGAGAGTATAGAGTCTTAGTTGAGGGTAGGATCTCTAATGCAACTTTATTAGAGCTGCGATCAGGTGTGGAATTAGACGATGGGTTCGCCCGCCCAGCATGGGTTGAGATTGTCCAGGATAAAGGGAATGGTTCACAGCAACTGTTGATTGTAATGAAGGAAGGTCGAAACCGGGAAGTCCGCCGCATTATGGCTGCTGTAGGGTTGTCTGTGGCTCATCTTAAGCGAATGAGATTCGGACCACTAAGATTGGGATCATTGGAGGTGGGACAATTTGAGGAACTTCGGCAGGTGGATATTGAGGCTTTAAAGGACTGTGTTTCTTAGCTATGATTGTGCATCGTCGACTGACGTAGACTAATTAGTTGATGTGTCAGTTGATTTTTTTAAAATGCAGGAACAACTGTGATATAGATATGTAGGCAGGGCCCATAGCTCAGTTGGTTAGAGCAGCGGACTCATAATCCGAAGGTCCCAGGTTCAAGTCCTGGTGGGCCCACTTGAAGGACAAGAGAGATCTGCTATCAAGATGTGTATCACTGCAACCCACACTCTAGAAGAGGTCGCAGTAACAACTAGAGGCTCTCAATCCTGATGACACTTTGTCAAAAATTTGCTTCATTTATATGCGTTGGCCAGTTTGGGTTGGCTTGCAATCTCTGTTAGAATAAGCATCGCTGGTAGCGAGGATGTCAAAATATGTGTCAGTAGGGAGCTTAAATAGTGCAATCAATGAATTCAGTGTGATGAAGCCTGAAAGAGAGAATCGAGATAAGTCTTCAGGTGTACATTCGATACTAAAAAAAATAGATCGACGGATTCATCAGGGCTATTGCCTAGACCTTCTTGCTAAAGTGGTGTGTGCAGCACTTAGCGTAATCGTCTTTTTTCAGATCGGTGGCATCCTGTTTCCTGTGGAGGGTCCGCGATTGGGAGTTCTAGTTGTTGGACTTTTATTATTCTATCTGTTGTTCGCAATTAGACCGATCTTCGAAACGAATCGACTCCATAGGGCCGCTGGCCTAACAGATAAGCTTGCCGGCCTGAGTGACGAAATTAAGACAGCCTATTGGTTCGTTCGAAATCCAGTGGATTCAGCTTGGATAGCCTTGCAACGGGAAAGGGCTGAAATGTCCCTGGCCAAGCTGAAATTAGATGAACTGTTTCCTGTTAAAATGTCCAAATGGTTTGGACGTGCGTTTATCCTAATGGGGCTTGGATTTGGATTGGCTCTCGTCCCCAGTGAAAAACCCCTATTTCTTCCCGATGTGATGCTGGAAACATCTTTCTCGGAAATTGATAACCAGATAGCGAGTCTGGAATCTGCCCTAGAGGGAGAGGTGGGAGAGTTCCTAGACGAATCAAATCTGGAAAGCTTGGAGCGAGTGTTGGAGAACTTAAAGGGTGATGACTTTCTGAATGAAGAGCTGTTAAGAGAGCTCCAAGAAGCTGAAGAAATCCTGAATGAAGAAAGTTTTGAGATGGATGCCCTCAATCAAGAACTTGCTCAGTTGTCACAGGAATTCGCCGAGTCTCAAGAGCTATCGGAATTTGCCAGTTCACTCGGTAAGATGGAGCTTGCAAGTGCCGCTCAGCAACTCAGAGAACTGAGCGACAATCTTTCGAATATGGAGCCCTCTGCATTGAGCGAATTAGAACAAGGTTTAAACTTACAGCAATTATCGGAAAAGTTTTCGGCAGAAGAATTACTGGAAGCATTAGAAGGCGCAGGCATGGCCCTAGCGGAAGATCAAATGTCTATGGCAGAAGGATCTTTGACAGAAGCAGCCGATGCGTTAGATGCCATGGCTCAAAGTCAAAGCTTGGACGAGGCTTTGAACGAAGCTTCGATGAATATGCAAGCCTTGAGTCAGGAGATTTCTCAGAGTGCTAATAGTTCGAATATGACTCCCGATGGACAAATGGAAAGCGGCGCATCGGGAAGTGCGTCTGATGAAGTTACGAAATCTTCTAGTGGTGATTCTGGAGACGGGAGCGGTCCAGCAGGGAATTCAACTGGAACTCCTTCTGAAGAAGCTCAATTGGAACTTGGAGAAGCGACGACATTAGAGGTGCAGCTTAGCCTGGAAGTTATCGACGAACAATTCACGGAGGAACCTCCCGATCCTCAAAACCTGTTCCAAGGCGCTAGTCAGAAGCAGATGTCCGGCCTGCAGTTTTACCAGGCCCGTGGCTTGTCGGAGTACTCGGATGCTTCTGCTCTGGATGTGGAGACAGTGTCCTGGCAATATCGCAATTTAGTCAAGAATTATTTTTTAGGCATAAGACCATTGAGAGAAAATGACAACTAAAATTGACAATCAAATAGAATTGTTTCGTGATGAATTCGATAAAGTAAGAACTGAAATCGGTAAAGTCATAGTAGGGAATGAAGAAGTAATAGATGGGACTCTGGTCAGTTTGCTGTCCAAGGGCCATGTGCTCCTTGAGGGCATTCCAGGAGTTGGGAAGACAAAAATAGTGTCTACGGTTGCTGATGTACTACAGTTAAAATTTTCTAGGATACAATTTACTCCAGACTTGATGCCTGGAGATGTAGTGGGAAGTGATATTATGCACGAAACTGACACAGGGGAAAAGCACTTGGCTTTCCAAAACGGACCTATTTTTACCAATATTCTGCTAGCTGATGAAATCAACCGTGCAACTCCGAAAACTCAATCCGCTCTCTTGGAGGCCATGCAGGAAAGAAGCGTAACGGTAGGTGTCACCACTCATAAGCTGGATCCTCCATTCTTTGTTCTTGCTACACAAAACCCCGTAGAAATGGAGGGCACTTACCCCCTGCCAGAAGCGCAATTAGATCGATTTTTTTACAAACTTAGAATCAAGTATCCTGAGTCCGAACATATGCATGAAATTATGAATCGAACCACAACCTCTACAGAGCCAGTAGCAAAAACGGTTTTAGATAGAGACCAAATAGTCGAGATGCGCGAAACAGCTAGGAATGTACCAATTGCTCACTCCATTCAAGATTATGCAATCCGTCTGACCTTGGCCACTAATCCAGGCAATGAACATACGCACCCTTTGACCGAGAAGTACGTTCGTTTCGGTTCGAGCCCGAGAGGAACTCAAGCATTGGTGGTTGGCTCAAAGGTAAATGCTCTAGTAGATGGAAGGGTCCATGTAGCTTGTAAGGATATCCGATCATATTTTCTTCCGGCTTTTCGGCATCGTGTGTTGTTGAATTTTGAGGGAGAAGCTGACCGAGTCGATCCAGATGAAATTTTGGAGGCGATTATGAATGACATCCCAGAACCTCAAGAATGAACTGAATCCGCTAGGACGAACGGTTGAATATGGAATCCAAGGAAACTCTGTTTGATGATGACTTCCTGAAAAAACTGGAATATTTGAATCTGGTGTCGAAGCAAATGGTCCCGGGACATCTTCATGGAGAGCATCGTTCAAAACAAAAGACTAGTTCTGGTATTGAATTTTCTGACTACAGAGAGTATGTGTCTGGAGAGGACACAAAAAACGTCGACTGGAGAACATTTCTCCGACTGGAAAAGCTTCTTCTTCGAGTTTTTGAGGAGGAAGCTGATTTGCCGATCTACATTTTTGTCGATTCAAGTAAATCAATGAATTGTGGTGAGCCTTCGAAGTTCGATTATGCCAGAAAGATTGCAGCGGCCATGTGTTATGTCGGCCTTTTAAATCAAGACCGCGTCAATGTGATTGGCTTCAATGACGGTGTGGACAATCAACTTTCCGCCCGCAGGGGGAAAAGCCAAGTGTGGAATACTTTTCGATTCCTAGAAGGCATGACTACCCAAGGCACAACTTCAATGGTCCGATCTTTCAAGGGATTTTTCTCATCGCGGAGACGTAGGGGATTGGTTGTTGTTATTTCGGACTTTTTGGATCCTTCTGGGTTTGAAAGAGCTTTCGATATGCTGAGACATTATCGTCAAGATTTGTTCGCGGTCCATATCTATGAGGTTGAAGAAAGAGAACCGATTCTGCCAGACGAGGTCCTTTTAAAAGATGCAGAACTAGGAAGTATTGAACGAGTAAAAATCACACCTTCTCTGATGAGTGCATACCGAAAAGTATTCGACGCTCATTCTGAAGCATTGGAAAATTATTGCAAAAAAAATGGATGGGGTTATATCACTACGTCCACGGAGAAACCTTTTGAAGATTTGATTTTGCAGGTGTTCCGACAGGGAAGGTTTCTGAAGTGAATCTTTTCCTGGCAAATCCTATTTTCACTGGCTTGTTAACAGTGGCCAGTCTCTTGGCTGTTGGCGTTCTCTATTGGATTAAGCCCCCCCCACCAACTGTCCTGATTTCATCTTCCTTGCTTTGGACTCGTTTGCTGAGGGAACGGAAGAAAAGCTCTCTGATGGACAGATTGAGATGGCTGCTGTCATTAATTATCGCATGTGCTATAGCAGTACTTCTTGTTACAGCTTCTGGTGCTCCAGAGTTGTTCTCACAAGAAGAATCTGAGATTGGAAATATGATTATAGTTATAGACAACTCGGGTACCATGGCTGCCCTTAGGAAAGACGGCTCTACTCGATGGGATCACGCCGTCAGAGTCGCCCGGAGCTTTTTTCTGGAAGCCCATCCGAGTGCGGAATGTTTAATTCTGGATACTTCTGGGCAACTCGTCTCCAGATTGAGAACCAATAAATGGAGAGCGCTTGAGGATTTGGAAAATTTGACGGTGTCATTTGAAAACAGTGAATATTTTCCAGAATTTGCTGATGAGGGGGCTCGCGTAGTGTTTATTTCGGACGGAGTGTCACCGATCACCACTCCTCCTGGTATCGAAACCATCTCTGTTTTTGAATCGGCGGAAAATGTAGGGATCACAAATTTGACTATTAGTCAGAGTCTCGACGAATTGTCGTCAAGTTTTCGAGGTCTCATTCAGATAACCAACGGCTCTCTTAATAGTAAAGAAGTGGCAGTGAGGGTGAGTGGCCTTGAGGGGACTGCTGTCAGGGAATCTATAACACTTGAAGCGAGAAGTTCAGGACTAAGTGATATCGATCTTTCAGGTTTCGACGGAGGGCCTTTACGTGTTTCAGTAACTAGTGTAAGAGATGCATTCCCTTTGGATGATCTTGCATATATAATGATGCCTTCAAATTCCAAGTTCAGGATTACGTTAGTCACATCGGGCAATCTTTATCTGGAGACAGGCCTGAAAGCTATGCCGAGTGTCGATCTTTCTATTGTGAGAACTGAATCTTATGACCCTGCCATTCAACCAGATCTCTATATTTTCGACCGTTTCACACCAGAGGTTCGATCCCCTGTACCGACATTGACCTTTCTTACTTCAGGGACGTTAATGCCAGAGTTTTCTAGTCAAGCCATCGCGGGATTGAATTTTCTGGGTAGCCATCCTATCCTCAGGGGTGTTACGCTTTCTGACTTGAGAGTAGGGGAAGTGTCCGATCCGTCTTTCCTCTCCGAAAATAGCCAGATTCTGTGGGGTGACGTCCGGACCCCCCTTTTGGTCGCAAAAGATTTCGGTATAAGGGAAGTCCAAGTTGGATTTTCTTTAGATGGATCGAATTTCCCTCTTCAACCTGCTTTCCCGATATTTCTGAAGAATACTATAGAATGGATGTTGGAGAGTGATGTGGCGACTTCTTCGAAACCAGGACGAATCGGAATCCCCTTGGACAATGCAACAGTAGTAGACCTAGAAGGAACTTCCATTAAAACCAGTTCTTTTGATGGTCAGACGATCTTTCAGGCTTCGGCTCCCAACCTATACTCCGCCAGTCAAGAGGCTGACCGATTGTGGATACCTGTCAATCTCACGAATCCAGATTATACCTTAATTAATGAAACCAAGCTCAACTCCGAATCTGTTTCTGGAAATAGTATTAACGCTAGCGATGAATTGCCTGAGCAGGTGAAACCGAGGTTTTGGAGGCTATTAGTCGTGATAGCATTGTTCTTGGTCTTTCTGGAGTGGGTCACTTATCATCGAAGAGTAACCGTATGAGTGTTTCCTTCGAACACTACTGGCCACTGTTGGCGTTGATAGCCCTTCCAATAATCTGGAAAGTAGGATTTAGAACGGAAGTCAAAATTCAAGCACGTCACCTGAAAGTTCTCAGTGTGATTAGAGCTTGTTTGATCGTTTCCTTGGTGTTGGCCTTGATGCAACCCACTTGGAATAGATCTGTAAAATGGCTCTCCACCGTGTATGCCATTGATGTATCAGGCAGTATAGAGCCAAACTTTATTAGAAGTGCTATAGACTGGATTTCCAGGGTTGACGGTGAAAGAAATCCAGAGCATTCGGCTTTCGTTGTGTTTGCAGGTTCAAGTCGAACTTTTAGTTCTTCGGACCAGATCGCTTCTGTGGAAGTGTCGATGAATGGATCGGCTAATTCTATAAATCAGAATTTTACTGATTTAGGTTCAGGCTTGAGGCAAGCTATGAATAGTTTCGAGCCATCTTATCTGAAGCGTCTAGTGCTATTTACGGATGGAAACAGTAATGCTGGGAAAGATTTTGATGTAGTAATGGAAGCTAGGGAAAAAAACGTTAGGATTTTCACTGTTCCAGCGTCAGTTGTCGGGGGTGACGATAGTTGGATTGACGCCGTGGACGTTCCAAAAGAGATCCGCCGAGGAGAGCCTGTCTTGGTAGAAGTTCAGGTTTACAGCAGGACGGAGAAGGATGCTGTCGTTAAACTCACGGTGGGCACCGACCAAAATCTAGAAAGATCGGTGACACTTGAAGAAGGTTTGAATTCTTTGCCATTTGAAGTCGTTATTGAAGAAGTAGGATCTGCCACCATATCTGCAATGATTGAAGGTCAATCAGACACATCTCTAGAAAACAATCGATTAGACCGATCTGTAATAGTGGGGGATCAATCTCGGGTTCTGTACGTGGAGGGGTATTCGGAGAGTGCACATTATCTGAATGATGCCCTGGAGATGGAGGGTATAGACGTGACATTGTCCTCGCCAGCTAATGTGCCCGAAAATCAGTCTGAATTAGAGGTTTTCGACCTTATCTTTTTGAGTGATGTGTCACCAGAAGATTTGAGACAAGCGCAGATGGATGCAGTTTTGCGTTATGTGAGAGATTTTGGAGGAGGCTTGGTGTTTGCTGCGGGCGAGTCTAGCTATGGCAAAGAAGGTTATTCGGGATCGATGATAGAAGAGATATTGCCAATCTGGTTCGAGGTGGAAGAGGAAAGGAAAGAATTAGCTTTGGTAATAGTATTAGATAAGTCATATAGCATGGTTGGAGCGAAGCTCGAATTATCCAAAGAAGCCGCCAAGGCTGCTTTGGGAATTATGGATGACAGACATAGATTTGGCGTTGTGACCTTTGATGACACCCCCTATGTTGCCGTGCCGCTTCAGTTAGCATCGGAAGAATCCAGGATCAATCAATCCATTAGCCAGATAATTGCTGGTTCCCAAACCAATATATACCCAGCCTTAGATAAAGCTTTCGAGCTCTTGGCTGAGAGTGAAGCTCAAGTACGACACATAGTGCTGCTTTCTGATGGCAAAACCTATGCAGACGATTATGAAGAGCTAGTCAGAAGAATGGCCGATGAAGACATAACGGTATCGTCAGTAGCTGTCGGAGAAGAAGCAGATCGGGACCTGCTTTCAGATATTGCAATGTGGGGAAACGGCCGAACTTATTACATACAGGACGCCCAAGGAGTCCCACAAGTATTCATCAAGGAAGCACAGATAGCTTCCCAGTCAACTTTAATCGAAGAACGTGTAATTTTTGAAGAAGTTCGGTCTTCGGAAATGTTTGTAGGATTGGATTTATTTTCAGCCCCTGACTTGGAGGGATATGTTAAAACTCGCAGTAAAGATAATGCAGAAACGTTAATTGAAGTTGGTGATGGTGCGCCAATATTGGCGAGATGGCATTATGGTCTTGGCAGGACGGCTGCGTTTACTTCTGACGTTAAAAATCGCTGGGCTATCAATTGGTTGAATTGGGATGGATACGGAAAATTTTGGACACAACTGATACGGGAGACTATGAGGCGAAACGATGATCCTGGCCTTGATTTTGAAGTTCTACGGCAAGGAGATCAAGCCCTCATTACAGTCAGCGAAGTTGGTTCGGATGGAATGCTGAATTCTAACTTGCAACCTACGATCAATGTGACTGGTCCGGGATCGGAAGAAGAAACATTGGATCTCACTCAGACAGAATTCGGAGTTTATACTGGGAGTTATGCAGTTGAAAGCTCGACGGACTCTGGGTACCTGTTTGAATTAAATGCGAATGAAGCTGGAACTGAACAAAAGAATTTTCACTATACGTATCCAGACGAGTACAAGAGATACCCCGCCAACCTCGAATTCCTTAGTGATGTGAGCAGCCTAACAGGAGGGAAGTTGTTACCAGAAGAAGAAGAAATATTTTTGGATTATGGTGAAAGTACCTCAGTGGCATTTCCGCTATGGAATTGGTCGTTGCTTCTAGCTTTGGTTTTATTTTTATCGGATATAGCCGTCAGAAGACTCCCTTGGATCTGGGCTCATTTTTCCCGTGATAGTGAGCCTGGAATTGTCAATTAATATCATTTCTGTGACCGTCACCTATAGCCTGCGAGGAAAATACACTAGTGGATGATCGTTCAAACGGAACTATAGTGATAACTGGTCCATTGATAGGAGATCACCAAGCCCACCTCCCTGATACTTATGAAGTTGTCTATTCCGATCGGAAGGTCATGGAACAAATGGAATTTAATGAAGTTGTGAAAAGTGCTTGCGCAGCAGTGGTTATGACGAGTTTACAGGTAAATCAAGAAGTGATTGATTCTGCTCCTAAACTTAAGATTATTTCGAATTTCGGAGTTGGCTATGACAACATAGATGTAGAATATGCTCACCAGAAAGAGGTGCTGGTCACTAACACCCCAGATGTCCTTACAACTTCCTGCGCCGAGCTGGCCTTGGCCTTGGTCATGATGACCGCCAGGAAAATGGCTGAAGGACATCGGCTGATAGAAAATGGTGAATTCAAGGGATGGGAAATAGATCTTCTGTTGGGATGCGAACTTCGTGGAAAAACCTTTGGAATATTCGGTTGCGGTCGGATAGGTCAGGCCCTGTCAAAAATTATTAGTGGATTTGGTATGAGGGTGATTTATCACAATCGGAAAAAACTGAGTCCTGGAACAGAAACGGAATTGGATATTAACTATGTAGGCTATCAGGAGTTAATTTCGGATTCGGATATTTTGGTGATCACAGCTTCTTTGAATGATCAAAATAGACACTCATTCGAGCTCGAAACGTTTAAACAAATGAAGAGAGATTCTATTCTGGTGAATATCGGAAGAGGTGGGGTAATTAAAGAGAGCGATCTAGTGTTGGCGCTTAAGGAGGATCTGATAGGAGGAGTAGGGTTAGATGTCTTTGAGAATCCAGCAAAAATACCAAAGGCATTGAGATGCAATCCTAGGGTGACTTTGACTCCACACATAGGCAGTGCAACTCTTGAGGCAAGGAGTGCAATGAGTGCACTTTCGATAAAAGCAATCTTGGATGTAATTAATGGCTTAGAGCCCAAGTATATGTTGTGATTTAAGTAAATACTGTGATAGAATTGTTGATCAAAAAAAGGATGTATTATTCAAATGGACGTTAAACAGCGGGCGGCTATTGTTACAGGAGCTGGCAAAGGGATGGGTGCAGCAGTTGCAAAAACTCTTCGCAATAAAGGATACCAGTTGGTCCTTCTATCTAATTCGGGCGGAGCCGAGCAACTTGCTGCCGAGTTAAATTGTCTAGGGATAACTGGGTCGGTGACTTCAGAAACGGATATCGAGGCAGCTGTGGAACTGTGTATGAGTCACTATGGACGGGTTGATGGTGTGGTCAATAGTACTGGTCACCCACCTAAGGGTCCATTGTTGAATTTGACTGACGAGGACTGGCACACTGGAATGGATATGGTTTTCATGAATGTTGTAAAGATGGCAAGAGCAGTCACTCCTTTGATGATAAAAGGAGGGGGGGGTTCTATAGTCAATATCTCTACTTTTGCTACCTATGAACCAGATTCAAGTTTTCCTGTATCCGCTTGCATGAGGGCTGCCTTGGGGAGTTATACTAAGCTGTATGCAACAGAGTATGCGTCTGACGGGATCCGGATGAACAATATTCTGCCTGGGTTTATCGACTCTTATCCAGTGGATGAATCTATTTTAAAGAGGATTCCAACGGGTCGATACGGCAAAGTTTCTGAGATTGGCGCAACGGCACTTTTCCTTCTCTCGGACGGGTCAGAGTATATTACCGGTCAGAACATCAGGGTTGATGGAGGGATCACCAAGTCTGTTTGACTAAGTGAGTGATCTCTTTGGAAATGCCGCGAAGTATTATGTATTGGTTTCAATATTTTGATATGTTCAGTTTCTGTGGCTCCAGTTGCTCTAACTCGGCGGAGACCCCCATCTGTCCATCTTGGTTGTTCCCCCAGCAGTAACCACTACCACTCGTTGTAACACCGCAAGTATGATGCACTCCAGCCTCTATATTTTTCCATGTGTAGCTACCAAATATGGGTGTTGGAAATCCTCTGGAAATGTTTGTTCCGTCACCGAGTTGGCCGTACTCATTATTTCCCCAACACAGGCCTTTTCCTGATTTTGTTAAACCACAACTGTGCGAACGACCAGCGGAAATACTGACCCATTGATTATCTGTCTGGACTTTGTCTGGGTATGGCCATTGGCTTTGGCCTCTATTTGATCCTAGTTGATTTTTGTCGTTGAGGCCCCAACAAAAGGCCTCGGCGGATTGATTGATACCACAACTGTGATAAAGTCCAGCCGTGATGAATGTCCAGAGAATTTCTTCTGAGACTTGTACGAAAGAATCTTTGTTTTTGATTGTTCCGTCACCGAGTTGACCGAATTGGTTCAATCCCCAGCAGTAAGCTTGATTAGAAATAGTAGTCGCACAGCTATGGTAAGAGCCAGCAGTAATGCTAGTCCACGTTTTTTCTGAATTTATTTCGGTTGGTTTCGATTGATTGGTGTGATTCCCAATGCCAAGTTGTCCGAACTGGTTTCGTCCCCAACATTTGATGTTTTTCGAAGATGTTATGGCACATGAGTGTTGAAAGCCACCAACTACTCTGTCTAAAACAGTCTGGGTGCCAATAGGTGTGGGGACGGTTCGATGTTCCGATGAGCCGTCACCGAGTTGGCCGTACTCATTATTTCCCCAACACATTCCAATCTTACTAGCTAAGATGGCGCAATTATGGTTAACCATGGAACCGATAGAATTCCAGTCATGTTCAGTCCCGATAGGTGTAGGTGATCCTCGATATTCCGATGAGCCGTCACCGAGTTGTCCGTAGTCATTGTTGCCCAAACAGTACAACTCGCCTGAAGTTCGTATGCCACAGGTCATTTTGTAACCTGCCGTGAGTTTTTCCCAATGGCTTACGGTGATGCTGGCTTTTGCAGAAATTGTATCTGTTAATGCGGATATGTACACATTTCCCAGATTGTTTGTGGTGATTAACCCAGACTCTGAAACTGTTGCAATTGAAAGATCGCTAGACAGCCAACTGAGGACTGGGTCAGTCACTGTATTGCCTAGTTCATCTTGTGCCGATGCGTATAGTTGCGCCGTATCACCTATGCTTCCAAAACGAATACGTGTTGCGGAAAGAGTAATCACTGTTGGTTTTTGGAGAACGACAACAGATGCCTTGGCTACTAAGGCTCCTGAGCGTGCCACTACGGTTGTTGAACCGTTTTTAATCGAAGTAATTAGGCCAGACTTTGAAACTGTTGCAATTTGAGGATCTTCGGAAGACCAAAGAATGACCGGATTGTTGAAGGCGCTCCCGTCGATAGTTTGGGCTGAAATTTTTAATTGAGTCGTCTCTCCGAATGAAGAAAAAGTTACTGTTGATGAATTAAGAGACAGTGAGCTAAGGGACGGGCCAGTTCCATCGTCACAGGCAGCGATCAGAACAACCACAAGCAGGAAACTCTCTAGCCATAAAAGTCGAGTTATTTTTATTGGATTGCTCTCGGGTTCAATAGGTTTATGGTTGCTCGTATATCTCTAAAATCAGAGATAGATTCAGTCATCAACTACCATCTACTATTCATAACAATAGTCCAACAATCAATATTTGAGTTTTCGTACAATAGATTGGAAATATTGTACATCTCTGCAAAAAGTAACTTTGGATTAGCGATTTTAGGGAGTTTCTGTACTTTATGAAGTTAATGTAATCTAATATCGAGAAGATGGGAGAGCCCCATCTTTGGCCTGATTGCACAAGTTTTAGATGAGGATAGTACAATGTTCGGCATGACGTTCGAGAATATTTACAAGGTCATTTTTGTCTTTATCCTGATTATGACTAATGTCGATGTGGCATTAGCCCAAGAAATTGAATTAAACTTGCGACGATCAGAAAGTCGGGGCGGTGAATTCAGCGGTCGAGCCAATTTTGAATTGGCGGCGCGATTTGCTCCCTATAAGGCTAGCGAGTTAATACACAGCACCAGTGTGGATCCTCATTGGATAAAAGATACTGAGAAATTTTGGTATGAATGGGAAGATACAGATGGGATGAATTACTATATCGTAGATCCTGTCACTCGAAGTAAGACCCGGATTTTTGACAATGATTGGATGGCAGCAGAGCTGACTAAAATCACTAAGGATCCATGGGATGGTCAGCATCTTCCTGTCAACAATCTACGTTTCCTCGATGAATTTATGGTCAGGTTCGATGACAGTGCGACTGATGACGATGATGATGAGGAATCTGTTTCTGATGTGCGTCATTTTGAGCTAAATCTGAGAACCAATACTTTGATCCAGTTGAGCCCTGGAGAAACTCCAGATAATCATCCAGAGTGGGCGAATATTTCGCCAGACGGGAATACAATCATCTTTGCAAAGGAACATAATCTATGGATGATGTCTCTAGCTGATTATGAAAAAATTCTAGAACTGCGAAAAGGGAAAAAAGGAAAAGAAGCAGAAGAAGCAGAAGAGGGATTGGAAGTGCAGGAAATACAACTGACTACGGATGGCGTTGATCACTACAGTTACACAGCCAATTCGAGCGGCAGAGGTGAGACTAACAGGACTAGCCTTGAGAACCAGAAGAAGCGAAAAAGGACAAATATTGCCTGGTCTAAGGATTCAAAAAAAATAGCATTGGTGCGCTCAGATCAACGTGATGTTGACGAGCTTTGGGTGGTCCACGCAGTGGGTAACGACAGGCCAGAGCTTGAGACATATAAATACGATATGCCAGGCGAAGAGGATGTTACTCAAAATGAAGTGATAATCTATGATTTGCAAAACAGGAATAAGGTCAGTGTTAACGATGATCCATGGCAAGATCAGATGATGTCAGTGGCATTAGATAGGACATTTGCTCCGACGGATGAAGTTGCCCCTCAACCCTCACTGTGGATGGCTGATGGATCATCAGAGTTGTGGATTACTAGAACGAGTAGAGATCGACATAGAACTGATGTCCTGGTGGTCAATACTGAGACTGGCGATGCAAGAGTGGTCATTGAAGAAAGGATGAATACCTACTTGGATAGGGGTTATGGGTCTGGCGGATCAGTAGAACGTTTGGGTCACTTAAAAAATAGTGGCGATTTATTGTGGTGGTCAGAAAGAGATGGGTGGGGTCACATATATCGATATGGATCAGATGGAACCCTTAAGGACCGTTTAACAGAAGGAGCTTGGCACGTAGACGCGCTTCTTGGGGTAGACGAAGAACGGGGTCAAGTCTTTTTACGGGCCAACGGGAGAGGGGAAAATGAGGATCCATACTACCAGCAC
>CAWWAX010000024.1:0-19815 GCA_963935005.1 uncultured bacterium | reverse complement strand
AAACTTAAATCGAGTAATATTTATCCTTATTTAGGACGGGTGTAGATATGAGGGTTATTGGGAAAACTGAAAGAGCTCACGCTATAGTAGATGAGACAAACTTTGTTCTTCCAGCTCTGACACAGCCAATGTTAGGGAAGGATGATGAAATTCCGGTTCGTGCCTATAGGGTCACATTTGGTGAGGGTGGAAGGACCTATTGGCATTCACACAGTGATACGCAGTTACTTTTTGGGCTTTCTGGCCAGTGTGTCGTAAAAAATCGTGCTGGCGAGGAGATCCATCTCAATCCTGGAGATATGGTTATTATCGAAGAGGGAGAGGAGCATTGGCATGGAGCATCTCAGGGGACTGACGGTGAACATTTGGCCATTAACATTGGATCTCATACGACATGGTTGGAATCGTCGGGCTGAAGGTTTTCTGGGGTTGTGAGGGGAAGTGATGTAAGTGGATGTACCTGAACAGCTTGGTGTTATACAATACTAGATGAAGTTTGCATCGCCGGGATGGTGGAATTGGTAGACGCACCGGACTCAAAATCCGGCGGGCTTAGGCCCTTGCGGGTTCGAGTCCCGCTCCCGGCACTTTGAGTGCTTTTGTAACGTCATGTTACTTGGATGTTTGTTGGGAAGTCTGACTGCACTTCAGGATGAGTACTAAATTTGATAGGTTTAAATTCTAAGTTGACAGGTATACGGATTTTCTAAGTTCTGAATGTAGTTGAACTTGGAAATCCATCTAATGCAATGCATGGTTATCGGAGAACAGATGGCGGACAAAGTTACTAGTGACAAGGACACCCTGACGATTCGCGACAATCGAACTGGAAGTGAGTATGAAGTAGATATTCTTGAAGGTGATGTTATAAGAGCGATGGATTTGAGGGCAATCAGAGTAAATGATGATGATTTTGGGATGATGACTTACGATCCCGGATTCTCTAATACAGCTTCGACTCGTAGCACTGTGACTTATATAGATGGATCAAAAGGGATTTTGGAGTACAGGGGATATCCGATCGAACAGCTCGCTGAGCAAAGCACTTTTCTCGAAGTAGCCTATCTCATTATACACGGCGAGTTACCGCAAACCTCCGAGTTGGATAAGTTCACATACGAGATTAAGAGTCACACAAATGTTCATGAGAACATTCGAAAAGTGATGAATGGTTTTCGCTATGATGCCCACGCTATGAGTATGCTGATTAGTTCTGTGGCAGCCCTCGGTACTTTTTATCCTGAAGCGGGCCAAGTCAGCGACCCTGAACTTCGTCGATTGCAGATCCAGAGACTGGTCGCAAAGATGCCCACTTTGGCAGCTTTTGCCTATCGACATCATGAGGGTATGCCAGCTAGTTATCCGAATGACAAATTGTCTTATACTTCTAATTTTTTGAACATGCTCTTTAGGGTTCGTGGGAACCAAGAAGAACCGAATCCAGTTTTAGAGAAAGCTCTAGATATCCTGTTCATTTTACATGCGGATCACGAACAGAATTGTTCTACTACGGCGATGAGAACTATAGGGAGCAGCCGGTCGGATCCCTATTCAGCACTATCCGGAGCGATGGGAGCTTTGTACGGGCCATTGCATGGAGGAGCAAACGAAGCTGTTTTGAGAATGCTCCAAAGAATCGGTTCAGTCGACAATATTCCAGATTTTATGGATGGAGTCAGGCGGAAAGAAGAACGTCTAATGGGCTTTGGGCATAGAGTGTATAAGGCATATGATCCACGAGCTAGTATAATCAAGAAAACTGCTTCGGACGTATTCGAAGTGACGGGGAGGAACCCGTTGTTAGATATAGCCTTGGAGCTCGAAAAAATTGCTTTAAATGATGATTTTTTCGTCTCAAGAAATCTGTACCCAAATGTTGATTTCTATTCGGGATTGATTTATCAGGCGATGGGATTTCCTGTCGAAATGTTCCCAGTTCTGTTTGCGATTCCAAGAACTGTAGGTTGGTTGGCTCAGTGGGAGGAGATGCTTGAGGATAAAGAACAGAAGATAGCGCGTCCTAGGCAGATTTTTTTAGGCTCCGAGAGACGAGACTTTGTACCCATTGAAAAAAGATGATATTGCTCTGTAGAACGATGTCTCTGAACTGATCTGATATGTTAGTAGTTCCTGTTGACGTCTCCTTCCAAGGTATCAATGGGTTGATATCTTCTTATTGGATAGATTCTATAGAACCAGCGATACTTGATCCTGGTCCATCGACCTCGCTCGAAGGTTTGAGGAAAAGTCTGGAAGATCTCGGCGTCAAGTTTTCTGATATCCGTCATGTTCTACTGACACACGTCCATCTCGATCATGCAGGAGGAGTCGGACATCTGATTTCTGAGAACCCTGGAATGCATGTGCATGTACATCCGGAAGCTGTCTCTCACCTGCTAGATCCTAGGCGTTTGGTAGAGAGCACTAGGAGGACTTTTGGGAATTCGCATGATCGTTTATGGGGAGAAGTTTTACCGATAGATCTGGATAGAGTTTGTATTTGGGATTCCCCGACTAAATGTCCAGTGCCGAATATTCGATCCTTCGCTACACCTGGTCACGTTGGTCATCACGTTTCCTATCTTGAAGAAATGGATGGTTGTTTTTTAGCAGGAGATGCTCTCGGGGCGATTTTTACTAAAGGAGCTCCGGTGTATCCTCCGACTCCTCCACCGGGAGTGGATGTGGCACTTTGGTTAGATAGTCTTGAAGAAGTTGAAAAAATCCAAGCAGAAAATTTTGGAATTGCACACTTCGGAGTTCACTCTGATTTCGAAATGCGCGTATCGGAAATGCGTGAAAGGTTAATTGCTTTCCAAGATCGAGTTTATGCCGAGATGAACCAACCGAGAGGTTTTGATCGGGAATTGTTCGAAAAAGAAATTCGTCAGGAAATGTCAAAGCATCTACCGCAAAAAGATGTAGACAGTTACTTCGATATTTTCTCTCCTTCGGCTGATTGGGATGGTATGCAATTCTACCTTGAGAGAAGACACCTCGGAAATTCCTAGCTGAAGTCTTTAGACTTTGGTGGGAATCTCCTTAGCCCTTTTAGGTAATTGAAAGCTCCATTTGTTTCCTGAGGTGGTGTTTTGGTTTTGTAGACGTCGAGTCTTTCTATATCGTAAGCTAGTACGTTTAAGGTAGTCTCGGATTTTTCTAAGTGTCCATAAACAACTAGAAATGGTTCTGTACCTAAGATAGAATAGGATTTCTTATACAACTTGGGATTCACGACTACATTTATAAAACCATGCTCATCTTCTAATGAGATGAATACGTATCCCTTTGCAGAGGAAGGCCTTTGTCGGGCTACAACAATTCCAGATACTTTGACAGGATGACGGTCGGATAGTTCACCTAGACGATCACTAAAAATTGCTTTACTGTCTAATTCCTTGCGGAGAAGTGATAGTGGGTGAAAACCTGCAGAGAAATGAAGCATACGGTACTCCATGATTATTTGTTCAGTAGTCGTAAGTTCTGGGAATGTGATTGCTGTATTAGGATCCTCTAGTCTCAGCTCGGTCTGAATCCGTTTCTTCTTTACTGTCCTAGATTTAAGATTTTCTCTAGGTCCCATCCACAACCCTAACTGCCATAAAAGTTCTCTTCGAGTCAATCCGAAATCCTTAAAACCTCCAACTAGAATTAGATTTTCGATCGTGTTCCTGTTCAAGGAATCAGGCATTCTTTGCAGGAATTCTGATAAAGATCTGAATGGTCCGTATCTTTGTCTTTCTGTTATTACTGATATTGCAGTTTTCATCCCCCATCCTTTTACTAATCCTAAACCGATTCTCAAGTCCGAGCTTTCTGGGGTGCACTTGTCTTTACTGAGATTAATGTTTGGGAGAAGGATCTGTATTCCCTTACGTTGTGCATCTCTACTTAGTGCATCTAGCGAGTAGAATCCCATGGGTTGGTTGTTGAAGAGAGCAACGTAGTATTCAGTGCTATAGTAGTGACGAAGCCAAACCGATTGGTATGCTAATAGACTAAATGCAACGGCATGAGATTTGGGGAATCCAAAATCGCTGAATGCCAATATTTGTTGGAATATTTTTCTGGCTACGGACTCGTCAATGTTCTTTGATTTGCAACCTTTTTGAAATGCCTCCCAATATGATTCTATAGATTGTTTAGAACGTTTTCGGCTCATGGATCTTCGCATGCTATCAGCCTCTCCGTCCGAGAACCCCGCCAGGTGTCGACAGATTTGTAATACTTGATCTTGAAAAACAATTGCACCTAATGTTTCTCCCAGAATTTCTTCTAAGAGGGGGTGTTCGTATTGGATAACGTAATCGGAGTTGTTCCGTAATAGTTCGCGTTTACGTGTATACATGTTGATTCCTCCACCTAGGATAGGACCCGGGCGAACGATAGCAATTTGAATGGCTAAGTCGTTAAGATCACGAGGCTGTATACGACGACCCATTTGTATTTGAGCTCGACTCTCTAGCTGGAATGTTCCAATCGTTTCACCTGAGCAAATTTGATCGTATATCTCCTGGTCTTCGAAATTGATACGAGAGAGATTGGGAACATGAGGGTGTCGGTTGGAAATCAAATCGATGGCTTCATCTACGAGAGAGAGCATGCCTAAAGAGAGGAAGTCGATTTTTATAAATCCAGCGTCATTACAGGAGTCTTTATCCCACTGACAAAGGATTCGACCTCTTTGGATACTTGGTTCTAGGGGGACCATCTCTGTGAGGGGACGACTAGAAATTATCATTCCACCAACATGTTGAGAGATATGGCGAGGAAGACCGAGTATATTTTTGACAAGCTGATGGAAAGTCTTCCACAGTGGAGATGTAGTTTTTAGGGAAAACCCTGGAAGAGGCCTGAGGATTTCTGAAAGACATTTTTCTGGATGACGTTCTACGGATTTAGATATCTTTGTTAATATCTCTATTGGGATCCCTAGTACTTTTCCGACTTCACGGATAGCAGAGCGTGCTCGGTATGTAGAAAATGTACATACTAGAGCAGCATGGTCATATCCGTATTTTTTGTAGATCTGGAGAATCAGTTCTTCTCTGATGTCTCGTGGAAAATCAAGATCGATATCTGGCATGGTCTGCATGTCTTTATTGAGGAAGCGACCAAGGAATAGGTTTGATTTAACAGGATCTATATGAGAAAGACCGATGAGATAGCAGATGATGGAAGATACCGAAGACCCTCTTCCTCTTCCTGGAGGCAGTCCGCTCTGATTCCTTGGGACACCTGTCCGTAATTTTAAAGAAACTTCTTCAGCAAGCTCTATAATCTCACTATAGACGAGAAAAAAACCTGCCAGATTATGGATATCTACGAGTGCAAGTTCTTGGTAGAGGCGCTCACGGGCTTCACTCGCTAATGGTGATCCTTCATAATAGTTTTCCAGTTGAGACAAGCATTTAAATTTGAGTGAGTCTAGAGCTTTTTTTTGACTATTCTTCTGAAAATCTGGAAAAGTATATCCGAGATTTTGAGTAAGATCGAAATGTGCACATTTTTCTGCTATTTTTAAAGTTTGTTTCAAGGCGTCGGGACGATTTTGGAAGCGATGGAACATCTCTTCTGGAGAAGCAAGATAGAATTGGGCATTTGGACGTCTACATTTGTGGGATCCATCTAGAGTAGTTCGATTTCGAATGGACACTAAAACATCTTGGATTCGACTTCGGCTTGGATCATGGTAGTGGACATTCCTAGTGGCCACTAGGGGAATGTTGAAGCGATCTGCTAGGCATCCAAGACTTCTATTCCTATACCTGTCTCCTTTTCTTTCATTATCTTGGATTTCAATAAATAACTGATCTGGATTTAGGGAACCCTTAAGCTTTCGAACAAGAATTTCGGCGGTATTGAAGCTGTCTTCAAGTGCTATCGAAAGTGGTCCTTTACGACAACCGGTGAGTATGATTAGTCCTTCTGTTTGAGTTAATAGGGAAGAAAGAAGAACGTGAGGATGGGAGGAATGTTTTTTAAGGTGCGCTTCACTTATCAGTTTACAAAGATTGGAATAACCTACCATGTTTTCGGCTAGAATAGTTAAGTGACAATCCTTAGATAGAATGTCATTCTCTCCATCGGGTCTGGTTAATGAACCTAGTTTTTTGGAAACATTGCATATGTCCAGTGCGATCGTAATTTCAGAGCCAGTGATTGCATGGATTCCATTTTTGTGTGCTTCTTGTGCGAATTCCATAGATCCGTATAGCCCATTGTGATCGGTTAGGGCTATAGCAGGGTATCCCATTTTCAAGGCTTCAAGTATTAATTCTTGGGGATGCGAACTTCCATCTAAGAATGAAAATCCTGAGTGGCAATGTAATTCGACATAAGGGTGCTTAAGCATGGGTATTCGGTTTTTGTTCGGGTAAAAAGAAAGTATAGTTTGTCTAGTTGTTTTGGGCAATGAAAATCAATAAACTCTCTGAATCGGTGAGGAGGAAGATTATGTAAAGAGAGGAGATCGATGGACGAACGTATTCTTGTAGCGCTGTTAACAGATGTATTCTTAGAAGATTCCGATCATTTGCGACTTAGAGAGTATTTACTGGAAGCTAAAAGTTCTGGTGCTACCCTGGCCGTTCTTCCAGAACTCCCTCTTAACCCTTGGTCTCCAGCTAACCGTGAGTCTATTAGGGAAGACGCAGAACCTTTGGGCGGATTGCGTCAGCAGGTATTCTCCAGGATGAGTTCAGAAATAGGTATTGCTCTACTAGGAGGTGCCATTGTAACCGATTCGAAAACAGGAAAAAGGTATAATACAGCCCTTTTTTATGATCATAATGGACAGTTAGTAGGTCAATATCGTAAGATTCATCTTCCTGAAGAAGAAGGTTATTGGGAGACTTCACATTACATGCCTGGAACCGATCCTCCAACGGTTATTCAGATATCTGAGGCTACTATAGGTGTTCAGATTTGTTCTGATATCAATCGTCCACAAGGATCCCAGATCCTTCGTGCACAAGGTGCAGAATTACTTTTGGTGCCACGTGCGACACCCAGCGAAACGTATGAGCGTTGGAGGTTAATTCTTAGGGCTAATGCTATTATGTCTGAAGTTTACCTTATATCTGTAAATCGTCCATTTTCTGAGTTTGGGGTAGATATTGGCGGTCCATCTCTAGTAGTTGGACCTGATGGCGAGATCCTTTTCGAAGGGACTGAACCATTGGCAATCGTAGAAATAGATGGAAATAAATTGAAGACTATAGGGGCTCAGTACCCAGGGTATCTACCTCGCATGGTTGACGTGTATGCTCGGGGTTGGTCTGAACTGATTGATAGCGAGTAAGAAAAGAGTAGAGTTAGGATTATCTTATGAGAATCAATGTGCTCTAAGATCTACTGACTATACCACTTTTGTGATAGGAGGTCTTGGAATACGGTTATTATTAATCCATTCTCTAAAACAGTAGTGAAGTATTTTCTAGATATCTGTTCTCGCCACCATTCGTCGTCTATTCTCCATTGTTCTTGAATAACAGAAATTTTTAAGCGTTTTCTATTTTTAGAGTAGTAATATGTGGGCAGTCCAGTTTGATCTATATCGATTTGAATGGGGAGGGGGGAGTTAAGGATACGCAGGCGGATGCTATGATCATGGCGTTTGTTCTTTTTCATTTGAGTTGGGGGAATTGATCATAGTTATGCTCTTGATGATTCGAGAATATCTGTGGCCAGGGTAGGGACATCTAAATATCAAGATTCAATAGAGCATGTCGTCGTTCTGGAATACGTGACAAAGGGTCAATTTCTACTATACGGTAAAGAGGAGAGAAGCCCATTCTCAACTTCATTTCCTTTATAGCTTCTCGCAGTAAAGGTGGGATTGTTCCTTCTGTTATTGTTTTATTAGGGGATATTTGCCAATGGACTTTCTTGTGATTGAAGAGGTGTTCTTGTGGTTCGAAAGTACAAAGCTGAGAAAGCTCCAGTATAAGTTGCTCTATGGGGGAGACGGGTGGAGAGAGAAGTATACGGTCGTGCATAGTAAGGTAGATGTCTTCGTGTGATATCGAGGGGGTTCGCAGTATGTGATTTAGCGACCAAGACCCTCCTTCCCACAAAGCTGTGATGCGAACGCCCTGAACACTTTGGTGCCGGTGTTTAAGTTCTTCTAAGGCAATTCCTAGGAGCTTCGCTAGAGATTCGCAAAGAATCTCGATATGTCCAATTGGTCTATGGAAGTCTATCGAATGACGGATAGACTCAAGAGGCTGATTAGGTCGGACAAGATCCACCTGTTCTCCATTAGCCCACATTCGTGCTTTTCTTCCCTTTTCCCCAAATTGTCTAATTAGGGCTGCCGTCGAAAGAAGACTTAGATCACCAAAGGTTTGTATGCCTAGTTGTTCGAGGCGTTTAAGCATAACTCTATCAATCGGCAAGAGAGAAATAGCAGAAGGTCTTAAGAATGAAATCAATTTTTCATCTTGAACAATGAATGGTTTATTGGGCTTGGCTTTTGTTGCAGCTATCCAAGATGCAAATTTCCCTTTAGCCCAGCCAATTCTTATAGAATCTACTAATAAATCAGGAAATTGTTTTAGGTATGTACGTATATTTTCTTTTACTCGGGAGGATTGGGATTTATGAAAACTCTTTAATCCGTCTACATTGATGAAGAACCGTCCATGTTCGGTAAATTCTACATCTGGGCTGATGTGGCAAAGGGCCTCCAGGATATTTACTTGCACGCTACTGTAGTAATCGAGATCGGGCTCCAGCACTATTAAAGTTGGACAGAAAGAGAAGGATTGAGAGATAGATTGGTTTGAGTATATCCCCATATCTCGGGCTTGCCTCGAACATTGCCACACGGTTCGCTTGCTGATTTTTTCAGGATTTAAGAGAGCAACAGGAGTATTATGTAGATTTGGTTTACGCATAAGTTCCAAGCCAAGTTCGAACATTGGAACCCAAATACATAATGTTTGTCCTTTTTCGAGATGTTTAGTCATAGGATATTTATGGGAAGCTTCCGTATACCGAATAAAAACCGAAGATAAAGATTATCTTTTATTTTTTATTATTAAGCAAGGGATGAATCAAGGAAGATTTCTATAGTCATTGGAATATCGTGAATCCCCGACTATCTTTTGGCCTGATTTAGGACGATTTTTAGGTCAAATCGGATATCTGAATGTGTACGGATTACTATGACTGTAACAGAGGGAAACGATACTTAATGAGCTCATCACCTTCGATTATCTATACCTGGGCGGATGAAGCTCCCGCTCTGGCTACTTACGCTTTTTTGCCGATTATCCGTGCATTTGCAGGTGCGACTGGAATTAGGATAGAAACACGAGATATTTCTTTGGCGGGAAGGATCTTGGCTGTCTTTCCAGATTTTCTTGATGAAGATCAGAGGATCGCCGATGATCTTTGCGATATGGGAAATTTGGTTGAAACTCCTCAAGCGAATATCATTAAGTTGCCTAACATTAGTGCTTCTGTTCCTCAGATGAAAGTTTGTATCTCGGAACTTCAGGAAAAAGGTTACCGATTACCGGACTATCCAGAAGATCCAGATAATCAGGATGAAAAGGAGATTAAAGCACGCTATGACTCAGTAAAAGGAAGTGCTGTAAATCCGGTACTCCGGCAAGGAAATTCTGATCGACGGGCTCCTGATTCGGTCAAGAAATTTGCAAAAAACAATCCGCCGGCTATGAAAGATTGGCCGGGCACCTCCAATACACATGTGGCGACAATGGATTCTGGGGATTTCTATCATAATGAAGTTTCGGTAACCATAGCTGTCCCAACAACTGCAACTGTTGAGCATATCGATGTTGACGGTGACAAGACGATTTTAATAGAGTCTCTTGCTTTGGAGGCTGAGGAAGTGTTGGACTGTACTTTCATGAGCAAGGACGAACTTGTCGATTTTCTTCGCGACGAAATATCGGAGGCAAAGGATAAGAAAGTCTTATTCTCTTTGCACATGAAGGCGACCATGATGAAGGTTTCTGACCCTATTATCTTCGGTCATTGTGTTAGGGTATTTTTTGCAAAGGTTTTTGAAAGTCATGCCACTAGACTGACTGAACTGGGCGTGGATCCGAACAATGGATTGGGCGATCTATTGGATAAGATTAAAAATCTTTCCGAGGACGAGAGAATACAAATCCAGGATGATATTGACACTTGTTATCGTGATGGCCCCGACATTGCCATGGTCGATTCCAACAAGGGTATCACAAATCTGCATGTGCCTAGTGATGTTATTATTGATGCTTCGATGCCACCCATGATTAGAGATTCTGGAAGACTATGGAATGTGGCGGGGGAGCTCGAAGACTGTAAAGCTGTAATTCCAGATTCTAGCTATGCGGGGATATACGACGCGGTTGTTAGGGACTGTCAAAACTATGGTCAGTATGATCCTTCCAGAATGGGTAGCGTTCCAAACGTTGGCTTGATGGCTCAGAAAGCGGAAGAGTATGGATCACATGATAAAACTTTTGAAATCAAAAGTGCTGGGACTGTTCGAATTCTAGATGAAAACGGTGTCGTCTTGCTCGAAAACGAGGTGGGTGCAGGGGATATATGGCGTGCATGTCAAACGAAGGATATACCAATCAGGAATTGGGTGAAGTTGGCCGTTCAAAGAGCTCGGGCTACAGGTGTGCCTGCAGTCTTCTGGCTAGATTCTTCCAGAGCTCATGATGGTCAATTGATACGCAAAGTTCATACGTATTTAAAGGAACATGATATAGATGGACTTCAGATAGAGATTCTTTCTCCTGTTGATGCTATGAATTTTTCTTTGGAGAGGATACGAAAGGGTCAGGATACGATCTCGGTTACGGGTAATGTATTGAGAGACTATCTCACTGATTTGTTTCCAATTCTTGAGATAGGCACAAGCGCTCGGATGCTTTCCATTGTGCCTCTTTTGAATGGGGGAGGTCTTTTTGAGACTGGGGCTGGGGGGTCAGCACCGAAGCATGTCCAGCAGTTCGAATCAGAAGGTCATCTGAGATGGGATTCTTTGGGCGAATACATGGCTTTGGCATCTTCGCTACAATATTTAGGAGAGCAGTATGGCAATGTAGCGGGCAATATTTTGGGGCAGGCTCTTGATAAGGCGATAGGAGTTTACTTGGATAATAGTCGTTCTCCTGCTAGAAAAGTGCATGAACTGGATAATAGAGGCAGTCTTTTTTATCTGACATTGTATTGGGCTGAAGCGCTGGCCGAGCAGAAACAAGACTCTGATTTGAGCAGTCACTTTCTTCCCATTGCCAGGGTGCTTGCTGAAAATTCAGATCGTATTTTAGGTGAGTTGGACGCAGTACAGGGTGTCCCTCAGGATATTGGTGGATATTATAAACCAGAATCTGATAAAGCTTCAGCGGCTATGCGACCTAGTTTATCGTTCAATGAAATTATTGAAAATATCTCCCAGCTCAGGGCCACAGTATGAACATAGTCCACCTTCACTCTAAAGTAATCGCAGAACACGATACGCCCCTATTGGTTTTGCCAGTTTATGAAGAAAACGACTCGAGTTTTATCAGTATTCCCGACGAGCTTGCTCATGAGGTTGACAAGAAGTTTTTAAAGAAGGATGTCAAATCCAAGATGGGCGAGTCATTATTGGTCTATTTGAGAAGTGATGTAGGTCCCAAACGCATCCTTTTTGTTGGCTTAGGCGAGAAGTCTTCCCTTGATTCAGAATCTCTCAGGCGTTTTGGGGGTCATGCTGTTAGAGGAGCAGAATCTCTAGGTGTTTCCAGCTTGACAATCTATCTAGGATGTTTGGAATCAGAAGTGGCGAAGGAATTTTCCCAAGCAGTTGTAGAAGGCGCAGTGATGGCACAGTGGGATTACAATGAGATGAAGACGGATCTTAAGAAGAACAAATATAAACTTCTCGAGAGTCTGGAGGTGTTAGCGGAAGAACCGATCGCTTCGCAAGTAAAATCAGGGATCGAGGTGGGGGAAATCATAGGGGGAGCATCTAATTTCGCCCGTACTCTTCAATCTCGACCTGGCAATGTAGCGACCCCTACTCATCTTGGTGAAGAGGCCTCAAGAATAGCTTCTGAGTATGGACTTAAAGTCACGGTAATGGGTCCAGAAGAAATCAAGAAAAATGATATGCAGGCACTCTTAGCCGTGTCACAGGGCTCTAGTGAGGAGCCTCGGTTCATTATACTTGAACATGACGGTGGGAATCCAGGCGATCCTCCACTTGTGTTAGTGGGTAAGGGATTAACCTTTGATGCGGGTGGTCTGTCGATCAAACCTTCTAGTGGAATGGAAGATATGATCTTCGATATGTCGGGTGGAGCATCGGTGATTGCAACGCTTCAAGGAGTAGCAGCTTTAGGGATATCAAAGAACGTCATAGGTCTGATTCCATGTTCAGAGAACTTGATCAATGGAACGGCGATGAAGCCGGGGGACATAATCGGATCGAAGGAAGGGAAGACCATTGAAGTGATCAATACGGATGCCGAGGGTAGATTGATTCTTGCAGATGCTCTTTCTTATGCTCAGAGTTTCAATCCTGCTGCGATTGTAGATTGTGCTACTCTGACAGGAGCTGTGGTAGTTGCTTTAGGCCATCATGCTGCTGCGGTCTTAGGTACTGACGCGGATCTTGTTGAAGAACTGAAAATAGCAGGAGAACGTTCTGGAGAGCGATGCTGGCCATTGCCTCTTTGGGATGAATACCGTCAGCAATTAGATAGTGAAGTGGCAGATTTGTCCAACATAGGGGGAAGGTCTGCAGGGACTATTACTGCCGCCTGTTTTCTGAAAGAGTTTGTGGGGGATTATAAATGGGCTCATTTGGATATTGCAGGGACAGCTTACGGCGAAGGTAAGCTTTCCTATCAGAGAAAGGGAGCGCTGGGTTTCCCTACGAGGCTTTTGATAGAGTGGGTTCGGAGTCGAGAGGAGTGAATGTAGAATATCGATTCTGCGTCACTCTTAAGCTGATCACCATTTTTACGATACTTCATTTCACTCCGAGTTTTCTGACAGGTCAGATCCCCGATACAATCGCTCTTACTACAGATACTTTGAGCAATCAATTAGGAATAGTCGGGCAAGATTCTATGTTTATTTCTAGTGATTCTGTACCAGAAATAGTGCACATTTTACCTGAAATGGCAGAAGTCTTTCCTGCTTCGTATAAGGCTGGTATTTGGTTGTGGGACCGGCAGGCCATGCTTTCATCGAGTGCTCTGACATTAGCGGAATTAGTTGAGCTCACTCCTGGTATAGTGAGTCTAAAGGGGGGAGATTATGGCACCCCGGAAACAGTGATTTCTTTTGGTCTTGCCTCTGGCAATATCAAGATTTTTTGGGATGGACTTGAGTGGATACCAATGGATAGTGGAGTCCCAGATCTTTCGAGGATAACTTTAGCTGGCATAAAAGAAGTCCGTATCGAGCGTCGAATGACAGGCTTGAGGATAGAGTTACTAAGTTTAGAACCAACAGAATTAACCCCGGAAACAGTAATCCAAGTCGCCACTGGAGACCTAGGTACTAATTTTCTCAGGGCAGAGTTGGTACATCCTGATGTCCTAGGCGGCTCCTTAACATTCGCTATGGATCGTCTTGAAACACGAGGTCCTGATTTTCAAAACCGAGGATCCTTGAGTGGAGTTGGAATTCGCTATGCGCTACACAAGGGTGACAAAGGTGGAGTTGTAGCAGAGTTCAAGAGTTCTAACCCTCGAAATGACAACGTCGATTTTGCAGAAAAAACGCAAAGAAGTGACTGGAATATCCGTGGTCGATGGCGTTTGTTAGATGGCTTGATTGGAGAAGCATTCGTAGGTTCGTCCTCACTGTCGGAAAATCCAAGGGGGCTGGACAGTGAAAGCTTGGATGTCTCTAGGAAGCAATTTGGTATGAGGACTAGTTACGAGCTTGGCGGACTATTGTGGGCGAAGGGAGACGCCCGGTTTTTTACTGATCATAATCTACAGAGGAAAACTTACGATCTAAAAGTGGGCAGCAGTTATGCAAACCCATTAACGGTCGAGGGTTACTTGCGAAGTCAATATTGGTCTACTCGTAATGTTTCGTCTCTCGGTCTCCACGCTGTCACAGATCCTATTCTTGGCTTTTCACTTTTTGGTAGCTATGAAGATGGAATAGTCGGATCCCCTTTTATTTCAGGGGACCAAGTAGAATCTGGGATGGGGAAGGTCGATGCATTGGAAGGGAATCTAGAAGCATTCACAAAAAGGAAAGGGAGTCGTTTTGGAGCCAATTTTTCTTGGAAGGGCGTAGATGCTTCAGCAGCCTTGTTGTCCTTTGAGGCGGATTCACTTCGTCCTTTAGGTTTTTCTTTAGAGAGAGAGGCAGTATCACTTTCAGGGAGTGGTCAAAGCGGATTTGAAATGGGAATAGCATTCCCTCTGCCAATCAAGGGTTTTGAGATTGAAGGTACAGGTCAGATATGGGAGGAAGAATCCTCATATCTTCCCAGGAGGTTATGGAAAAGCGCTTTGACCTACCATGGTCTCTTCAAGGAATCAGAGAATCTGGAAGTTTGGGGTAAGGCGGGTGTAATGGGGAGAGATTCCATGTTACTGAGGACTTTGGAGGTTAACTCGAATGAATTAACTAGAGTAGAAGCATCTCAAAAATGGTTTGGATACATTCAGGTGAGAATCGTAACAGTTAATATCTTCATTCGTTGGGAGAACATGTTAGGCAAAATTGACAACTATGATTTTCCTAATCGGAAGCAGCCTAGATTTCGTACCGTTTATGGAATCAGGTGGATATTGACCAACTAAAGTAGCCTGCTCGTTGAGTCCTTGATGAATCTTAGAAATTGCAAGTGATGAACTCGCATATCTCAGACAAGAGCAACTGGTCGGAAGGGTGTATTTGATATTGATAGTTTTCACGGATCCGAGAGACAGAGGTATAATAGAGGAATGAGCGATTGCAATGTTATTATTACCATAAGAATGATAGTTCAAGTTAAGCTTGTTTATCTTGGAGTTGTTGAATGATTAAGAGTATGACTGGATTCGGTGAAGCTGAAAGGGTTATTGAAGGAATTATTTGTCGAGTAGAGATCAAAACGGTGAATCATCGATTCTTTAATCTCAATTTTCGCATTCCCAATGCTTTCAGTCGTTTCGAAACAAAGATTCAGAAAGTGTTGCAAGAAGTGATTACAAGGGGACATGTGAATTATGGCCTTTCAATTCGTAGTGGTGATGCAACCGGATTATCCAATTTTCCAGAACTCGATCTTGAGAGAGCTAAGTTTTATTGGGAAACATTGAAAGTTCTGCAGAAGGAACTGGGAATTGAAGACGAGATAGGATTATCTCATATCATTGGGGAAAGTTTCAAGGATACCCCAGAGAGTATCCCGATCGAAAATATTGGTAAGGATGAAATTATCGATTTGACCAGAGTAGCACTGGAAGAAGTTGTGGCTTTCCGCACCGATGAAGGATCTAACATTGAGAAAGACCTGAGGGCAAGGTTGGTTGTTTTGGAGGATCTATTACAAGGCATAGAAACAAGAGCACCCGAGCGGTTAGTTTCGGAACGGGATCGGTTGCAACGATCTGTTATGGAGCTGATTGGGGCTGATTTGGTCGATCAAGATCGTCTGTCCAGAGAAATCGCTATTTTGGCAGACAAATGGGACATTTCTGAGGAAATTGTCAGACTCCGTTCTCATTTGGACTTGTTCTCTGGGACCTTGAAAACTGATCCTGCCGGCGTAGTCGGGAAAAAACTAGGTTTCATACTTCAGGAAATCCACAGAGAAGCCAATACCATTAACTCGAAAGCGAATGACGGCATAATTGGAAATGCTGGCATAACGTTGAAGGAAGAGATAGAGCGGATTAGGGAGCAGTTGGAGAATGTGGAATGACTAATATGCTGATCAGTAGGAATCCACTGATTGTTTTAGCTGGACCAAGCGGAGCCGGGAAAACTACTGTAGCCAAGCGATTGATAGCTGGAAATGACAAATTTGTGTTCTCGATTTCTGCAACCACTCGACCGCCTCGAGGGAACGAAATAGATGGAGTGGATTATTTTTTTCTCTCTCAATCTGATTTTACAACTATGGTTGAAACTGGAAACTTTCTAGAATGGGCTGAGGTTCACGGCCAGAAGTATGGCACGTTACGAGAGCAACTAGAGACAGTATCAAGATTGGATAAATTCTTGATTATGGATATAGACGTCCAAGGTGCAGCTCAGGTCAAGAACCAAATTGAAGACATCATAATGATTTTTGTAATTCCACCTTCTGCTAAGGTGCTGGTCGAAAGACTTAGAGGAAGGGGGACCGAGGGAAAAGACAGACTAGTAGAGCGTCTGAGGAATGCTCGGGAGGAAGTGGCGCGAGCAAAAGGTTTCGACTATATGTTGGTTAATGAAAATCTTGATCGAGTCGTAAGTCAAATTGAAGGAATTGTAACTACTGAAGATCAGAGTGAAATCGAAGGCATCGACTTATCGGTTAAAATTCGCCAGTTTCAGACTGGCATAGATGATGTCCTTGACAGTCTGTTGGAATAAATAATAGAGAATGGAGTCTTTAATGCGCGTTTTTACACCCGACGAATCTGCTAACCAAACGGGCAGCAAGTATCTCGGGGTTTTAGTAGCAGCGAGATACGCACGTGAACTCACTGCACTTCCCAGAGAGAATCTTCCTCTTGGAGAGGAAAAGAAGCTCACCACTAAATCCCTAGAGGCACTGACCTCTGGTCAGATTGAATTTCGTTTAGTAGGAAAGCGTAAGAGGGGATTGTAGCTTCCCGGATTGGTAATCCGGACAATCATGGAGCGAGTGTTTTGTCCACAGGCTTTCTTAGTACTAGGCATCCCTGGCAAGGGCGCCGTGTTGTTCTTGGGGTCACTGGAAGTATTGCCGCCTACAAAGCGGTTGCTATCGCAAGGTCCCTCACTTCTTTAGGTGCAGAAGTAGATGCGGTGCTCACTCATGGTGCCAGACGTTTTGTGTCTCCTCTATCCTTTGAAGGAGTCACAGGCAGGAGTGCATCGACGGAGTTATTCTCTGTAGAAAATTCAGCCCTCCATATCAATTTGGGATTAGAAGCAGACATTATATGTGTAGCGCCAGCCACAGCTGACTTCATTTCTCGTGCCAGTCTAGGCAGGGCAAATGATTTACTAACTACAACTCTTTTGGCAACCAGAGCCCCAGTTGTAATCTGCCCCGCTATGAACACTAATATGTACACTCATCCACAAACTCAGACGAACCTTAAACATTTGACAGATCATTTGTCTTATGGAGTGGCTGGGCCTGCAGTTGGGCCTTTGGCCTACGGTGAGAATCATGGATTGGGGAGGATGTTGGATTCCGAAGAAATCATTGAAGAAATAGGTAGAGCATTAGTTGGTCCTTCTTTTCTAACAAACAAGAAGGTCCTGGTGACAGCTGGACCCACAGAAGAATCGATTGACCCGGTGAGATTTGTCAGCAATCGTTCTTCGGGGCGTATGGGCTTTGCGATTGCTCAAGCTGCGTATCGTCTAGGGGCAGAAGTGAGGTTGATTTCGGGACCAGTAGCGTTGCCAGAACCACACGGTATTGATTTGGTAAAGGTGGACACCGCTCAAGAGATGTTGGCAAGTGTTTCCGAGCATCTTCCAGAGGCGGATGTTTCGGTATTTGCAGCGGCAGTCTCCGATTACCGTCCTAAGAATATTGAGACTAGGAAGATGAAACGTTCTGAGGGGAATGAAGCTCCTGTTTTGGATCTGATGACGAACCCTGACGTGGTTTTAGATACATTGGGCAACCGCAAAGAAAAATCTATTGCTGTTGGTTTCGCCTTGGAAACGGAGTCTGTCTTGGAAAATGCCCAGGAGAAGCTTGAGAGAAAGCAGTTCGATTTTCTTGTGGCCAATAGTGCAACTGAGGAAGATGCTGGCTTTGATGTTGAAACGAATCGTGTGGCTTTATTATTTCCAGGAGGTCGGTGCGAAGAGTTGCCTTTGATGACCAAACATGATGTTTCGGAAATAATCATGAGGCATATTCTAGAATTGCTTGAAAATCGTTTATGAAATCTAGATTGGAGGATTTGATAGGGCTACTGTCTCACTCAAAAGACTTAGGACTGGGTGATATCGTCCTAGATGGAGTAACGAGGGAAGAGGTTCTATCTGCCGATCTTGATTTAGGTTTAGAATTTCGAGGTACTGCGACTGGCGGGGCAGTTGATCAGAATTCTTCCAATAATTCAGCAGTGACTGACGCGGTCTTTGACATGAACTACGAAGTCCTTGAAGAGACGGCAACTCATTGCCAAAAGTGTGCTTTGTGCGAAAAAAGAAATCGCGTGGTCTTTTCAGATGGACATCGTGATGCGCGTCTTATGATAATCGGAGAAGCACCTGGGGCCAAAGAAGATCAGGCCGGAATCCCTTTTGTTGGTCAGGCAGGAAAATTTTTGGATCTTCTCTTGGCATCGGTTTCTTTATCCAGAGAGGATTCAGTGTACATATGTAATGTTCTAAAGTGTAGGCCACCAGCTAATAGAGACCCACTGCCGAATGAGATTGAAATGTGCACACCCTATTTAACACAACAGATTGCTTTAGTGGCTCCAGAGGTTATTCTGGCAGTTGGGACTTTTGCTGCTCAATTCCTAACGGGTAAGAAGCTCCCTCTCGGAAAACTTCGTGGATCGACGTATTCTTACAAAGGAGTACCCCTAGTGATCACTTATCACCCAGCGGCTTTGTTACGCAATTCAGGATGGACTCGTCCGACCTGGGAAGACTTCCAACTTCTTAGAAAGATAATGGGTTAGAACTGATGGAGACCGCATCTATTCCCAATATGAAAGTTGAATACGATAGGAAACATCCCTATTCCCCCGAGGCGGAAGTCGCCGTTCTAGGGGGTATGTTAATCGACCAGGATGCACTGACTAAAGCCGTTGAAATACTCGACGAGTCGATGTTCTACCGAGAGGGAAATCGCAGGTTGTTCAGGGCGATGGTTCGTATTTTTGGCGAGGGAAATGTAGTTGATCCGATCACTTTAAAAACAGAACTGGAAAACACCGATGGATTGGCGATGGTGGGAGGGGCATCTTATCTGTCGGATCTTTTGGATGCAGTCCCGACAGCTGCAAATATCACCTACCATGCCCAGATCGTCAAAAACAAAGCAATTCTAAGGAGATTAATTGACGCTGCGTCTGGAATAATCAGGAATGTTCAAGATCAAGGAGAACAGACTGTAGAAGAGGTCCTGGACGAGGCTGAACAAAGTGTTTTTCAAGTTGCCGAAAGTCACGATCGCAGTGGATTCGTGCGGGTGAAAGAAATCCTTCACAGGACAATGGAGAATATTGAAGAAATGCAGGATGCGTCAGGTGGGATAACAGGTGCTCCCAGTGGATTCGGTGACCTAGATTTGATGACTACAGGATTTCAAAAGGGAGACTTAGTTATAGTCGCAGCTCGCCCAGCTATGGGTAAGACTTCCTGGATTTTAAATGTGGCTCAAACTCTAGCTATAAAACATGATACTCCTGTTGCAATTTTTTCTTTGGAAATGTCAAAAGAACAGTTAGTTCAGCGATTTCTCTGCGGTGAAGGCCGAGTAGATTCCCAGAAATTACGTCAAGGCAGGATGAATCAGGATGAATGGAAGAACTTGGCTGTTGCAGCAGGCCGTCTCAATACTGCGCCTCTTTGGATAGATGACTCTCCAGGCAGTACAGTTTTGGAGATGAGGGCTAAAGCCCGCCGTTTAAAAGCAGAGACTAATTTAGGGATGCTTGTGGTCGATTATAT
>CAWWAX010000023.1:0-19933 GCA_963935005.1 uncultured bacterium | reverse complement strand
GTCTAAGACCAATTCTAATGCCTTTTCAAAGTCTGGATCTTTCTCGGCTATGGGCCCAATTCTGTTGTAAACGATAATTCCATCTGCTCCAATCAAGAACGAGGCAGGTAGCCCCACTACTGAGAATATGTCGGTGGACGCCATGGATGGATCTAACGCTATATCGTATGTCACTGAATTATCTTCTAGAAATGTCTTTATGATATCTTCCGATCCGGGAGAGTCGACAGAGATGCCAAGTATCCTGAGCCCTTGGTCTTTATGCTTTAGATAGGTCTCTTGAAGGAAAGGAGTCTCTACCCTGCAGGGTATGCACCAAGTTGCCCATAGGTTGACAAGCACAGGTTGGCCACGAAAATCTTCCAGTGAAATAGCTTGCCCGGTGTCCATCGATTTTGCTTGAAACTCGGGAGCCATATCTCCAGTACGGGGTACACTCGGCAGGCCACTACCTACATCAAGGCAACCAATCACCAAACTAAGACCAGCGGTTACGCATATAATTTTCCACCTAGAAATCATTCTCGCTCCATGTTAAAAGATTTCACCATAGCCAGACAACCAACAGCAACGACTCTCTCAATAGTTTAATGTGCCTTGGTTTTTCAGACCCCTAGCAACAATGCTAAGAATGGGCATAGCGATCTAAATGATAAAATAACTTATTCGGAATAAAACCCCGGCACCAGGATAAGCCAAGCGGAGTGTCTAAGTAGGCACCCCTATAACCTTGACAACACTATTACATAATCTAACTTTGTTTAACAATTGATATACAGTCTTCCTGATTTCTTCCTACTTTAACTGGCTAGGGACCCCGCGAATAAAAAAATGGTACAACCTTCTATCGTATCCCTTTTGCCTCAAACGGTTATATTGAAACCGACCATCAAAACACTCAGGAGCAACACAGAATGGCCAACTTGAAACTACACATGGTACGAACTGGGTTAAGATTTATTCCTAGCCTTTTACTCCTGAGTGCTCTTACACCTATACCTGCAGCCTCCCAGTATTTCGGCCAGAACAAAGTCAACTACGAAGACTTTGATTTCAAGATAATTAAGACGCCGCATTTTGACGTACACTTTTACCCGGAGGAAGGTAGCGCCGTTGAAGACGCTACCAGAATGGGCGAGCGCTGGTATGAACGATTAGCTCGGCTTTTTGAGCATGAGTTCGAGAAACCAAAGCCGATCGTTTTATATGCTGACCACCCAGATTTTCAACAAACCAACACTTTATCCGGTCGCCTCAGTCAAGGTACTGGAGGCGTTACTGAGGGCCTTAAGAACCGAGTAATAATGCCCCTGACTGGATCCTACTGGGACACAGACCACGTCCTCGGTCATGAGTTGGTCCATGCTTTTCAGTATAACATTGCTCAAAGCCGCCTCTCCTCGGGATTAAGAGGCCTTATGTCTCTACCGCTGTGGCTGATCGAAGGAATGGCCGAATATCTTTCAGTTGGACGAGAGGATCCCTTGACTGCCATGTGGCTAAGGGATGCTATCAGGCGTGATGATCTTCCCACCATAACCCAGATGACCAACGCCACTCGCTTTTTCCCCTACAGGTTTGGGCAGGCTTTGTGGGCTTACGTCGGTGGTACATATGGTGACGAAACTGTCGTAGAGCTTTTTAGGGCATCACTCAGAGCTGGATGGGAGCCAGCTATCGAAGAAGTTCTGCAAATCACCGCAGATAGCTTGTCCATGGATTGGAAACGCTCAGTACAAACTGAATACCTTCCCCTCATGCAGGGGAAAAAAGACCCCGGTGAGTCGGGAGCTCTGCTACTGGCCCCCTCTACGGGCGCAGGCAATCAGAATATCTCACCATCAGTAAGTCCTGATGGAACTAAAGTAGCGTTTCTATCTGAGAAGGACCTTTTTAGTATCGATTTATTCATAGCTGATGCCCGCACAGGCGAAATAGAAAAAAAGTTGATCAGCGCCAATGGTGATCCCCATTTCGATGCCCTGGGGTTCATGGAGACAGCTGGTGACTGGTCACCAGATGGAAAAGAATTTGTCTTTACTGTCACCGCACAAGGTGATAACGAACTGGCCATCATCAATGTGGACAATGGAAACATTACCAGAAAGATTGATATAGAAGAAGTCGGTGCGATCAAGAGTCCAGCCTGGTCACCCGACGGTAATACTATCGCTTTTTCAGGGTTGAAAGGCGGTATTAGTGACATCTATACCTGGAATGTATCATCGGGAGAAGTCGAGCAACTAACCAATGATAAATACGCCGACCAACAACCTACATGGTCCCCTGATCAATCCACGATTGCATTCGTTTCAGATAGATACAACCAATCTGATTTTGAACAGCTAACCTATGGCAAAGCGGGTCTCTCATTCCTGGACCTGGAAACCAGAGAAATATCCACACTGGAACCTTTCGGTGAAGTCAAACACATAAATCCACAGTATGCTCCAGACGGGCGCAGTATATACTTCATTTCTGATCAAGATGGCTTTAGTGACATTTATCAATTCACGTTTGACAGTGGTGATTTACGCCGAATAACCAACCTGCAAACAGGTGTGAGTGGCATAACTGGAATGTCCCCCGCCCTTTCTGTGGCCAGAGACGCCGGCACTATTATTTTCTCTGTCTTCGACAATTTCGAGTTCCATATTTACAGCCTGCAACAGGGACAAGCGGAAGCTGGTGGAGAGCAGATAAATACTTTCTCACAGAATAATCCTGGGCGCCTATTGCCTCCAAGCAAGCCTTTGGTAACCACTCGTATTAACAACTACTTATCTGATCCTTTTACTGGACTAGTCCCTAATGATACCTATCCTGTCGAAAGCGCTGTAGACTACAATTCCTCTCTTCAACTGGACTACGTTGGCCAGCCAAGCATTGGTGTGGGTACTGATAGATACGGGAACTACGCTTCAGGTGGCGCCTCCGCTTTCTTTAGCGACATGCTTGGCAATAGATCTCTCGGAGTCATGCTCATGGCTAATGGTCGCGTTAAAGATTTCGGCGGTCAGACTTTCTATCTCAATCAAGAAAAAAGACTCAACTGGGGAGCGTCCATCGGAAGGATCCCCTATCTCTATGGCTACTCATCTTACGGCACGAGTGGTGGGGTTACGAACATTCAACAAACCACCCAGAGGATTTACATGAGTCAGGCCAGCTACCTCTTGGCCTACCCGTTTTCGACTACCAGAAGAATTGAGAGTAACATAGGAGTCCAGCGAATCTCGTTCGATCTAGAAAGAGAAACCTTTCAGTATGTCATGAATCGCTGGAGGCCAGTTGAAAGGATTTCACTCCCCACACGTGAGGCAGTCAATCTTGCGACCGCTTCAATAGCTCTTGTCGGAGACAACTCAAATGCCGCCTTTACGTCGCCTGTGAATGGAGGCCGATATCGACTGGAAACCGGTTATGCCACAGGGACCAAAAATTTCCAATCTGTCATAGCTGATGTCCGGCGATATTTCAGTCCTAGCAATGCCATCACTTTCGCCGTCCGGGGTCTTCATTTCGGTCGTTATGGAAACAATCTTGACACTGACCGTACCACAGCTGCAATCCAACCATACTTCCTCGGCTATGAGACTTTCATACGAGGATACGCCTATGAAAGTTTCAACGCTGCTGAGTGCCAAGCTTCTGCATTGGCCATCGTGGGCATGGCGGCTTCGGGGTGCCCCAGCTTCGACAGACTTTTTGGTCACCGCCTGGCTGTTGCAAATGCTGAGATTCGAGTTCCTGTACTTGGAAACTCACAGTTCGGCTTCCTGAATTTCTCAGCACTACCTACTGAATTATTCGCTTTTGCCGACGGAGGGTTTGCCTGGAATGACAACAATGAGCTGGATTTCCGATTCATACGATCAGATACCGAGAAAATCCCTGTGTTCTCTACTGGGGTAGGTGCAAGAGTAAACGTCCTGGGATTTATGATACTCGAGATTTACTATGCTCAACCTTTTCAGCGACCTAACAAAGGAGGGCACTGGGGGTTCTCGATGGCCCCAGGATGGTAGGGAGCCTAGCAGACACACCTAGATTTGTCTTACAGAGATCAATCCGCCTACAGATCTTTCCTAGAAAATAGAAATATTGATGTAACGACTAGGATTTTCCTTTAGATCATCCATCAAAAACCTTGCGCTTTCCACGGCCTCTTTAAGGCTATAGAACAGTTCGTCATTCGTCGCCAACTTGCCGAGAGTCCCCTCTCCTCTGTCAATCCTTTCCAAAATCCGAGCGAGCGAGTTCATGGTGGCATCAAACTCTTTCATGGTCTCGGTAAGACCTCCAACCAGAGAATCGGCCCTACCCACAGTCTCCAAAAGTCCCTCAGTTAATTCTGGAGCTGTGTGAGCTGCTCCCGCTAAATCCTCCGCTGCCATACTCAGAGAAGAAATCAAATCCTTAATCTCTTCTCCCTCCGAATCCATTATATCAGACAAATCCTCCAAGATGTTCTCCAAATGCCTTGTGCCTTCATCAACCGATTGAATTGTTGAGTCGGAAAGCATAGCTGAAATTTGCTCTAACACTTTTTGACCTTTCTCTCCCAATGATTCTGTATCATCGAAAAGACTTTTGGTCACTGATCCTGGAAGGACAGCACCCTCACCAATGGTTCCGGGGCCAAGGCCTGGAACAATCTCAACTGTACGGGGATCCATTAGTCCCGTACTGACTAACCTTGCAGCAGATCCTACTGGTATTGGCCATTTCCCTTCTACTTCAAGGGTTATCGCAACTTCTTCGGTTCCTGGTTCTAAACTAAAATCATGAACTCTCCCAATCGGCACACCACGCATCTGTATGGGATCTCCTTTCCTCAAGCCCATGACGTCTGTCACATTTGTCGTCACCTTGTATCGACCCCTGAACGTGGCAGGATCAGTCAGCAAATAAAGCATGAAAACCACAGCTGCCACACCTAGGATCACAAACACACCTACTCTTGTTTCCTTTTTCACCACCGGAGTAGGCATGACGTGAGTCTTATCTTTTCTATCAGAAGGCCTATTGTTATCCATAACCACTGAAAACTCCCTTTCTACATTTTCTATCGAATGTCGAGGATGTCTAATGCGGCATTTGCTGCCCGACGGTCGGTAAACGCTTTCACAACAGCATCCTCGCTATTTCTAAATCCTTCAGGTGACCCGCAAAATCTTAGCTTGCCACCCTCTAGCATTGCAACTCGATCACACATTTCCAGACCTCCCTCCACATCATGGGTGACGAGAAGAGAAGTAACATGCAATTCCTCTGAAAGTTGTTTTATCAGCCTTTCAATTGCTGCCGTATTCACTGGGTCCAATCCAGTGGTAGGTTCGTCCCATAACAAAATCTCAGGCCTACCCGCAATTGCGCGTGCTATACCCACACGTTTTTTCATTCCTCCGCTTAATTCAGCTGGAAATTTTTCCCAGACTTCTCCTGGATCTAGATTTACCAACTCCAAGGATTCCCAGACCCTTTCCTGTACAGCTTCTAAGCCCATCTCCTTGATCACTCTTTCAGAAAGACCCATTTCTACATTCTCTGCGACAGAGAGTGAATCGAATAAAGCAGCATACTGGAACACATAACCAATAATATCCCTAACATTATTTAACGTATCGGAGTTCCCGAAGTATACCGATTCTCCATTGATAAGAACATCACCTTGATCTGGAACTATCAGACTCAGAGTAGTCTTCAAAAGCACGCTTTTACCCGTTCCAGAAGGACCGAATAAGGCGAACATCTCTCCAGAATTAACTGACAAATCGATACCCGATAGGACAGGAGCATCGAATGCCTTTGTTATCCCTTGGTATTGAATTGCAGTTGTTTCTTTAAGCTCAGACAAGTTCAACCTTATTGTAGGAAAAGTGGTGGGAACATGGCATCAATAACCAAAATCGTAAGAATCATAAAGACCACCGATTCTGTAGTGGTACGCCCGACTCCCTCTGCCCCACCCCTTGTCCTCAAACCCATATGCACAGCTATCAATGGGATCGCCATTCCAAAAAAGAAAGCTTTCAAGAGAGAGTAGAACATGTCGTAAGAGTGCCACCAAAGCCTAGCACCATAGAAAAACCTCTCAATACCTAAACCCAATGTGTACTGAGCAGATATCATTCCCGTTAAAATTCCGACCATATTAGCCAAAGCAACCAGCAGTGGCATAGATATCATCATGGCTAAAACCCTGGGTGCCGCTAAAACTTCCACTGGATCACGACCAACCGAATAAAGAGCGTCTATCTGCTCGGATACCCTCATAGTACCTAGTTCGGCAGTAATACGTGCACCCACTCTTCCGATCATTACGATAGCAGTAAGCACTGGGCCCATTTCTAGTACCACACTTTCTACCACTATAGACCCCATAATGTATACCGGAAGGCTGCTCTGCATCTGATAACCACCCTGCTGGCTGGTCACGACCCCCACGAGTCCTGCCGCTAACAAAACTATAGGAACACTCTGGATACCGATTAAATTTATCTGTCTGAAAATTGCTTTCGAAGAAACTCTAAGGCGAATCGATGCCAAGCTGAGATTGAAAAACAACAGCCCAATTTGTCCTGCATGTTCTGCCAACAAATTGGCTTTCTGAGTCAAAGCCAATAAAAGACGGTGGACAAAACTGAATTTCATAGTTACTTAACCAGGATACCTTGTGATTGTTTAACCAACGGCAACAGCATTTATTGTCCCATGTATGACTTGGATTGAACCCAAATTTCCCTTGAAACTTAACCCCTAAGTGCTTTATAAGTATACTTCGATAAACAGGAGTAAAAATACAATGTGTATAAATAATAGTAAAATGTCCTGGTTCTTATTAGTCCTTGTTGTTTTTTTTACGGACCCATCCCTGGCCCAGGAGAGATCCGTGCTAGAAGAGGTGCGTGAGATAATGACTAGCACCAGCGTCCAAGCGGCGTTTAATTATCTCGACACACATGACCCAGAAACCATTGAAACTCTTATAACTCTGACTGAAATTCCAGCACCTCCCTTCGCTGAAACTGAACGGGCACTTGCATTTTTAGAAATGCTCAACCTTGCTGGAGTTGATAGTAGTTATATTGACCAGGTAGGAAATGTCATAGCTCTAAGAAAAGGGTCTACCCCAAAAGCAAGCACTTTAGTAATCTCGGCGCATCTTGACACTGTCTTCCCCGAAGGGACAAATGTTCAAGTGCAACAGGCAGGAGATACCCTGAGAGCTCCAGGTATAGGTGACGACACTCGAGGTTTAGCAGCACTTCTGGCTATCCTCAAAACTATGAACGCCAATAATATAGAAACTGAACAAAACATTCTTTTCGTTGGAACTGTAGGAGAAGAAGGGCTGGGAGACCTCAGAGGTGTCAAGCATCTATTTAATGAAAGCGACTTCACAATTTCAAGCTTCATATCAATAGACGGAACCAGTGATACTCGGGTGACACATCAGGGTCTCGGATCACATCGTTACTTAGTCACCTTCGCAGGACCAGGTGGACATTCTTGGGGCGCTTTCGGCTTGGTCAATCCAGCCCATGTATTGAGTCGTGCTGTGTACTATTTCGAACTGGCAGCCGACGCCTATACGCGGAGCGGACCCAAGACAAGTTATAATGTAGGAACCATGCAAGGAGGAACCTCGATCAATTCCATACCAGCAATGGTATCTATGCAAGTAGATATGAGATCTGAAAGCCAAGAACGTCTTATCGAAATAGACAGTATATTTCACAGATCGATAAACAAGGCGGTCCAAGAGATGAACCTGAACCGTAGGGACGGCCCTCCCCTAAGCGTCGAAATTAAATTGATTGGAGATCGGCCTTCGGGCGAGATCACCTCCGACGAAATTCTTGTCCTACGGGCTGTGGCATCAACTGAACTACTTGGGCTAACTGCAGTTCTAGGTAGAAGTTCGACCGATTCCAATATTCCGATTTCTCTGGGCATTCCATCGGTAACTATAGGAGGAGGAGGAGTTGGTGTTGCTTCCCATTCACCAGACGAATACTACATCAATCAAAACGGTCCGAGGGGCATTAAGAGAGCACTGTTGATTTTGTTAGCCCAAGCTGGCCTGGCACCGTTGAGCTAGCAACTAGAAACTGATAGGCTCGGTAAACCGTTTGGTTCTTGCATTCAGAAATGTCAGGGTTCCCGCCTTAACGGGAGCAAAGGAACTGAATCGCCTGGCGCTACATACCATTCTTCATACCTTTGGTATCGCTGCAGATAATCACCATTGGGAACACTTTTCCATGTTATGGCTTCACTGGGAAGGAGATAGATATCGCTATCACCCTCAAGTACTGGGGGGAAAAAAACACTACCCCCTGCGTTTTCCAGTGGTTCTGGTGTTCTAAAAGACCACCTGACCGATGCTACCGTTGTATCTCGGGCCAAAGTGATACTACCACTTATAGAAGGATCGTCGTCGCCCTTAGGACAGAACGAAAGACTCCACCCGTCGGAGTTCTCTTCCTGAATCCTGAAATAGTGTCTTTTTCCAAAGCTTTCATCTATGAAATGAGGGGCAAAATCTGCCTCGAGTGGAGGATACACCCAAGATTCATAGACCTCGACGCCATCAGTTGCTCGAGTGCTAAAGGCATAGCCTTCCCTTTCTATCCTTCTAGTCCAACTGAAACGCAGTAATGAAGAGGATCCTCTTTGGCTAAGGTTCAAATCAGGCAATTCTAAAGTTCCCAATTCTGAAATGGCCACGATAGTATCAGCTTCCGCCAAATAACTAGCGATTCCCAGAGTATCCATTAACCCATGGTATCTCTGACTCGCTTGACCCCAAAGATTCCGAGCCCTCATGTCGCCCTGTGGGTATTCACATGCACTCTTATTCGTTGTTACCACTAGGCCATCAATTACCAAGGGATCTTCTGTTAAGACTAAAACATATTCTTCAATGGCTCTGTCTATTCTCACTTCAGTGACTTGAAATCCTAAACCAGATGCACGCAAAAGGACTATATCGGACCCCAATAAATCCAAAAATCTAAATCGGCCATTTGTATCAGAAGCAACAGCAGTGACTCTTTGCACTTCACTCCATGCTTCTATGGCAACTCCAGAAACTGGGTTGCCACCACTTGTTTTAACAACACCAGATATCTGCGCTGCTAGACCTCCAAACATAGTGAACGAGCCAGTCAATCCAATCAAACAGTACTTCCAGATCATATCACATCCAATATTGTTTAAGTCATACCTGTCATCAGAACGTCTCAGAGTGTTATTCTAGATAAATCAATCTCTTACACCGCTTCCATAATAGATTCCGTTGAATAGAAGTGGGAAAGCTGCATGTGATTGGGCCCGAAAAGTAATTTTGGGAGTAAATAGAAGCATCTTGCCCAAGCCAACCTCGGCCTCTATCAGGGCTGTACCTCCTTCCATTCGTTCCTGGCCCCAAGCCCAGCCACTTCGAAGAGGTTCAGCAGAATCGAACCAACCTATCCGCTTTACACCTAAGTCTTCATATCCAGCCTCCAAACTGAAGACTGGGCTATGACTAATCATGACATCCAATTCATCCCCTAAACCATGTGTTAACGGACTGTCACTTTCTATTTTGATGGAGTGCACAGAGCCTGGAGTAAAGTATTCGTCCCTAGTTACTGGTCGGCCAGCTTCCAATAAATGATTAGTAATTGGAAGGCCAGCGTAGTAACCCAGAACAGCTGATCCCCCTATTGCAATCACCGTACCCCCATTTTCCACGAAATGTAGAATCTCAGGTATTCCTTTCTCTGCCGTCAGAGACCCCAAACGATCTTGGTATTCCTCTGGGATTGTGCTAGGATCCAAACCTCTTCTCCGAGACCCTTGACTGGAAGTTCCCACGTTAGGAATTGCTCCATCTTCAAGAATAATGACGTCAAATTGTGACGCCAGATCAGTATTGGCTAGGTCCTGGGGGAACACTACAGAGAACTCGAATTCGAAGTCTTCCAAGATTTTCCTTGTCCAACCTGACGGCATAGAACCACCATACTGGTCCCACAAGGCAATTCGAGGTTTCTTCAGTTGAATCGTTGAACCTTTCGGTGCAGATGATCTGAGAAAATCCACTCCAGTCCCTTCAGTCATCTCGCGCGCGCTTTCGCTTGCAAACCCCTCCTGCCCCACGTAGAAGGCTCCCTCAGACAGATCCGAAGTATCAGTCTCATCTAGCAACCAATGCACTTCGTGTCCTTTCTCTAGAAGTTTATTCAACACTAAAAATGAATTATTTTGACTGTGGTCAAAAAGATATCCGTCTTCTCCTTGACCGACAAATATTCCGTCGGCAATTACTTGGAGTTCCTCAAGCCTCTCAAAGGGCCCATCAAGGGCGACAAATATTGGATCGAATTCCACTCCCATCTGGAAAGCCAATGTCCAACCTGCATTGTCATACGGTGGTGTCGGAGGGCCCCCTGGATACGCAAAATCATTGGGGTGCTGTTGAGCCGTAAACATGTCCATGACATGTGGACGAAATGCTTGATTGGCTTTGACAACATAGGAACCAGAGGGATACGAGTGGTTTCCTATATCAAAATCATCACCTGCCTGGTAGACATCTACTCCATTCTTTATGAGAGTATTTATAAATTTAGTAGCTGTCGCAAAATCTGCCTGGCTCGACGGTATAATGAAGCCTCTTGGGTCACGATCATCTACAGACTGTAGGGACCGTCTATAATCTGCCAATCCACCCAACGTATTTTCACCCAATTCTTCTTGTGCTTTTTCGACTTCAAAAGGCAGTACAGTCCAGCTATCTCTGTTTCCACGCTCTATAGAGTTCATCCCCATTCGCCAAATGTTTGACAACAGATGGTCTCTATTCCTGGAAGCATAGTCTAGCACGGCCCAGTTTGCTGTCTGTGAGTATTCAACTGACTGTCGAAAATGCCAAACGCCTGGTTCTACAGGAAGTGGGAGATCCCCGTGTGATATCTGACGATCCGGCTTGAAGGGAATGTTAATGGGGGTCGGATTTCCAACAGTCTCAGTCAGTAGCCCAATCATGTTTTTAAAATAAGGCGTGGTTCTGAGACCACCGTTCCACCAGGTAGAATAACCCGCCCCAGTTCTCATGGTTGTACCCCCCTTCCCTTCCTTAACAAATCGTGCATGCATCGCAGCTCCCACACCATCTAATCCAGTGATTATCAATGGGTCCAAATTGTGATTAGGAGGGTCTCTAAATGGAGGTGCGAACATGATTGTCCCAGTGGGGCCAGTCTGGTGATGATTGTAGACTATTTGCGGAAACCATTCGCGATAGAGGATTCTGTTTATGTTGGTGGTTTCAGATAGTGCTGACATATAGAAATCCCTGTTGTTGTCGTGGCCCGCATACTTCTGATACAGAACAGGAACTCCGCTAGTACTTCTCTTGAGTGGATCCGACTCTCGCATGTACCAATCTGAGACTAACTCCATACCATCAGGATTTACTTGGACAGCAAGAATTATTACATCTCTTAGAATTCGCATTGTCTCTGCATCATCATAACTGACTAATCTGTATACCATTTCCATCAATTGAGCAGATCCCAGGACTTCAGTCGCATGTAGACCTCCATCAATCCATACAACTACTTTTCCTTCAGCGGCTAGTTTATAGGCTTCTTCTTCAGTTACTCCTTCTGCTTTCGCTAAATTCCTTGAAATTTCTTTATAACGTTCCAAATGTGGACGATTTTCAGGGGCCGTGATAATCGCCATAATTTGTGGTCTACCTTCTTCGGTATAGCCTATGTCTTGCACTGACATTCTGTCAGATTCTGTCGCCAATTTTTCCCAATACTCGTAGAGATCACTGTAATTCGGAAGAACGTAATCTGCACCAAATTCATGCCCGAATTGTTCCTCTGGAGTAGTTACAGCGGTCTGTCCCTCAAGAGCAGTACCACCAATGGTCAGAGCAATCAATCCTGCGAGCAGGTACCGTTTGAAAAGATCTCTTGTGAACTTCATAGAATTTTCAATCCTTCTTTAGTGAATAACGAACCTGGCCGACCCAATTTTGGTCAATAAAATATTAGATCCAACTCCTCCTGCCCATCATTCTAAAACAATTAATGAACTCTAACCATCCAGAGATCCGAAATATCAACCTATCGGCCAAACACATTACCCCTTGCCTGAACAGCATACATGTTTCCATACTCCTACATGATCACTCTCCTATGGATCGTTGGAATTTCCTTGGCCGTCTCTGCCCTGTGTTCAATACTTGAAGCAGTTTTACTTTCTGTAACCCCTGCTCATATTGAAATACTCAAGGAGAAAGAATCCAAGGCTGGAAGCTACCTGGCAAACATGAAGTCAGCCATTGATGAACCAATCGCTGCCATCCTCACTCTCAACACAATAGCCCACACCGCTGGTGCGGCCCTAGGTGGGTCTGTAGCCACTAAACTTTTCGGTGAAATCTGGATAGGATTTTTCACGGGAATACTGACTTTAGCAATTTTAGTCTTCTCTGAAATCGTCCCAAAAACCATCGGTGCAGTCTATTGGAAAAAACTAGCAGACCCCTCTGCTCACTTGCTCCACTGGATGTTGATATTGATGAAACCGATCTTGATTCCGATCAACTCTTTCAGTCAGCTCCTACGAAATCAAGAAAAGGCAACCGTTAGCCGAATAGATTTGGAAGTTTTAGCCCAGATAGGCTACAGTGAAGGAGCCATTGATGAGGACGAGCTACAAGTCGTGACAAACGTCATTAGATTGGACGAAGTCTTGGTCACAGACGTTATGACTCCTCGAACTGATATTATTGCCATTGACCTTAACACAGATTTAGAAACAGCTGTCACCGTCATGTTGGACAATGGCCATCTCAGACTCCCCGTATACTGCGGTAATGTTGATGAAATAGAAGGCCTCCTAATTGGGCGTGACCTCTGGCGAGCTCAACGAAATGATGTCACGATTTTGTCTGAAATCATAAGGCCGATCCAGTTTGTTCCTACAACGAAACTTGTTGAAGATTTATTGCCAGAAATGCGACAAGCTAAAAGTCACATGGTGATTGTCGTCGACGAATTTGGCGGTACTGCAGGACTAGTAACATTAGAAGATTTAATCGAAGAAATTGTTGGGGAAATTCAGGACGAACACGAAGTGGACGAACCCTTATCTTTCCAACACCTAGAGAATGGAAGAGTGCGTATCTGGGGCGGAACGCCCATCCGGGCAGTCAACGAGAAATTGTCAACCCATCTACCTGAGGACTCCCACGACACCCTTGGCGGCCACATGTTCGGATCATTGCACCGTATCGGACGAGTTGGTGATACCGTCCAGAGCAATACCACCCTCTTCGAAATCGCCACCATGCGTGGACGGAGGATAGAATATGTCGACTTTATTCCCAGTAAAGCTTAACCACGAATACCCGAAGGTTTTTTAGTCAAGAAGATTACGTCTTGATCTCGAGGCCAACCTGTCCTAACGATTACACATTGATGGTTTTACTAGTAACAGCGAACTCAATTCCTTCGAGACCAAACTTCTCAATTATTCCCATATTTATATCGTGGTTCACTGTTCCAAAGCTAGATAGATCAGGCGCTTCTATAAAGTATACTGCTTCAAAATTGATACCATGTGTTCCTAGCTTGGTCAGAAAAGCTCTGTCAAATTGAGCTACCTTTTGCTTTTTTATGATTTCTCGGAGGATACCTGGAATCTTCTCTAGTTTTTCTGACGGTGTATCATAGACCACTCTCAAAATAAAACTGATACGGCGTTTGGCCCTCTTCTCGAAGTTCCTGATTCTACTAGACAAAAGGTCAGAGTTAGACACTATTAATTGTTCACCACTCAAAGCTTCCAGTCGAGTGGTCTTTAAACCCACATGCTGAACTCTCCCTTCAAAACCTCCAGTTTCAATGAAATCTCCTACCACAAAGGGTTTGTCAAAAACGATTGAAAATGAGGCAAACAGATCTCCCAAAACGTTTTGAAGAGCAAGAGCAAGAGCCACGCCTCCTATTCCCAGGGAAGCAATCAAAGGGCCTACGTCTAATCCCACATTATCTAAAGCCAGCATCAAGAACATTGCCCAGACAGCACCTCTTACAAGAAATCCAATAGAGCCCAGTGCAGTCGAGATTGTACTGTCGCCAGAGTACTTTTCCCGCGCCCAATCTGTCAAGATGTGATTTACTACAGTGTTAGCCCATAGAGCTCCTTGCAAAAGAAAAACTAAGATCAACCCTTTTTGAAGAAACTCATCGACCATAGTCGGAAGGTTTAAATTTAAAGCTCCTAAATAAAATCCAAAAAAAACGATCGAAATAGTTTTAACATTTTCTAAGCAACGTGAGATTAAATCATCCAGCTTGGTCTCTGTTTTTTTAGAGCTCAATGCCATTCTGGTTGCGATGGTGCTTATGAGTAACTTAAGCACACCGATGACGCTTAGGATTAGTAAGGCAGCGACAGTCCAGTCCAAGGTTCTATTGTTGACCCAAACACTACTAAGCAATTCCCACATTTTCCCGTATTCTCCGATTGAACGAAGGTTTCCGACTTCGTCGAACTATCGAAATTGACACGTAAACATCATATCAGCAACTGGGTCACCACTGAACTGGCCCAAGGGTCTAGAACTTGACACTCGACCTCTGGATAGATATCATCGCACGTGCCAAGGTTACTCTTGCCGTGCAAGGCGGTCCGATTGAGTATTTTGAGACAGTCGGTTGGGATTAGACCACTAGACTGTAAGGCGACTGACCCCCAAAATTTAGCCCTCATGAACACAACTCTCCAAGTGATTATTTCAATCACTGATACTTTTTCCCAACATTATTCCCTAGAGGAGTTTTATCAATGAACGAAGATTCCTGGTTATACGAAGTAGAAGATTTTCGTGCAGATATGGAAGACCATGTCGCCGAGATGGACTGTCAAAACGGGCTCTCATTCAGCACACCCGAAGAAGTGCTTAATTATGTAAAGGAATACAACGTTGCATCCATTAGAATCTGGTTTACCGACATGATCGGATTCCTCAAATCCTTTTCGATCACACCAAAGGAACTTTCAGGTGCTTTCAGTGAAGGAATGGGATTTGACGGATCTTCGATACAGGGCTACCGTCGCATCCATGAGAGTGACATGGTAGCTTTTCCTTTAGCTTCCACAGCACAAGTGCTTCCATTCCGTCCAGGTGGTTCAAAGTCCATGCGTATGTTCGCCAAAATATGCACGCCCGACGGTGAACCCTACCAATCCTGTCCAAGAGTGATCTTGGCTCAAAATTTAGAGCGCCTGGGCAACCATGGATTCTCCCATATGAACATCGGTCCAGAAGCGGAATTCTTCTATTTTAAGGACAATTCTGGTCCAACTCTTTTAGACCAGGCGGGTTACTTTGATATCAACCCCACAGATGTTGGTGATGACATTAGAGAAGCTACAGTATTCGCCCTTGAAACGATGGGTGTTCCGGTGGAGTATCATCACTCAGAAGTGGGGCCCTCCCAACACGAAATCGACATTCGCTATCAGGAAGCCCTTAGGATGGCAGACAATCTGCAAACCTATAAATACGTCGTAAAAGAAGTCGCTAGACGTTGCGGGGTCTTCGCTACCTTTATGCCAAAACCTCTGCCGGACGAAAACGGCAGCGGGATGCATGTGCATTTATCTATCTTCAAAGATGAGACTACAAATGCATTCTACGACAAAAATGATTCCCAGCATTTAAGTGGAACTGCTAAGCGTTTCATTGCTGGTGTTCTTGACCATGCACGTGAAATGGCACTTGTTACTAACCAAACTTATAACTCATATAAAAGACTTGTACCGGGGTATGAGGCTCCTGTTTATATCGCATGGGCGGAACGCAATCGTTCGGCATCTGTCAGAATCCCTCTTTATAAGCCAGGCAAGGAAGTGGCTACACGGATGGAACTGCGATTCCCGGATCCTACCTGCAACCCCTACCTCGCTTTTAGCGTCATGCTTTCTGCTGGACTAGATGGGTTGACCAATAACACAAAGCTACCTGAAGAAATGACAATGGACCTATACAAACTTAGCAATGCTGATCGTAAGGACCTGAATATCCAAGCCCTTCCGCATGACCTCTTTGAAGCCGTTGAAGTCGCAGAAGGGAGTGAATTTCTAAAGGAAGCTCTCGGAGAAGATGTGCACGGTAAGCTTATCGACACCAAACATTCTGAAGTTGATAAATTCAGATTACATGTGTCCGATAAAGACCTTAAGGAACATTTGATACTGTAGAGTCCGATCTTGAACATTCCCTCTGAACTTCAGGGATGTCCTGAGAGGACAGGAAGGCACTACTGTGTTGATCCTGTCCCCTCAGGACTTTGGTCCGGTCTTCGCCAATTCGTTTTCTTCCTTCCAGAACGATATGGCTAGTAGAAAAGCTCCGCATGATATAGCCATGTCGGCTACATTGAAGATTGGCCACAACATGAATCCTAGATTTATAGGACCGATAAAATCTACGACACCTCTAGCCCATCGAATCCTGTCGTAGAGATTTCCCAAAGCACCAGCTATTACCAACGAACAAGCAAGTATGCGAAGATAATCCTGTTGTTCTGAAATTTTAAGTATATGAATAAGGAGGCCTAGTGCAATTATGCTTAGTGGAACAAACAACCATCGGGAATCACTGCCAACTGAAATCCCGAAGGCGGCGCCCTTGTTGAAAGCTAAGGTCAACGGAACCAAGCCACCCATGAATTCAGACATGGGACCAGAACTCAGGCTAGTAAGAGCCCATCGCTTTGTCCAGAGATCTAACACCCCAACCCACAATATGGTGCTAAATAGAAAAATGATTTTATTCCTCACATAAACCTCTATCTTTAACGATTATAATTTATTACAAATAAAAATAGACCTACTCTATCAACAATTCCACACCTGTGTTGTAACAACCCAAATCAGGTCATACTTTCAGTTATCTAAATCTCGATTAGGCCTGATAATAGCTGTCTTTGATAAGGAGTACAGTGATTGATGAAAATACTTAGACAAACGACTAGCATGCTTGCTATAGTTCTAATGGCAAAGATGGGAATATTGTGTGATCCTCCCAACCTCGAAGCTCAGAACACTTTGAATTCAGTATGGCCCCCTGTAGCGACTTTTTCCATCCTTGGACACGATCCCGCAACGGGCGAGACTGGTGGTGCTGTGCAATCTCGTGTGTTTTCAGTGGGGAACGGAGTGCTTTGGGGTGAGGCTGGAGTGGGAATGGTCGCCACCCAAGCAATTGTAGATGTTAGTTACGGACCTCAAGGATTAGAACTATTACAATATGGCTTCTCCCCTACTTCAGTTGTTTCCAAAATACTCGAAAACGATCCTAACCCTCGCCCGGAAACCTGGACAATCCAAGGTCGTCAATTCTCGGTCATGAATTCCCGAGGTGAAGTAGCTACCCATACTGGACCTGAGGCAAGTGAATGGGCTGGCCACGTAATCAGAGACAACGTTTCAGCTCAAGGCAACATATTGGCAGGACCTGAAGTTGTACAAAACATGGTAGAAACCTTCGAAACCACTACTGGCCACCTATCCTTCCGTCTACTAGCTGCCCTAGAAGCCGGGCAGGACGCAGGTGGAGACAAACGTGGAATGCAATCGGCTGCAATGCTGATCGTTAAGAAAGACGGTGGAGTTTGGCTAAATAATGACACCGTCCTGAGACTTCAAGTCGATGATCATACGAATCCTATCACAGAGTTAAGGAGACTAGTTGAAATCGCCAGCCGACAAAGGGACAGAATTAGAAGAAATCAATTCTAGCCGCACATACTTCCTTGAAACGGAGGGGGTGGGATTCGAACCCACGAGTCCTTTCGGACGCCAGTTTTCAAGACTGGTGCATTAAACCGCTCTGCCACCCCTCCAGCAATCTCTGTAAAAGAAATCATAAAGCCCTTCCACTTTCTAGTGCCTAAATGAACGGCTTCCCGTAAACACCATGGATATACCATGTTCATTGGCAGCATTTATCACTTCTTGATCTCTAATAGAACCACCCGGTTGAATAATCGATCGAACACCCGCTTCAACTGCGGCATCAATTCCATCTCGGAAAGGGAAAAAAGCGTCAGAGGCTAAAACTGATCCCTCCAAAATTGCTCCAATATCATTGGCTTTCCAGACTGCTATCCTCGAAGAATCCACTCTGCTCATCTGTCCGGATCCAATCCCTATTGTTGTGCCTGACCGGACCAGAACAATAGCATTCGATTTCACACCAAAGACGCAAGACCAAGCAAAATCCAAGTCATCCATTTCGTCGGGAGTCGGTGAAACCTCTGTGACCACTTCCCATTTATCTGACACTTTGCCATAAAATGGAATTGGCGCCGGATCTTGCACTAAAAAACCACCATAAATACTCCTAAACATCGCTGGTTCGGGACGCCGACCATACTCAGATAAAAATTGCGCGTTGTCTCCTCTATCATCAAATCCGGATTGGCTCACACGCCCTGTTGTTTCGGCATTCGATCCTGAGATCATCAGGCGTAGATTCTTCTTTTTTGCAAGAATGTTCATAGCGCCAGAACCATAGCTGGGGGCAACGATACACTCAACAAATAATTCTGACATTGCTTCAGCAGCACTGGAGTCTATTTCTCTGTTGACAGAAATAACCGATCCAAATGCACTCTGTGGATCACACCCATGAGCTCCACGATATGCATCCTCTACAGTGCTGCCTCGAGCCATCCCACAAGGCGTTGTATGTTTGACTATACACACCACTGGTTGAGACGAATGTGCAAATGGAGACAAAGATAATAACGCACCATCTAAGTCCAAGAAGTTATTGTAGGACAATGGTTTTCCCTGTAATTGTTTAAGAGCCGCTAAGCCATGTCCGCCATCCCCAACTGAATAAAATGCTCCTCTCTGAGACGGGTTTTCACCATACCTCAATTCTTGCATAAGATTCCCCGTAAAATTTAATTTTGACGGGTATTCGATCTCTTTCGCTGATCCTTGGGAAAGATACTCTGCTATGCAGGAATCATAGGCACTCAGATGTTGAAAAACCTTAGAAGCTAGCGATTGACGCAGCTCTACTGACTCAAGATCGTCCCTCTGAATCGCAGACAAAACCATTTCATAATCGCCTGGATCAACCAAAGCCCAAACATTTTTATGATTCTTAGCTGCAGAACGGAGCATAGTGGGGCCTCCCACGTCAACCTGAGCCATAGCCGCGGACATCGTTATGGAAACATCCTTGATGGCTTCTTCAAATGGGTATAGATTTACAGCTACTAAATCGATTGCCTCATAGCCATACGCCGCCATCGTTGAAAGGTCTTCTTCGCAATCTCTTCGAGCTAAAATACCTGAATGAACAGCTGGATGAAGAGTCTTAACTCTCCCCTCCATTATCTCTTCGTGTTTTGTGATCTCAGTAACATCCGTGACTGAAATTCCGGCCGAACGAAGCACTTTGCTTGTACCACCAGTAGAAAGGATCTCCCACCCCATTTCAGTCAAAGCCCGGGCGAAGTCATGGATTCCCGTTTTATCGGAAACGCTTAGTAAAGCCTTTTTGGTCATATCTGTATATTGCCTCTCGGGTGAATTATCTTAAGCGTTGGAATTCGTACCTTGTATCTGATCAATCGATTTCTTCCCGTCCCCTGATTCCGCTACAACAGTTTTACATAACTGATCTACTATGCTTGGATACAGCTGGTGTTCTGCATGCAAAACTCTACGCCCCAATGTCTTCCAGTCATCCCCGTCCAGAACTGGCACTGGAACTTGTGCTATGATCTCACCAGTATCGTAATCGTGATCCACGTAGTGCACAGTAGGACCCGTGAATTTTTCTTCTGACTCAAGCACTGCTTCATGAACATATTTTCCATACATA
>CAWWAX010000022.1:0-19951 GCA_963935005.1 uncultured bacterium | reverse complement strand
AAGGTAAGAAAAGAAGAATAAACAAACAACTATGTGCATTATCGGTTCGGAACAACTATGGAATCACGCAAGATGGTTGTTAAAAATGCTCAAAAATAAATTGCACTCAGATTTTGATCCTGCTAGTTTTGTGTTTGATTTAACTTGCTCGATATAGGATTTCAGATGAGTCTGAAATTGAAACTTGGGAGTTAGATATTTCAGATTTTGTAGCGCTTGATTTTCCTGTGAGGCTTACCTGTGTCTAAAAAAAATGAATTAAGCATTGCTAAGATAAAAGACGTAGACGAAATCATGAAATACATCGATCTTGAATGGAAAAAAGACCATATCTTAGCTATTAATAAAGATTTCTTTAATTTCCAACACGAAAATGGTGAAAATATTAATTTCATTATTTCTCGAAATGCAGACCAAAAGATTAATGGAATTATAGGGTACATCTTAGCTTCGGATGATTTAAAAGCAGATGCTTGGACAACCACCTGGAAAGTTTCAAGCAATAATGGGGAATCCCTGTTGGGAGTACGTATTCTTGAATACTTGAGGTCAATGGGTCATAGGACAATTATGTCTGTTGGTATAGGTATTGATACGATTGATATTTATGAATACTTAGGATATTCGACGGGTAAATTGAAGCATTTTTTTATTCCAAATATAGAAGTTAATACTAATAAAATTGGAAGCATACCGAATTGGCTAAAAGAGAAGACGTCATTTGATGACAAAAAAACAAAATATGAAATCTCAAAAATTACTTCAGAAGAACTAAAAAATGGATTTCCATTTGAGTTGTACAAATCCAGAATACCTTATAAAGATTGGGATTATTTTAATAAACGCTATTTTTTACATCCGGTTTTCAATTATGAAATTTACGCCATTACTTTAAACGGGGAAATTTTATCAATATTGGTTTTAAGGGAAGTTAATTTTAATTCGTCATCGATTTTGAGGATTGTGGATTACTACGGGGAAGAAATACCTTTCGGATCTTTAAATAATTTCTTCACAAAATTGATGGTTAGGTCACAATCTGAATATATTGATTTATATTGTTATGGCATGAATGAAGATACCATCAAATCATCGGGATTTATTGAAGTTCCAGAAAACTCAGATGAAATAATAATTCCAAATTACTTTGAGCCATTTCTAAAGAAAAATATTCAAATTTATTTTTATATAGACCACTCTTTGGAAGATTCTAGAATAAGGATTTTTAAGGCTGATGGCGATCAAGATAGACCAAATTAAAGGAAATTTAACTGTAGTAATGTATCACTATGTTAGAGAGATTAAAGAATCTCTGTATCCTGGCATCAAAGGCCTAGAATTTGAAAAATTTAAAACTCAATTGGATCATTTACAATCTAAGTATCAGATAATACAAGCAGAAGATGTTATTTCTTCTTGTTTAAATGGAAGTTCAATCCCAGAGAATTCTTGTTTACTTACGTTCGATGATGGCTATAAAGATCATATTAAGTTTGTATTACCAGAGCTAAAATCAAGAAAAATTCAAGGTACTTTTTTCCCTCCTGCTAAAGCAATTCTTGACCGCGAATTGTTAGGTGTTAATGCTATTCATTTTATACTCGAACGATGTAGGAATTATAAGTTATTACTTGAAGAATTATTTGATTTGTGTATTTCTAGAGATATTAAGAAAGAACTTCTTAGTGAATGGAAGATTACCTATGGATCAAATGGAAAGTATGATTCAGAGCCCGAACCTGCCTTAATTAAGCGATTGCTACAGTTTCTTCTTCCCGAAAAGATCCGTGCTGATATTATTTCTATCTTATTCGAGAAATATGTTGGTCAGAAACAGCGTGATTTCGCTGATGATTTGTACCTAACAACTGATGATCTGAAAATAATGTTGGCTGATGGAATGTATATTGGTAGCCATGGTTATAAGCATATTTGGCTTGATAGGTGTAGCGTGGATGACCAGAGAGAGGAAATAATAAATTCACTGAAATTTTTAAATCAAGTTGGTGCTTCTACTAAAGATTGGATAATGTGTTATCCACACGGCGCTTACAATAATGATACTGTTAAGTTGCTGGATGAGTATAAATGTGGAATTGCCTTTAAAGATTCTGGTGGTGAAACTACTCTTAGTATAGATCGTCGTTATGATTTAGCGAGATACGATACAAATGATTTCCCTCAATAGTTTAAATTTCGATTCTTTTTTTATTGAGAGCTAAATGTAAGGAATTAGTAGTAAGACAACATCAAATTACCACGTGGTTAGACCACCATCGACAATCAGATTCTGTCCAGTCACATAACTAGAAGCATCAGAAGCCAAATAGACTAGCGCTCCCACCATTTCTGAAGCTTTTCCCATCCTTCCTAATGGAACTCTTCTCGAGTACAGCGATTGGAATTGTTCATTCTGCCCGCTTTCGACTCCTCCTGGGGTGATTGCGTTAACTCTTATGTTCTCTTTCGCCCAGTAAGTAGCCAAATATTTAGTCAGTCCTATCACAGCAGCTTTCGAAGTAGCATATACTGCAGGAGTGTTGATTTCCACTCCCATGTATTCAGATCCCTCATAGATTCTTTGATCTGGTGCAACTACTCCATACACAGAAGCGGTTTGGATTATGCTGCCACCTTGTCCTTGAGATAACATTTGTTTCCCTACCGCTTGAGCGACTAAGAACATGCCATCAACATTAACTCTCATCATTTCCTGCCACTCTCGATATGAGTAATCCTCGAAGCTAGTAAAATATTCCGTCAAATCTTTTGACTTTGCTGCAGCATTATTATGAAGAACATTAATCTTTCCAAGAGTTCCTACTACTTCCTCAACCATCTGCCCTACTTCCTCTGGAGAAGTTATATCGCAAGCCACTCCCATCGCGTCAGTGCCATATTCTTGCCTAAGCTCCTTGGCAAACTTCTGGCAGGAGTCCTCATCCAAATCAATCACCGCTACATCCGCTCCGACAGAGGCAAGTCCTCGACAAAAATATTTGCCAAGGATACCAACCGCACCGGTCACAACAGCCGTTTTCCCCTCAAGACGAAACCATTTTTCGACTGGTTCTTCAAACACGACTCCTCCTTGTGACAGCGATACAGAAACGATAAAACTTCCGAATTACCAAATAATGCTAACTCCGTTTCAGTCATACCCCAATAGTGCAAAGAAACTTAGGAAAGCACTGGAATTTTCAATCAAAATGACAATGGCAATATGGTACGCAACTCAAACAACCAGTTGCTTCGATCCATTCCTTGAAGGGCCCCATAATTATCAACTTTCTCATACCCAACTCTAGCTAAAGTGAGTAGACCCAACTCCCAATTTTCTTCCCAAGATCCAACAAGTCTCACTCTGATTTCCTCGGGTTTGTTCAAAATATTTTCAAAGACAAATCCTTCTCGCACAACATATTGGTCGTCACTCCGTTCTTCCCAAGCCAATTCTAGTTTGAGTCGGCCGGCAAGTTTTGTCATGGTATCGAACTCTAAATAACCACCCCTCCCATTGGGTCCTAAATTGTCTCCAATGATGATCCCATCTATAGTCAGACCCGAACTAAAAGGATTGTGCTGATAGAACCTTATCCCTGCCTCTCTATATTCTAAACGCACAGAGCTCTGAGGATTTCCAAACGGCTGAGGTAAAAATACCCCTGTTACGTAGGAAGCATCTTGCCCAAAAACTCGTCCCAATTGGTTGAACTTCCCCAAGTCATCAAAGACAAGGGAAGCATAAATCTGAGGGGCTTTAGCCCAGGGCAATCGCCACCTGACATCAAAGCCAGCGAATCGATTAGAAATTGCCAACTTCTGACGCCCTGGAGTACCCAGCTTCGTCAAGGGCTCGACTACAATGAGGTGATCCAAAATACGGCTCCTCAGTGAAGCAGACGGAGATCCATCACCGCCCGAATGGACTAACGCTGAAAGGCCCATTTCCAAACTTTTCCAAGGTTTAATATTCAACCTATAACCGACCAGGTAGGAATGCGGAATATCTCGATTGTTTTCTAAACGTGACAATGAAATAGATAGCCTTGCTGGCCCGAGCCTGTTTAGAATCCAAGGCAATCGAAATGTGTCATCACTGCCTAAGCTGATTTGATCTAGAGACCGAGCTTGCCCAGAAAACAGGGAGGATCCCTTGACTGAAGGACCCCAGACCAGAGGAGATCGTCCTACGGAAAAATATAGAGGGCCTATTGGTCCTTCACCCCAAAGCTCTTGGATTCCAAAAGAATGAACCGAACTCTTTCCTCGAGCAATTGGGATTGAGAGTACTTTATAGAACTCCCATTCTCCAATGCTTAAACCTAAAGAAGGTTCCATTACAACGTTGAAACCCTGGTCCATCCCTCTACCGCCTCTTCCTTGAGAAAGTGGTGAAACAACTGCATCTATATATCCCAATCCGTTACCCTGAACGTACCTGGGAAGAAGCTCTGCCCAACCGAATGACATTTCCAACTGAGTGCTAAACGGTTTTCTCTGGACTAGTTCTTTTAGTTTTTTTTCAGAAATCGAAGAAGAATCAGTTTTCACCTGATCAAAAACTTTTCGGACCGTACGGGTCAAACCAAAACTTTGACCCAAAGGTATCGTGTCCAGAATACCTTTGCTCAACAACATTTCTATTTCTCTGGTTACCTGGTCAACCTTTTCCGTTGGGCGCAGAGATTGACCAACAACTTCACTTACAGGGAATAGTGCCAAATAAGCGAACGCTAAGATGCAACAAACCTTATACATTCGAAAAAACGTCCTGATTGACCAGCATTAGGTCAGTTTCACCATTACAACACTCTTCCATCAGCCTAGCTCTTTACAACCCAAGACTCCCCCACAGATTTGTCGTCTCGGCTAAGAAACCTGGTAGCATTTCTAGCGTCTACTAGAATCGGTGAGGAATTGAGAATTCTGGAATAATCCAAACTTGAATGATCGGTCACGATCACCACTGCGTCGGATTGGGAAAGGGTCTCGTCAGTCAATGCGAGCGAAGACAGTGACAGACTTTCAGACAATAGTAATTCTGGTACATGAGGATCATGATATTCTACTTTAGCACCGAAAGAGAGAAGTTCCTGAATCACTTGCAGAGCCGGCGACTCCCTGACGTCACTAACATCCCTCTTATACGACACTCCAATGATTATGATATTGGCCCCGTCTAAGGTCTCACCTTTGGATTCCAAGCTGGAGCGTACCTTTTCTACCAAGAATTTAGGCATTTCTGCGTTCAACTCGGAAGCCAACTCTACAAAGCGAGTTCGATAATTCAGACCACGCATTTTCCAAGCTAAATATTGGGGATCAACAGGAATACAGTGACCCCCGAAACCTGGACCAGGAGTGAATTCCATAAAACCGAAAGGCTTGGTACTTGCAGCCTCTACCACTTCCCAAATATCCACAGCCAATCGATCTGCTATTAGAGCAATCTCATTAACCATTGCTATATTCACTGCCCTAAAAGTGTTCTCCAAAATCTTGACTAGCTCCGCAGCTTCAGTAGAAGAGACCAGAACTAATTCATCGACGAATCGTTCATAAACAGCACGGCCAACCTGTAGACAATCCTTCGTTATACCCCCTATGACTTTAGGCGTATTCTTGATATCCCAGTCCTTGTTCCCAGGATCAACACGCTCAGGAGAAAAACAAAGAAAAAAATCTTTTCCTACCTCTAAACCAGTCTGCTCCAAAACAGGTAAAATCGCCTCCTGGGTAGTTCCAGGATAACTAGTTGATTCGAGTACTATTAATTGCCCTTTTCTTAAACTCTTAGACACCATTTCAGATGCCGACAAAATATACGACATGTCTGGCTCGTGAGATTTCGATAGAGGAGTAGGGACACAAATGGAGATGGCATCACACTCAGACATTCTATGCATTTCACTGGTGGCCCTGAATCTTTCAGTGCACAAAATCTCATCCAATTCTTGGTCGCTTACGTCAACCACATGACTCCGACCATCATTGATATCATTCACCCTGTCTGGATTCAGTTCAAACCCCAGAACTTCCAGCCCAGACCTAGCCATCTCCAAGCTTAGAGGCAAACCTACATATCCTAGACCTATGACTCCCATTTTGAGGTCATTACTTTCGAAACGATTCGTCAACGCATAGGTCATCTAACAAGACTCAGTAAAACTATCAACTGGTTTCTCCAAAAAAATCTTACTCCATATATTCCAATACATTGAATAGATAATGGTTCGACACCCCAAAGAACAACTCTTAGTGGCTATATCTCCAAGCACAGAAGAAACCCTCTTCAAATTTTCTTAGTATTATTTACGAAGTATTTAACTATAGACTTCAACAGGCCCTGCGTGCTGTACTCTGTAGCTTGAGCCACTACCTCATACCCTAGTTTTTCAGCTTGTTCAGCTGTCACCGGACCAATCACAGCAGCTGGAGCGCAGACTTCGCCTCCGACTAGATCATGGAAACTTTGGACAGTCGAAGGAGATGTAAATGTTAACAGGTCAACACCCGTTTGGACTTTAGTAAGAGTCTCACTGGGCACTTTGAGAACAGGCAGTGTCTCATAAGCTAGAACAACGGCAACACGGGCTCCCAATCCTTCTAAACCTTCAGAAACCGTTGGTCTCGCCTGCGAACCTAGTGGTATGAGGAATTTTTTTCCACTGAGATCTCCATGAGATCTAAATAACTCTACTATTGCTTCCCCGGTATGGATCATCGGCACAGTTTCAACATCCATACCATAACTCTCACTGATTCTTGCGGTTTCTGGTCCTACACAGCAAACCTCTGTATTACTCAAAGATTCAACCAGACAAATACCCATACGCCTGGCACTTTCAGTGAAAGAGTGAATAGCATTACTAGAAGTAAAGACCACCCAATCAAAATCCGGAAGACAGCACACAGCCCTATCCAAATCTTGAAGATCACTGGGCTCGGATATCTTAACTGTAGGCATCTGAATAACTTGGGATCCAAGATTGGTTAGACACTCAGAAAATCTAATCGACTGGTTCAGAGGCCGAGTAACCACTATACGTGTCCCTTCCAAGGGCTGGGAAGCTACTTCGGGGCTGGTTTCTTTTTCTTGAATGCTCACTAGCTAGGATATGACCTCTGCTTAAATTCCATCCTTGAACAGCGTCACTCTTATGAGCTTAGATTATTTTAATTCAGATACTGCCGCCATCAAGGTTTAGTCTCCAGCCAATCTAATTGGTGGTGCTTTGGAGATTTTTTCACTTCTGATACAATCTGTACACACTCGCACCCTACGCCTATCACCTTCTGCTGTTACAGTATTAACCCTTTGCAGATTAGGAAGCCAACGACGCCGAGTTTTGTTGTTTGCGTGGCTGACATTGTTTCCAGTTTTAGGACCTTTCCCACAGACGTAACACACTCTAGCCATAATCTTCTAATTCCTCAAAAATCACTAATTATTGATTGCTCGCACTAGGAGCACTGTACGCTGTAACATCCTCTGCCTCTAGGAAAGTTTCCGAGAAGGTGGCTACAATCTTATTTCCTTCACTTAAGCTACCCAGGGCCACCCAAGAATCTGCTATACTATCAGTCATTTGGTGAACATATCCAGTGACCGAAACATTTTCACCCTGAGCAACACTAACACTATCAGACACCAGATCTGCAGACATCTTGACTAAATAGGGCTGGCCAGCCACTTCAACGAAAAAAGCTTCAGAATCGAGTAAGCTTTGGACGGTCAGTTCGTTTACTTGAATGAGCATACCACTTTGCCCAGCTGGATTAGCTCCAAAAACATCGACTGGCACCACTGTCGCAGAGCTCAGATCTCGGGTTTCGGTAGCATCTGTAGTTTCTACCGTGATCGACGCGACATACTCCGCACTTCGACCAGTAAGCCAGTATAAGAACCCTCCTACCACCAAAAACGACCCGAACATTAGCAGCGTCCCTACTCTTCCAGAAGAAATTTTTCCTGATGCCATATTTGTGTGTGCTCCCGTTTTTATCCCTCTAGTAAGCCCCTTGTAACTTAAGAAAGCAGTTTAATCGAGCAACTCGATTAGCGCCATCTCTGCAGCATCTCCTTTACGATTCCTGAGCTTCAAAACGCGAGTATATCCACCAGGACGATCAGTAAAACGTGGGCCAATCTCATCGAACAATTTCCCCAAAACCTCCCTGTCAGAAATAGCTCGTCCAGCCAAACGCCGTGCATGCAAATCCCCTCGTTTACCGAAGGTGATCAATCTCTCAGCATAAGGCCTTAGTTCTTTGGCCTTAGCCGTCGTGGTCTCGATACGCTCATGACGGAATAACGCTGTAGCAAGATTTCTCAGAGTCGCCTTTCGATGACTGCGTGTCCGAGATAGCGCGCGACCTTTCTGACGATGTCTCATAATTTATAAAACCTAAAATCTCTTCGGAAATGAATCTTCAGGTTCTGTCTCCTCAGATTCCATGAGAGTAAACTCCCCTTCCTCATCCACCAGTAGCTGCATCCCAAATTCTAATCCATGACTGGATAGAAAGTCTGCAATCTCTGTTAAGGATTTCTTGCCGAAGTTACCAATACTCAACATTTGATCTTCAGAGCGCTGAACCAAATCAGCCAATACACTGACCCCTTCTTTCTTGAGAGAATTCCGAGATCTCACACTAAGTTCGGTGATATCCTCTAACGGACGTCTTAGAAGATCTCTCATTTCTTCAGAAACCTTGCTACCTAGAGACTCAGTTTGAGGTAAACCACCTTCACCGAAATAAAGCATGAACTCGAGATGTTTTTGGAGCAACGATATCGCATAACTAACTGCCGTCTCCGCACTCACTGATCCATTCGTATTCACTGACAGAGTAAGTCGATCGAAATCAGTCCTCTGGCCAACTCGGGTCTCTTCTACAGAAAAATTCGCCAGTCGTACAGGATTATAAATAGAATCAATCCTTACCAAATCAACTAGCTGTTGCTCAGGCTGCTGCTCAGGGAACTCATGTTGTTCAGCAAGAACAAACCCTCTTCCTTTCTGAACGTATAGCTCTATGCTGAGGTCACGTTTATTCTGCAAAGTCATCAAATGGTGTTCGGGATTATGAATCGTCACACCTGGCTTATCGACTATCTGAGCTGCCGTCACTACCCCTGGCTCATTCAACCGAATTTCCAGTACCGCCTGATCTAAATCATCCTCTAAGGAAACGACCAGTGACTTGAAATTTTGTATCACTTGGTGCACATCTTCCACAACGCCTTTGATAGTCTCATGTTCGTGCACCACCCCATTTATCCGAAAGGCCCAAACCGCTGAGCCCCTAAGGGATGCCAGTAACACTCGACGCACCGAATTCCCCAGAGTGTGGCCGAAACCACGCTCCAGCGGTTCGATTACAAATTCTCCTCGGCTTCCATCATCAGATTCCCTCGTAATTTCAATACGTTCCGGAATCACTAGTCCAGTCAAATCTATCTCCAAAGAATCCTCCATAATCACTTCGAGTAGAGTTCTACGATAAGTTGTTCATTTATTGAAGCGTCCACATCTGCCCTGATGGGGCTACGCACCACACGACCTAGACGATTCTTTTCGTCTAGCACCAGCCATTCTGGAAGCTGTCTTCGAGTACGAGAAGCTTCCAGGGATACTTCCACAACTGCTAATTCCTTCGACTTCGTCCTAACAGCAACTTCATCACCTGGTTTAGTACGATAACTAGGTATATTTACAACGTGCCCATTCACCTCAAAGTGCCGATGATTGACCAACTGTCTTGCCTGACGTCGAGTCTGCGCAAAACCCATCCTATAGACAATGTTATCCAATCTTGACTCAAGTTCAACAAGCAAATTTTCACCCGTAACACCAGAAATTTTATTCGCCTGGTCAAACAGCCTCCGGAACTGCTTCTCGAGCAAACCGTAGCGCATTTTTACTCTCTGCTTCTCTCGGAGTTGAATCGCATAATCTGATTGCTTTCTCCGTCTGTTTTGGCTCTGTCCATGTTGTCCAGGAGGATATGGTTTCCTTTCAACTGGACAATTTATCTTGCCACAGCTTTGACCTTCTCGTCTACAAATCTTGTGGGCAGGTCCAGTATAACGAGCCATGCCTTATACCCTACGCTTTTTCGGGGGACGACAACCATTATGCGGCAACGGAGTTATGTCTTGTATAGAAGTAATCTGAAGCCCCGCTGCGGCCAAGGCCGAAATGGCAGACTCCCGCCCAGATCCAGGTCCTTGTACTAAAATACTCACTCTCTTAACACCCAGTGCCATAGCCTCTTTCCCACATTGCTCCGCCGCCATTGTAGCTGCGAAAGGGGTGGATTTCTTGGAACCCTTGAAGCCAGCCTTACCTGAGCTTCCCCATACAACCGTGTTACCAATTCTATCAGTTACGGTAATTAGGGTATTATTGAAAGTCGCCTTGATATGGGCTACTCCGTCTGCCTCTACCACTTTCTTCGTCACCTTCTTCGATGTCTTGTTAGTCGCCACTCTTTACCATCCTCAAAACCTCAACGCCTACATATTCGGTCGTTTTTGGGAAAATGAACAATTTAAATTTTACTTCTTTGGAGCTTTCTTATGACCTGCTACCGCTCTTCGTCCGCCTTTATGAGTGCGAGCATTCGTATGCGTTCGCTGTCCCCGTACTGGAAGACCCTTACGATGCCTCAAACCTCTATAGGAACCGATGTCCATCAACCGTTTTATGTTCATCGACACTTCGGTTCTTAAAGACCCCTCAACTTTATATTTTTTTTCTATCTCCTTACGCAGTTTATTCACGTCAGCATCAGTGAGACTAACTGCTCGAATCTCCGGATCAACTCCCGTCTCTTTCAAGATGAGTTCGGCTCTCTTTGGTCCAATACCATAAATATAGGTTAAAGCAACTTTAACCAGCTTTCCATTTGGAAGATCAATACCTGCGATCCGTGCCATACCACCGTCTTTTTAATAAGTTGAAAAATTGCCGACTACAACAGCCAGAACAAATTGGACTCGCGTGCCTAACCCTGCCTCTGCTTGTGTTTAGGATTCCTGCTACATATCACCCTAACTACACCCTTTCGACGCACTATCCTACAATGCTCACAAATCCTTTTTACACTGCTTCGAACCTTCATCTCTCCTGACCCACTCCTCTGGTTTATTGCACAGCTTACAATGATAATGCAAGCCTCTCACACCTTCAAGACATTCACCATTATTTTAACAATACAAGCAACCAAATCAGACTCTGGTCAAAACACGAACGCCTTGTTTAGTAAGTGCCACGGTATGTTCAAAATGAGCTGAACGTGAACGGTCCTGAGTAACGACTGTCCATTCATCATCGGCTGTCACTATCTCTGCGGAACCGCAGGAAAGCATCGGTTCGATGGCCAGGACCATCCCTTCTCTAAGCTGAACTCCATATCCAGAATTCCCCATATTAGGCACCTGAGGTTCTTCGTGAACGTCACGACCTATCCCGTGTCCTACCAGATCTTTGATGATACTGTATTTTGTTCCTTCCACACAATCCATAACAGCAGCACCGATGTCGCCGATGTGATTACTCTTGTCGACCGCAACCACAGCTCTATCTAGTGATGCCTCAGTAATGCCAAGCAACTCGCTACTCTGGCTATCAATTTCTCCCACTGGGAAAGTCCATGCTGAATCCGAACACCAATCATTCAGTCTCACCCCGACGTCGATCGAAAGTATATCACCCTCGGCCAGTACTCTGTCCACACTAGGGATTCCGTGAACCACTTCTTCATTTATGGAGACACAAACGCTCCCAGGGAATCCATACAGACCCTTAAAAGCTGGCACTGCTCCTTTGTGAGATCTAATAAACTCTTCCGCAAATAGATCCACCTGGGCAGTGTTGGCTCCTGGCCTGACCTGAGATTTTATCTCTTCAAATAATTTCGCGATTATCAACCCACCCTCAGCAATCATTTCAATTTCTGTTTCAGTCTTTAATTGGATCATATTTTTTCTAATCCCAAAGCCTGAGCGATAAGAGTTCTGACTTGACCTACATCTTGATTTCCGTCGATCCGACACACTCGAGAACCTATCCTTTCATAATACTGGATCACTGGTTCCGTCTCCGATTTATATATCGCTAAGCGATTAACAACCGTCTCTGGTTGATCATCAGTCCGATGAACTAAAGCGGAGCCGTCATTGTTACAAATTCCTGATTTTTCAGGAGGATATGTATGAACATTGTAAACTTCTCCACAGTCAGAACAGGACCGACGACCACTGATTCTCTCCACCAAAGCTTGGTCTTTCGCTTCCAGGACAACCACAGCATCCATACTCTTTCCAAGCAACCCCAGCATCTTCGTCAGCTCACAAGCCTGAACTTCTGTCCTCGGGAAGCCATCAAAAACCAAGTTGCCTTCGGATTGACAATTTGTCATGTAGTCCCTTACCAGTGCTATAATGAGCTCGTCCGGAACCAAGTGCCCTTGAGTCATATATTTCTCGGCCTCTAGCCCCAAGTTTGAACCCAATGCTACGGAATCTCGAAGCAAGTCTCCAGTTGCGATCCGAGTCCAACCTGGTAGAGATGTCAAAAAGACACCTTGAGTTCCCTTTCCTACACCTGGGGGGCCTAACAGAACAACGTGCATTTTATTTTGGACTCCTAGTTGGAGGCCAATTAACTGTACTGCGACCGACCCCGCATCTTGACTCGGCCCTTTTTCATAAACCCATCATAATGACGCAGGAGAAGATGTTGTTGCGCTTGCTGAACCGTATCCAGTCCAACACCGACTACAATCAGTAGAGCTGTGCCTCCGAAAAAGAAAGTCTGAATGTTAAATAAGGCAAAAATCCAAAACGGAACTAATGCGATCAATGCCAGATAAGCGGATCCAGGGAGTGTGACTCTGGTCAGAACCCTATCAATATACTCAGCAGTCCTGGCCCCTGGTTTCACACCAGGGATGAAGGCCCCTTGTTTTTTGAGGTTTTCTGACAGGTCAACTGGATTGAAAATAATGGCGGTGTAGAAGTAAGTGAAAAATATGATCAAAAGAGCATAGCAGACATAATACACTGTTCCTGGCTGAAAAAGATCGGAGATCATATCCAACAATCCACCTGTCTCACCTGCAAACTGAGCGACAGTCCCAGGAACCACTATGAAAGATTGGGCAAAAATGATTGGCATTACACCAGCCGAATTAATACGAAGTGGAACAAAACTCTTCTGACCTTCTCTGATCCTCCCACGTCCAACAACTTTTCGAGGAATTTGTACGGGAATTTTTCTTGACGCCATTGTCATGGCAACAACTGCTGCTGTTATCCCAACCAGAATGACTCCCAAGGCCAGAACCGCTATAACACTGATTTGATCCGCAACGACAGATTCCCATGTCCTAGCAACAGCCGCTGGGAAACCTTCTATGATAGAGAAGAATATCATCAGTGACATCCCATTACCTATACCCCTCTCCGTGATTTGTTCTCCTAACCACATGACGAAAATAGCACCAACAGTCAAAGTTACGGTTGTAGTGAAGTTGAAAACTGCACCTGGATTTCTGATAGCACCTGTACTGGTAAGGAAAGCCGCATAACTAAACCCCTGAATCACAGCCAAAAGTACTGTAACGTACCTGGTCCACTGAGTTAATTTCTTCCTTCCCTCTTCACCTTCCTTCTGAAGCTTCTCAACTGTAGGTAAAACAGCGGCTAGAAGTTGGAACATGATGCTCGCCGATATGTACGGCATAATTCCTAAGGCAAAAATAGTAGCACGACTGAGTCCGCCACCTACGAACATATCGTAGATTCCCAAGATCCCACCTTGAAGCGCACCGAATTGCTGTCTCAAGATTCCAACGTCCACACCCGGAACCGTTATATGGGCACCAAATCGATAGATAAAAAGTATAAAGAGGGTGAATAAAATCTTTTCTTTAAGCTCAGGAACACGAAACAAATTCGGTATAGGATTAGCCACCTTGTGCGTCCTCTACATTTTTTCCTATTACGGTAACAGAACCCCCTGCCGATTCTATCTTCTTCACAGCCGACCCACTAAACTTATGAGCTTTCACAGAATAGGATTGACCCACATCACCCAACCCAAGAATCTTCACCAACCCCTTTTCTGATCTAACCAAACCAGCTGCTTTTAGACTTTCCCCACTGACTTCTGTACCAGAAATACGGTTGAAATCAGCCAGATTCACTATCTGATAATTCCTTCTTTTGAGAGGAGTGAAGCCACGCTTAGGGATGCGCCTCTGCAAAGGCATCTGGCCTCCCTCAAAACCAGGACGAACGCCACCACCACTGCGGGAATTCTGGCCCTTCTCACCCCTGCCAGCAGTTTTTCCATTCCCAGAACCAGGACCTCTACCCTTCCTCTTGCCATTTTTTACTGACCCTGGGGATGGCCGGAGTTCATGTAATTCAGCCATTAGGATATCTCCTCGACTCTAACCAGATGCGCGACCTGTCGTACCATACCTCTAATCGCAGGATTGTCATCATGAATAACGGTTTGTTGATGTTTCTTAAATCCCAGAGCTTCCAAGGTGCGTCTGTGTTTAGATTTTTTGCCTACACCACTTCGCACTTGAGTGACGGATAATTTTTTAGCCACGCCCTGACTCTCCTCCGAGGATAAGTTCCACAGGGACTCCCCTCTCTCTAGCTGCCTGCTGTGCAGTCACAAGATTGGTCAATCCATTCATGGTGGCCCTTACCACATTGATAGGATTATTACTGCCCAAACTCTTAGTTAAAATGTCTTTGACACCCACAGCTTCAAGGACAGACCTCACTGGGCCACCAGCGATCACACCCGTTCCAGGAGCTGCAGGACGCAATACTACGCGGCCAGCTCCCCACTTCCCTACTATTTCGTGAGGTATAGTACCATTCTGAAGTGACACTTCTACCAACTCTTTACGACCTCGCTCAAATGCCTTACGAATAGCCTCTGAAACCTCGTTAGCTTTCGCCAAACCTATTCCCACTCTACCTCTTTGGTCTCCTACAGACACCAATGCTGAAAAAGAAAATCTCCGACCTCCTTTCACGACTTTGGCCACCCTGTTGATATGAATGACCTTTTCGGTGAACTCGGAATCTCTGCTATCGTCTCTTCGCCTTCTATCATTTTTAGCCACTAGAATTTCAATCCTCCCTCGCGTGCCCCTTCAGCAAAAGCCATCACTCTCCCATGGTACCTGTATCCACCCCTATCAAACACAACCGTATCCACACCCTTCTCAGCTGCTTGTTCCGCTAGCAAAAGTCCCGCCGCTCGAGCCTGCTCAAGTTTTACATTTTGTTTTTCCGTCTCAAAGTTTCGCAAAGCTTGACTAAGAGTGGAAAAACCTGCCAAAGTGTGGCCAGTATCGTCATTCACAATTTGCCCCTCTAGATTTCGTAAAGAACGAAAAACTACTAGACGCGGACGTTCAGCAGTACCCCAAATCTTCTTTCTGATTCGAGAATGCCTTTTTAACCTTCTGCTGGTTCTGTTTTTATTTATAGTATTTTTAGTCATAATTTTTAATCGTCCCTCTAAGCTCCAGCCGTTTTACCAGCTTTTCTGCGTATGTACTCTCCTTGATACCTAATACCTTTTCCTTTATACGGTTCTGGTGGTCGAAAAGCTCGGATTTCAGCTGCCGCTTGCCCAACCGCTTGCTTGTCCGCTCCCCCTATTACAATTGTGGTCGGATTCGGTACTTCTATATCGACTCCCTCAGGCGCTGGATAGTCAATAGTATGGGAAAAACCCAAATTTAGTAGCAAACCAGATCCTTTTTTCTCGGCACGATATCCCACACCTTCAATTTCAAGAGTTTTCTGAAAACCTTTTTCTACACCCTCAACCATATTCGCTATCAAAGATCTGATTAGACCGTGAAGGGCTTTATGTTTCGTTTCATCAGATGACCTGCTAACATTAACTACACCTTCATCAAACCCAACCCCTATCTCTGGGTTGATATCTAATTTCAACTCTCCCTTGGGCCCTTTTACAGAAATTCCGTTTCCCTGCAATACCACATCCACCCCAGCAGGAACTTCAATAGGCTGTTTTCCAATCCGAGACATTATCCCTGTCCTTTATCTTTTTCGCTTAGATCTCTACCAAACCATCGCCATCATTTCACCACCCACACCTTCTCTCTTCGCAGACCTATCAGACATCAAGCCTTTGGAAGTCGATAGGATTATCAATCCTAATCCGTTACGGACTCTGGGAATCTGTTGGGCCTCAACGTACCGACGTTGCCCAGGTTTAGAAACTCTCTCTAAATGTCGAATCACTGGATTTCCTTCATGGTACTTAAGGTACACACGTAGAACTCCAAATCTTCCATCATTCAGAACCTTAAAGTCGTAAACGAAAAAACTCTCTTTTAACAATTGAGCTACTTCTTTTTTTAATTTAGAAACCGGTATATCTACCCACTTGTGCCCCGCTTTTCCAGCATTGCGGATCCTAGTGAGCATATCAGCCACGGGATCGGTCATCATATTTCTATCTTTCCTTTACCAACTGGATTTTCTAACACCAGGAATCTCTCCCTGCAGTGCTTTTTGCCGGAAGCAAATCCTACACAATCCAAATTTTCGAATGAAAGCTCGCGGACGTCCGCAACGCTGACACCGATTACGATGCCGCCCAGCATACTTCTGGCGGCCGTTGTTCCTTTCGATCAAAGCCTTTCTGGCCATTCCATCCCCTTAGTTTACCGCCTGCCCTATCTGAACTGGAATCTCACCTTTAAAGGGAAAACCCATTTCACGTAGTAAAGCAAGCGCTTCTTCATCTGTATTCGCAGTAGTCACAACAGTGATATTCATTCCGTGGATCTGACCAACTTTGTCAAACTCTATCTCTGGGAAAATGATTTGTTCTTTTATCCCCATTGTGAAATTCCCTCTCCCATCAAAAGAACGTGTAGTCAGACCTCTGAAATCACGAATACGCGGCATAGCCACGCTGACTAAACGATCTAAAAATTCGTACATCCTACTCCTTCTAAGAGTAACAGTTGCTCCAATCGGCATCCCTTCACGAAGGTGGAAATTCGCAATGGATTTGCGAGCCTTAGTTACCATTGCCTTTTGACCAGTTATAACTCCCAGTTCTTCGACAACAGCCGTTAAAAGTTTCGCATTCTTCGTAGCTTCACTGACCCCCACATTCATTACCACTTTCTCAATTTTGGGAATCTGATTGGGGTTAGTCCAATCAAACTTCTCCGCCAACTGAGGGCGGGCATACATCTTATAATGTTTAAATAATCTAGATTCCATTATTAATCTCTAAACCCCGACTATAGTTTCGGAATTGGGTTGCCTGTCCTAACTGAAATTCTTTCTTTGCGACCATCTTCTTCAATCCTGATACGAATCCTGGTAGGCTCATCCTCAGTGGGATCAAGCAACATCACATTAGAAGCATGAATTGGAGCTTCAAAGGTTACTATACCCCCTTCCGGATTTGCCTCTGTTGGACGCTGATGACGTTTGCGCATATTCACGCCTTCGACCACAACGCGGCCCTTGTCTGAAAGCACAGCTGTAACCGCACCTTCCATATCACGATAATTACCCCTGATCACTCTTACACGATCTCCCTTCACAATTCTTGGACTGCTGTTTCTAGTATTCTTCATAACACCTCCGGAGCCAAAGAGACTATTTTCATAAACCGTTTGTCCCTTAATTCTCGACCGACAGGTCCAAATATTCGCGTTCCCGTTGGCTCTCCCTGCTGATTAACCAAAACAGCAGCGTTTTCATCAAAACGGATGTAACTCCCATCTTTCCGACGCACTTCCTTTGCAGTCCTGACAATCACCGCCTGTACCACTTCACCTTTTTTAACAGGCGAGTTTGGAATGGCGTCCTTGATAGTCACCACAATTATATCACCAACACTCGCATATCTTCTCTTTGAACCACCTAGAACACGAATACAAAGTGCGCTCTTGGCTCCAGAGTTATCGGCAATCTTCACAATGGATTCTTGTTGTATCATAATTTTGTCTCCACTCGTCTACACCAGCAAGCGGGATAATCGTTTTTATTACTAACCATTTTGCTACTAGCTCTCCACCCGTTCTAAAACCCGCCACCTCTTTGTCTTAGAGAGAGGACGTGTTTCCATAATCCGGACCAGGTCACCGACACGACATTCATTGCTCTCATCATGTGCCTGATATTTCTTTGTACGTTTTATCTGTTTTGTGTAAAGTGGATGCGCAAATTGTCGTTCCACTGACACCGTTACCGTCTTGTCACTCCTATCCGAAATGACGACTCCTGATCTTATCTTACGATTTTTCCTTTCAGTCTTAGTATCTTCAGTCATGACAAACCTTCCTTCTCAGATCTTGTACTGATCTGGCGTTCTTTCAGTACGGTTTTTAGGCGAGCCAAGTCCCGACGAATTCCTTTAATTACCTTAGGATTGTCTAGTGTCATCGTTGCTGCCTGGAAACGTAATCGAAAATGCTCTTCCTTCAACTCCTGAAGGCGAGCCGTGATTTCAACATTATCCCATTCGCGTATTTCTGTAACTTTCATGATTCTCTCTGTCTATCCTAGTAATTGATCTGATCTGGCAACGAACCGAGTTGCTACAGGAAGCTTCGCAGAAGCTAACTCCAGAGCTCGTTTTGCAACTTCTACTGAAACCCCTTCTACCTCAAACATCATCCTTCCTGGTTTCACGACGGCCACCCAACCTTCTGGATTCCCTTTTCCTTTTCCCATCCGAGTTTCCGCCGGTTTAGATGTAATCGGCTTGTCCGGAAAAATCCTGATCCACACTTTACCAGTGCGTTTAATGTGACGAGTCATAGCCACACGAGCCGCTTCGATTTGTCGGTTAGAGATCCAGCCACATTCAGTCGACTGTAATCCAAACTGGCCAAACGAAACCTTATTGCCTCTTTGGGCCTTACCACGCATACGACCCTTATGGGTCTTACGATGTTTGACTCTCTTAGGCGCTAACATTTTTTAAGCCTTCCCTCCAGAGGTAGTAGAGTAAGTACGACCTCTCCGCTCTTCAACAATTTCTCCACTAAAAATCCAACACTTCACTCCAACTGTTCCGTAACTGGTAGCTGCTGGCACATCGGCATAATCGATGTCAGCCCTTAGTGTGTGCAATGGTACTCTTCCTTCATTATATCCTTCGGTTCTTGCTATTTCTGCTCCTCCTAATCTTCCCGCACACTGAATCTTAATCCCTAAAGCACCCGCTCTCATGGCGGACTGGATTGCACGCTTCATAGCCCTGCGGAAGGAAATACGCTCTTTGAGTTGGTGAGCAACATTCTCAGCCACCAACCGAGCATCCACTTCGGGAATCCTTATCTCTTCGACATTGACTGAAACTTCTGCATCGACGACCTGTGCCAGCTCATCACGAAGCTTGTCTACTTCCGAACCTCTTTTACCAATCACAACTCCAGGCCGAGCCGTAAAGAGCGTGACTACTGTTTTAGAAGGCTTCCTTTCTATTCTTACTTTCGACAAAGCAGCGTGAGACAACCTTCTATGCAAATACGTTCTAAGTGTCTCGTCAGCCTGCAATAGTTCGGAAAAATCCCCTTCAGCATACCACGTAGATTTCCAATCCTTGACTACCCCGAGACGAAATCCAACCGGGTGCGTTTTCTGTCCCATTATCAATCCTCGGTGTTTACAATGACAGTTATATGACTAGTTCTTCTGCGTCGCGGAGAACCCCGACCCATAGCAGATGCTCTCCATCTCTTATAGGTCGGACCTTCATCAACGAATGCAGTCTCAACACGTAGTTCATCCACATCCAACACCTCGCCAGCGCCCCTAGCCTTATCCAGAGCGTTAGCCACTGCTGATCGTAAAGTTTTCCCCACTGGTTCTGCTGCAAATTTATTAGAAAACTCCAAA
>CAWWAX010000021.1:0-21637 GCA_963935005.1 uncultured bacterium | reverse complement strand
CGGCGGTATAATGTCTACCGCCTCCACTTATTCCTACGGCGATGATGTGACCCAGGTGGCTCCCAGGTGTTCCTCCACATACGGGAAGTCCGATTTCTAGCAAGCCATTGGCGAGTCTGAATGAGAGTTCTCGGACATGTTTTTCGATGATTAGTGTACCGATGTCAGAAAGTAATTTTAAAGAGGATCTAACTCCCGTGATGCCCAGGTAATTGTAATTGCCACCATCAAATCTGCGAGCTGCTGGGGCATAGTTGAATTCTTGGTCAGTCAAGGTAGTCTCATGACTGTCTTCTTCATCTGCAACGCTAAATCGAGCGAGTGTAGCTGGTCGTAATTCTTCAGCGAAATCGGAAGAACAGTAAAGGAATCCAGAGCCGTAACAGGATAGCAGACCTTTTTGTGTTGCAACGGCCAGTGCGTCCACTTGGAGTTTCTGAACGTCAGTATGTAAGATGCCAACAGATTGTGCGGCATCAACAAGGAGACGGACTCCACGTCGTCTACAGATATCTGCTAAACTAGTTACATCGGTGACAAATCCTGGGGAGAAACTCACTGTTGACACCGACACAATTCTTGTCCGGTCATCTATAGCTGAAGCTATCTTGTCTAGGTCGAAGTGGCCTTCTGAGGATTGGACAGATGTAATTTCGACTCCGTGGAGCTTGCAGACGTTATACCAAGGGAAAACATTGGCGGGATGTTCTAGATCTGGACATAGGATGACCTTGTCTCCTGGATTCCAAGAGACTGCCCCCGCGATCAGATTAATACCTTCTGAAACATTTTTAGTGAAGGCTATTTCAGAAGGAGTAGCGTTAATGAAAGATGCAAATGTACTTCTCGTATCTTCGACCATACTAAAGGATTCTTCTTTGTTCCAACTAAGATCGGTCCGACTAGTTAGGTAATTAGTAATCGAATCATGTACTGGGAGAGGAATAAGCCCTCTTTGGGCTACGTTAGTAAAAATTCCATTAGATGTGGCAGGAAAGTGTTTCCTGAAGTCTGAAAGGGTACTAGAAGTCATGTTGCTCTCTCGCGGTAAAGAAGTTGCGTTCAGAGTGAGAGACAATACAGGTTCCTACCATATCTCCCATTACGTTTATCGTTGTACTGGCCATGTCGAGAAGGCGATAAATTCCAGTTACCATGGCTGCGATTTCTAGAGGCAGTCCGAATGCTTGGATGAATATGAGGGATACTACCACGCCTCCACTGGGAATGCCTCCTGAACCCATAGATAGAACTGCTCCCATTATCAGGATGGGAATTAGTGTTGCAGGGGTGAATTCTATTCCTGCAGCTTGGGCTGTAAAGAGGAGAGTTCCCCCTAGAATGATTGCGGTGCCATCTTTATTTAGCTGTGCCCCAAGGGGCAATGTAAAGGAATAGATATCTTGAGGTATTTTCAGTTTTTCTTCAGCTATTTCAAACGCTACGCTAAGGCTGGCGAGACTACTGCAGGTAGATGCTGTCGTTGCCCATAGGGCGAAAGTCTTCTGCAGAAAACCCATTGGAGCATACCTGCTAAATACTCTTAAGAGGACTAAATAAAAGAAGGTCATGAGTAGCATGGCTACCCAGATGCCTAGGATGAACAAAGAGAGGGGACCAAAAATTTGAGAACCATATTGACCTAGGGTAGCTGCGGCCAGAGCTCCAATGCCTAGAGGTCCGAAGCGCATTATGACATTAACTAGCATTCGTAGTAGTTCAGCTATTAATGCGAATCCTTCGGATAGAGTCTTACGTTTCTTCTCCGGCAATAAAACCGTTGCAATACCCAGAAAAATTGAGAACATGACTATTTGCGAAACGTTACCAGAAGCAAATGCCGAAAAAATGTTTTCAGGGAATAGACCAATCAGAATATTTGCGATACTAGGGAGTTCGTCTATGGTTGAGTTAATATTCTGGGTTAAGTTCATTCCTATTCCGGGTTTGACTAAGGAGATAACGAGAAGTCCAGTCATCATCGCTAAGACAGTACTTACACCATAGAAACAAATAATCTTTAGGAATAGTCGCCGGAATGCTTTGAGATCAGCCAATCCCGTCATTCCAGCCAACAGGTTGAAGAATATTAAAGGGACTGCTGCCATTATAAGTAGCTTTATGAATAAGTCTCCTAGGGGTTGTAGTGCCTTAGCAGGTTCGCCCACTACAATTCCACCGATACTGCCCAAGATCATAAAGAAGAGGATTCGGGATCCTGATGATAGATTGCTATAATAACTATAAGCCCTAGAAATAATTCCTATATGTTTCGGGGGTTTATCTGGAGACGATTCAACCATTCAAATGCTCCAAAGCCTTCTGCACAAGTTCTTGGTAGTAGGTATCAAAATTGTGTCGTGTGAGCAGGAATAGATCATCAGGCAGTGCAGGATTTCCTTCTAAGATTTCTCCATTAGGTCGAATCGTGTGCCCGATGTCCCACATGAATTGAATCACAGGTTGGTCAGTACCTGGGAATCTAATAGTTTCCTCCCATTCCCAGGTGTTACTGTATCCCCCTGCTGTCATTCCGATAATATAACCAATGGAGTTGTCCTTAATGATTGCCGCAAACTGATCTAGGTGAGATCCTCTTCTAGGAACAAAGAATGCGACCATGCGGCCTCGGAAGTGCTGAGGTGCGGGTTGCAAAATTCCGTCAGAAGTTTTTGGAGCATGGGCTAATTTGAAAGGAACAGAGTTACTATAAGTAGCTCCACTGTCGACGGAGTCAGCTACTTCATTTTCTAGCCAGTCTATCAGCCAAGTGCCGTCGTCCATAGCTTCTGGAACTCCGGAATCGAGACTTCCTCCCGATTCAACTTCGGCGAGTTTCTCCTGCGTGAAAATAGGGACCACATCACTAATACGTAAATTTCCAAAGGTGGTCTTGAAAGGTTTAGGACTGAAGCGTTGCATGGCGTAGGCACCAGCTGATCCTCCTCTGCTACGCGTCCCATCTATTATAATATCGAAATCTAGCCAGCTGTTCTCCTGGGCCATTTCCATCAATTCGTCAACGTCGGAGATCATGGTGTCCCTGAAACCATACCAGGTTAAGATGACAGTTTTTTGATCTTCCGACGGGAGATAGAGGTCGTATGTAGCTGTGGAGTGTTTCAGTTCGAAACCAGGATATTGTGGTTCTGATATGTTTTGCCAAGGAATAGAATCGGGGTGTAGATATGGGAGTTGCACTGTGTGCGAAGATCCGTCCATTCTCTCGAGTTCCAAGACCAAATGGTCTTCATAGAAAGTTGGAGGCAAGGTCGCTGTTCTTACAGTCATATCTTCCGCCATACGCCATCTAAAATTAGGCTTGTAGGAAGACGGATGGTACGGTCGAACTGCTACTTCGTATTGTGCCATGGACATGTGGTTGACAGCTAAGATTCGCTCACCAGGAGTGACAGAACCATCAGGAAAGTGATTCTTATTTTCTGAAAGGTCACTTACGAAATAGACAGATGAATCACTGTAATCTGGTAATATTTTCAATGGGGTTGAATAGACTAATCCTTCACCTCCATCGATGCCAAAAGATGGAGTCAGCCGGAGGCCATTGTTCACGAGAGAAATTTCCAGGTGTCTATCATTCCTTGCATTACTGACTTTCTCGAGAGCATAGAAAAGTTCTTGTTCAGTGTCCGCATTAATCACTTCGTTGCGGTAGCTTTCCATAGCATCGAGGGGACTGTCGATACCCCAATGTAAATTTTTAATAGGGGAAAATGCTTCTCTATTTGCGGTTAGTGTCATGATTGAATCGAACAACATTTCCCGTAGCTGGGGACTACCCACACGAGAATCTGTTTCCGTACAACCAGATACAAAAAACAAGTTTATGCTGAATAAAATAGCTAAATAGGGCAATGATCTTCTTGTTTTCATATGTTTTTTTGGTTTGAGTGTTCTAGGTGTGTAGAGCCTTCAGGCTGGTTATCTTCCATGTGCTTAAAAAACCAATATAAGCTTTATAAGGATGATAGACACTATGGTTCTTGAAGACACTCTGAAGGAAATAAAAAGCAATGCACTTTCAAGGCTGGGCCCTGATTTTCTAGCGGCAGCAGAGAAATCGATAGAAGAACTACGAAGGTCTGACATCGTCGAAAGATTTGTGAAGGTTGGGGAGATGGCCCCTGATTTTCAGGCTTCAAATCCTAAAGGCGACTTAATATCTTTGACGAGCTTGGTGGGCCAAGGCCCCGTGATTATCAGTTTCTATCGGGGCAGATGGTGACCTTACTGCTGTGCTGAGCAGGTGGCTCTTCAGGAAATTCTTCCAGATTTAGAAAATAAAGGCGCTACTCTTGTAAGTATCACTCCGCAGATTTCTGCACGAATTGAATCCAATCTTAGGCGTTACGACTTGAGTTTTGAAATTCTTACTGATCCGGGCAACAATATCGCACAAAGTTTTGGAGTTGCTTTCGAAATGCCTGAGTATCTGAGATCTTTCTACCGGGAAAAAGGTATCGATTTGTTGTCATGGAATGGCGATGACTCTTGGACTCTGCCGATTCCTGCCAATTTCGTTGTTAGCTCTGACCGGCGTATTTTATATGCTTCTGGAGATCCCGATTACACAACCAGACCAGATCCTAGCGAGTTAGTCCAAGTCCTTGATAGTATTGCTGAATCCTGAGTTTAAGGTATCAAATTGCGGTCATTGTTCCTTAGGATGAACATTCCTTCCTTTCCGCTGTTCACAATAATTATTCCACTCGAAAAGAAAGGGTAGTTACTCCAAGAACCGTCAAAACCAGGCGCGTCTGGCGTCCAAGGAACAGTGTCAAAAAATCCAATTTCTTCAGGATTTTCTCTATCAGAGATGTCCAGTATTCTAAGGCCACTGACATAATTGGACTGATACATTAAGTCGCCTTGGATGTATAAATTGTGGTCGGACGCTGCGTTGTCGGCGAAGTGTTCTAAGGCCAGCACTGGATCTTCTAAATCTGTGACATCCCAGACTAAAGTGCGAGTTCTGTCCACACTTCCTCCAACTTCGTCTAGTTCGTCATTCATGTAAAAATATTGGTGTTCTTCGTCGAGCCATCCTTGGTGAGTGTAAGCGACATTGGGGTATGTTGCCATTGAGAGTTCTACAGGATTGGCTTTATCGGTGACGTCGGAAATACTGAGTGCGGTCTCATTAGCACTGAAGCAGATTTCCTGATCAGTATAGTCGCTATCGGGACCTTGATACATAACGCACTGGGCGTCGTGACTATATCCAGTATTTTGTCGGCCAGTGTTCGCGTGTTGAAAACATCCTGAGAAGATAGGTGTCAGAGGGTTCTGAATGTTGATCATGTGAAGTCCGCCGCCACAGGTTTCCCCCCCTCCATTGACTCCAACTACGTAAGCAAATCCGCTTTCCTCATTGATCACTATGTTGTGAGCACTAGCGATTCTGCGATAGTGTGCATCTTCTTCGAATGTTTGCGGTTCTCCTGTGACTTCCCTTAATTTTGTCAAATCGAATATTTGCATACCATGAGGTCCTGAACCATCGGCTACTATGAATGCGTGATCCCTATAGACCTTGATATCCCTCCATACGTTACCGCGTGCACCGTCAGTCATAGGAAGATTGCCCAAGTATCGAGGATTAGAAGCCTCTGTTACATCTACAAAAGAGGTTCCGTCATAACGTCCGACTAAGGCATACTCTCGATTGGAGGATGGATCAGTCCACCCCCAGACATCGTTAAGTTGAACCCCTCTTGCTCCTCCAACATCTTCAACAGATAAAAAGGAGAGCATATCAACTTCGTTACAGGTGTATTCGGATGCGGTGCCCTCTTCACAGCTGACTTCCTCTCCAGTGATTGAGCTTAAGGCATCCGAATTATTGAAAACTCTGGTCACTTCAGTCCACTCACGTCCCATTCGCTCGTAAATTGCGACGGTCCCTAGTCCATAGTCGGCTCCGCCAATACCAACCACACCCAGGTTTCCCTTTACAGCGAGTGCTGTTCCGAATTGATCACCCGAAACTAATTTCTGGGAAATTAGTTTTCTTGCTTCTATCCAATCACCTGACGACTGATCTTGTGAAAGACTATACACACGTCCTTGAAATTCAGAAGCTCCGGGTGCAGAAAGCCATACTTGACCTTCGTTGATCTGAATAGTTGTTCCGAATTGAGTCCCAGGGTTTCCTTCATCGAAAGCTTTGAGAGTGGATGCTGGGTTCCAGCCTCCTGACTCTTCATCGTAGTCAAAAGTATATGCGATTCCCATACCTTGGTCGTGCGTGGCAGCTCCAACGATTGCTTTTCTACCATCTAGTGCAACCGCTACTCCAAATCCACTATTGGGGGCGGTTCCTTCTCCAGTTAGCTTGTTTGTTTCTATCCAATCACCCGTAGTTCGGTCGAGAGTGAAGGTGTATACGGATCCAGTAATATTGTTTTGTCTCGGTGCCCCGATCAGTGCAACTCCATCATCGATGGCAAGGGACATCCCAAATAAATCATCTGGTTCGGTATCGCTACCCATCAATTTCGCGGATTCCCTCCAAAGATCAGTGTTTTCATCTCTCTCAAATACGTATACAGCTCCACGAGCTTCGGAATTTGCTAGCGAACTTATCAGAACATGATTCGGATCCGAGGCACTGACTCGTCCAACAAAGTCTCCTTCCCGAGAATCGCTCACTTGAAGAGTTTGTCGCTCGCTCCACAGGCCATCTTCATTTTTCGCAAATATATAAATTGTTTCTAGAGTGGTCGCACCAATCAGTAGATGCTCTCCAGTAAAGGTGAGAGCTCGTCCGAAGTGATCTCCAACGTTGGAGTTAGAGGCTTCTAAACGCTGGACTTCTGACCAGGTATTATTATGGTCTTTACGGTAAATGAAAACGTACCCAGGCGATGTTTCATTGAGAGATTCTCCGACGAAAATTTCATCATCACTCACCGCTACAGATTGTCCGTAGCCTTGTCCAGTCAGAGTTGCGGGTATATGTACACCCACAATCACGCTGATCCATAAAATGGTCAATTGTCTCACAATTTCCGCCTAGTCAAAATGGTCTTCAATTTCTTCTAATCTAACACTAGATCTAGTTGAGTGCTTTATACTGCTTATATGTCGGATTTTTAGTCAAGATGTTCAGTTTCTTTTTGCAGTCTTGTTATCTTTGAATTAGTGAACCATGGTCTGTGAGTGAACAGTAGTTATTTGAAACAATCCTGAGCGTATATCGCAAATGAAAATAGAATTCAAGCCAATGCTAGCACCCCAAGAGATGATATCTCGTGGGATTTTTGGAGGAACTTATTTTTCTAAATTGATCGATTATAGAGATTTTCCCGATACTTGGTTTGAAAATCTAGACGAAAATTTGTATCGCTCAGATAAATATGTAAGTGGCGTTAATTATTTTGGAATAAAAGCGGGCCAGAGCCAGGAAGAATGGGAAGCGAAAGGATGGATGCATCAAGATGATCCCAGGGGATGGTTTGAATGGTATTGTAAGTATTTTCTCGGTCGAAGACATACAGATGATAAAAGGCAGATCAAGAGATGGTTGGCTTTCTGTGGACCAAGGGGAAGATGGAGAAATATTATTTACAATAAAATCCACAGTAGTGGTTGCAAAATAAGCCAAAGCGAGACGGTCAGTCCACGGATTCAGCAATCGCTTTTACACTGGTCTTATGTCGTAAATAAAGAGGATTACCAAAGGTGGATGTTTGAAAAACTAGGATAATAAGGATTGACAACTCCATCTTAGCAAAGAAGTTATCAGTTAATATGGGTCTTGATAAAGGTATAGGATTTTCGCCAATTTACAGGTGTTCTATTTGTTAGGGTTTACAAGCAAAGGTTGAGTGTGTAGTGATTGTTGGGCGGTTTTTGTTTCTAACTAGTTTGGACTTATTTCAGAGGGTTTTGATGGATAGCTTAAATAGGAAATCGTTGTTGATTTTGGCAGTAATCATTCATGGGTGTGCTGGAGGGTCCGAGGTGACACCACTGGAAAATTCACCCGCGGCTAGTGGAATTCCAGTGGATGATTCTTCTCCTGTGGTGACTGAAGAGATTTTGGATCCAGAGACCATTGAACCAGCTTCTTTGTTTACTCTAGCTCAGGCTGACAGAGGTGAAGATTCTTTTCGAGAAACATGCTTATCGTGTCATTCTTCGAGTGAATTTAGAGGAAGAAGTTTCCAGAGAGATTGGCGTGGGTCTTCAATGGGTTATCTCTACGAAGAGATCGTGTACTATATGCCAGAGGATAACCCGGGTGGCCTTTCCACCAGTACTTACTTAGATATTATGGCCTACATTTTGGACCAGAACGGTTTTTCAGCAGGGGAAACAGAGCTTGTTTCAGACATCGAAGCTATGAAAGAGGTCGTACTTTTTCCGAGGGATTAGGAAGGATATCTGAGATAGGCCTGACGGCGGTATACACTGATCTTTAGTTTTCCTTGTTTTTGATCAAGAATTCTCGCAGTTCTGACAGATCAGTGCCGATCGGTACTGCCTGGCTCTTTGCAGATAAAGCCGATGATATTGTTTTTGGGATTTCCAGCGTGCAATTGATTTCTTGTTCGACACTCTCCCGGAATTTTATGGGGTGAGCGGTCATTAAGAACACAGAAGGCCCAGGTCCAAATTTAGAGACACCTGCCTTAATTCCGAGATAACCGACCGCAGAATGTGGGTCTAAAATCGTTCCAGTTGATCGGTGTACTTCTCTAATACAAGTTCGTGTTTCTGTATCACTGTGTACACTGCCCACCATGTCATTTCGGAGCTTTGTCACGTCACCTTGGTACAGGTATTCTATCCGAGAAAGATTGCTGGGATCACCGACATCCATGGCGTTGCTGATAGTAGGGATGGATGCTTTAGGCTGGACAATACCAGTTTTGAGATACCTTGGAACGGTGTCGTTTATATTTGTAGCAGCTACAAAACCTCTCACTGGCAGACCTAGTTGTTTTGCTATCAAACCTGCACTGAGGTTTCCGAAGTTTCCCGATGGAACTGAGAACAGTGGTTCTTTCTGTGTCGACAACTGCCCATACGCATGAAAATAATAAAAAATCTGAGGTAATAAACGCCCAATATTGATAGAATTTGCAGAGCCTAGTTTGACTTGTGTGCTCAGTTCGTGGTCTAGGAATGCTGATTTAACCAACCTCTGGCAGTCATCGAAATTTCCAGAGACTTCCAGAGCATGGACGTTGCCACCTAGAGTCGCAAATTGACTTTTCTGCAGAGGAGTAACGCCTCCTGAGGGGAACAGAATAATTGTTTGGATTCCCTCTTTGTCAAAAAAACTTTGGGCCACTGCACTTCCAGTATCACCAGATGTTGCTACCAAGATGTAGAGTGGTTGATCATCTCCTTCCCTTAATAAGTCTAGTAGATGAGCCAGGAACCTTGCTCCAACATCTTTGAAGGATAATGTCGGGCCATGGAATAACTCCAATCCGAAGATGTCTTCTTGGTATTCACATAATGGGATTGTGAAGTCCAGAGCTTTGTGAATCAGTTCATCCAGATCAGAAGATGGCAGGTCGCTTCCTAGAAGATGTCCGCTAATGATTCGGGAAACGTCACCAAAGGGAAGTCCTTTCATTCTATTAAGGGTAGTGGAATCTAGGGTTGGTAATACCTCTGGTAAGTATAATCCTCCATCAGGTGCGATCCCCTCGGTCAGGGCAGTCAAGAGATCGGTCGGAGGGCTGAGCCCCTTGGTACTCACATACTTCAACTTATTTCTAATAACTCCGCTCCAGCACCTGCCTGAGCTATAGGACGGACGTATAAGTCAGCGATAATATCTATCTCCTGAAAAGCCCGTTTCATACGTTCACCTGCATGGCTGGCGTCAGTTTTGTCCTTGCAAAGGGCAAAAATAGAAGGGCCAGCTCCAGAAATTCCTGCCCCTAGTGCACCTGATTCGAGGGCTGCTGATCTTACTCTATCGAGTCCAGGGATAAACTTTTTACGAGCTGGCTCGGCTATTCTGTCTACTAAAACCTTCGTTAGGAGATCCCAGTTTTCTTCGCAGAGGCCTAGGACAAAAGAAGAGACATCTGCGCACTGTGCCGTTGCTTGGTCCAGAGTAATGTTCGTTGGTAAAACATCTCTCATAGTTTTTGTATCCAATTCTAGTCTCGGATGTATCAAGGCCAGCGACATCCCTTTGGGAACTGGTAGTGGGAGAGGATTAGTTGAATCTTCTGGTCGTATTAGTACTATCCCTCCATAAAGAGCCGGTGCTACGTTATCTGGATGCATAGATCCAGTTACTAATTTTTCGCCCTGCAATGCACAAAGCATCAGTTCTTGCCTAGACAGGTTGGAGTTCAGAAGAGAATCTGTTGCGAGGGCCGCTGCTACTGAACTTGCTGAACTTCCTCCCATTCCTCCAGATAGAGGTAGACCCTTCCAGATCTCTATTTCCAAGCCAGTAGTAGTTGCATTGGCCTGTTCCAATACGGCCATGGCTGCTACTCCAGCTACATTTTTTTTAGGGTCTGTGGGTATTCCTGAGTCATTACTGTGTACACACTTAATTGTGATACCAGGGTCTTGTCGGCGAGTGACCTCTACTATGTCTCCGAGGCTGTTGTCTGAATTGTCCAAAGCCAGTCCAAGGATATCAAATCCGCAAATCACGTTTCCAATTGTTGCACCAGCGGAAGCTCGTGCTTTGGTAGGATGCCTCATGAGCAGGTCTTTGTCGTCATATTTTCGGACCGCCTGTTACCTATTGAGAATTCCCTTTGGATTGCAGTCTTACTAATCTAACTCAACTTTTCTTTTTAGTAACTAACTGCACTAATTTGGCAAGTGGATCGTAAGCATCGTCTACAACGCGCTCCTTCAGTGGAATTATAGCGTTGTCTGTTATTGTAATCCCTTCAGGACAGACTTTAGTGCAACATTTAGTGATGTTACAGAGACCAACTCCTTGAGTCTCTCTAAGGTCTTCTTTGCGGTCCTCTGTATCAAGGGGATGCATCTCCAGTGCGGCACTATAAACAAGGAATCTTGGTCCGATGAATTCGTCGTGCATGTGGTGGTCTCTCAACACATGACAGACATCCTGACACAGGTAGCATTCAATACATTTTCGGAACTCTTGGACCCTATCAACGTCTGACTGATGCATTTCCCAAGATCCGTCTTCGAAATCAGGTTGACGTGGCTTAAATGGTGCGATTTTCTTTTTGACTTCGTAATTCCAGGAAACATCTGTTACTAAGTCTTTGATGAGCGGGAAAGCTTTCAGAGGTTGTACAGTAATGGGTGCATCCGTGGGCAGGTCACTCATCCGGGTCATGCACATCAGTTTCGGCATTCCATTTACTTCCGCGGAACACGAACCGCATTTACCTGCCTTACAATTCCAACGAATCGCGAGATCTTGTGCTTGTTCAGCCTGTACCTGATGTATAGCATCCAAGACCACCATTCCTTCAGAAAGTTCAGTTTTGTATTCTTTGAACTCCCCGCTAGCGGAATCTCCACGCCAGATATTGAATGTAGCAGTTGTCATTAGCCTTGCTCCTCGATGATCTTTTGCAGTTTTTCTGGAATTTCTAAAATGGGAGTCTCTACAACTTCCATTTCTCCGTCTTCACCTTTACGAAGTCCGATAGTGTGTTTAGCCCAGTGACCTGTTTCCTTGTTTGGGAAATCAATTCGAGAGTGGGCTCCTCGACTCTCTTTTCTAGCGAGGGCAGAACAGGCGCATGCTTTAGCTACGGTAAGGAGATGTTTAAGATCCAGCGCAGTATGCCATCCCGGATTGAATTTTCGGTCGCCACTGACAGCTACCATTTCAGCTTTTTCGGCTAGTCCATCAATTTCTTTATTGGCCTCCACCAGTGTGTCTTCTCGCCGAATGATTCCGACTTTGTCTTGCAGTAAATCTTGCAGCTCAAACTGTACTTGGTAGGGGTTTAAAGCGGTGGATTGGTGCTGTCGTTTGAGTGGATCCAATGCTTCCTGCTCAGCTCTATGGATTTCTTCAGGGTCTATGTCACCGAGGCCTTTTTTGTTGACAAAACTAGCGGCGTATTCACCAGCCCTCTTCCCAAATACTAAAAGGTCTGAGAGGGAATTACCCCCCAGTCTGTTGGCTCCGTGAAGTCCAGCGCCAGCTTCGCCAGCTGCAAATAGACCTGGTACAGTGGACATTTGAGATTCAGGGTCAACTCTAATACCCCCCATGACATAATGGGTGGTGGGACCTACTTCCATGGGCTCTTTAGTTATATCAATTCCAGCTAGCTCCATAAACTGGTGATACATAGCTGGAAGCTTACGCTTGATATGCTCTTCTGCGTTAGGGATTTTCTCTTTGATCCAAGCGATATCTAAGAAGACCCCTCCGTGAGGGCTCCCACGTCCTTCTTTGACTTCCCTGACGATAGATCGAGCAACGTGATCACGAGTCAGGAGTTCGGCAGGTCTTCGAGCTTCTCTGTCTCCAGTGACGTAGCGCCACCCCTCTTCTGGAGTGTCTGCTGTCTGATTTTCGTATAGAGGTGGAATGTCGTCGTACATGAATCTTTTGCCTTCGGAATTTTTAAGCGCTCCTCCTTCTCCTCGGACTCCTTCAGTGACCAGGAGACCTCTTACGCTAGGCGGCCAAACCATTCCAGTTGGATGGAATTGAATGAACTCCATGTCGATCAATTCTGCCCCAGCTTCATATCCCAAGGAGTGCCCGTCTCCAGTTCCTTCCCAGCTATTTGATGTGACTTTGAAAGCTCTTCCGATTCCTCCAGTTGCGATGATCACTGCTCCAGCCCGGAAAATTCTAAAGTTTCCGCTTTCTCTGTCGTAACCAAATGCTCCAGTAACCCTGTCTCCATCTTTGAAGAGTCTGGTTATCGTACATTCTTGATAGTCATCTAGGCCCTGGTGGACTCCATGGTCTTGGAGGGTTCTTAGCATTTCTAGACCAGTGCGGTCTCCGACATGTGCAAGTCTAGGATAGGCATGACCACCGAAATTTCTCTGAAGAATTTTGCCTTCTTTGGTTCTATCGAAGACGGCTCCCCAAGCTTCAAGTTCCCGGACCCGTTCAGGTGCTTCCTGTGCATGGATTTCCGCCATTCTCCAGTTATTCAAATATTGTCCACCCCTCATTGTATCTGCAAAGTGGACCTGCCATCCATCTCTTTCATCAACATTTGAGAGTGCGGCGGCCATTCCTCCTTCTGCCATGACTGTGTGAGCTTTTCCAAGTAGAGACTTTGTTACTAGGCCAACTGATGCTCCAGCGGCAGATGCCTCTATAGCAGCCCGAAGTCCAGCTCCACCAGCTCCAATGATTAGGACATCATGTTCATGCTTCGAATAATTTTCCATCAAAAGATTCTCCAATCAGTCCAGACTCCCATTGAACACAGGCGCACATAAACGTCGGAAAATCCAACCCAAAACAGGCTCATCCAAGCGAAGAGCATATGTTTGCGGTTTAAACAAGTGACACAATCATGCGCGGTTCGTCGCACAGGTTTGTCGAAGAGAATATTTAATTTCCCTCCGACCAAATGCCTCAAAGAGTGACATCCAAGTGTATAGCCACCTAAGAGTATGACATTGATAGCCAGGACTATAGTTCCTACTCCGATCCCACGGCTGTCGAGACCTGTAACGGTGTCTTCAAAAAAGGTAGCTCTCCAGACATCGTATGATAAAAATACTACAAACAGCAGTGCCAGATACATGAAATATCGATGGACATTTTGGAAGATGAGAGGGAATGAATTTTCACCCCAGTATGATTTCCGGGGTTCTCCGACTGCACAAGAGAGAGGGTCAGCCCAGAAGGCCTTATAGTAGGCTCCGCGGTAGTAGTAACATGTAAAACGAAATCCTCCAGGAGCCCAGAGTATTAGAAAGGCTGGAGACCAGGGTAGCCAACTCAGCCACCAACTAGGTTTTGGTCCGAATACGGCGTGATGGCTTTCACCAAATAATTCAGGCGAATAAAAAGGGGAGAGGTAGTTTCCGAAATGGTAGTGCTCCCCTTGAAAAGCAGCCCATGTTCCGTAGCCGATGAAAAAACTTAAACCCAGGAAAACAGCTACTGGCTGTATCCACCATCTGCCGGGGCGCATAGTTTCGCCGAAAGAAGCACGTACGGGCAGGGCAGTGGTCACATTCTTATTCATTCAAATCCTCGCAGACAGTTCCATTAAACTAACATCGCTTTGCCAGAGAAAAAGGTTTTTTTCACAACAAAAAATTAAACTATTTTCCGACCAGATCTCAAGCATCTGGAATTTTTTACCAAACAGGCTTGTATCCCTCAGCTACAAGATTCATGCCAGGGCCGTGGATATGTACATTCATGGTTGGACCTTCTGAAGATGTCAGCTCGCCATCTACATGAGTCCATCCCAGAATTGCACCCATTAGGTTGTAGGCATCCCATTCTCCCTGCCCAAGACTTTTGACGAACATTCCACTCCGCACTCCGATTGTGCAGTATGCGACTACTTTGGTTCCTCTAAACTGTTCTGGATGGGCTTGGAATTGTTCGACAGTGATAGCCTCAGGAAGCATAGACACTTCCTGTTCTTCAGGAGTTCGTGTATCTACGATCGTAACGTTTTCTGTGGATCTGATTTCTTTGAGTTTCTCAGGGGTTATCTCTTGGATTCCAGGGAAACCATTCCTCTGAGCCTGGTAAATTTTTTCTATCTTGGCACGTTTGGATTCATCCGATCTATTGAATAGAGAATTGAACATAGACATGGAACTCCGAGTAGTTTGAATAGCCATAAAGGTTCAAATAATTTTGAATGATATGGGGTTAGAAAAATATTTGCCAGTATAAATCTCAGGTGCAAAAACGTGTAAGGCTTGGAATTTGTAAGAGAGCATGGTGGCCTTGGCCGATCTCTATGAGGATAGTACTGTCTATCTATGAAATATAGTGATTTGATTCAGTCCAGAAAAAAGCACGATTAGGTTGTCTGTTTTGCGAGAAGTAGTCTTGGTAGGTGGTGGACACACTCACATACAAACCCTGAGAGGCTTTGCTCGAAAACCACCAGCGAATACCAAGGTTTCGGTAGTAGTCGATGTTCCGTCGGCTGTGTATTCGGGGATGGTTCCTGGTTTTGTTGCAGGGCAGTACAGCAAAGATGAATTAGTAATTGATGTCTATCAATTAGCTCAGAGAGCTAATGCCAGGATGGTTATTGGTCGAGTTGTCCGGGTAGACCCAGAGAGTCAGAAAATCCTATTGGAAAACGGTGAAGAGATTTTCTACGATGTTGCGTCGTTCGATATAGGATCGACTGTGGCTGGATTGGATGTAGTTGGAGTGAAGGAGTATGCGGTGCCGACTCGTCCTATCGGACAACTCTGTCACCACATTGAGGAGGTGATCAAGAAAGTTTCGCTTGGTAACATTCAGAAATCGATTCGTATCCTTGTAGTGGGTGGTGGTGCAGGTGGAGTAGAATTGAGTTTCACTCTGGAGAAACGTCTTGGATCTTTCGATTTTCCAGCAGATGTGACTATGATCGAAAAAAGTGAAGAATTGTTGTTGGATTATTCTAAGTCAATTCGTAGACGTATTTTGTCTCATCTCGATCGAAGAGGCATAGAAGTCAGCCTTAATTCAGAGGTTCGTGAAGTCCTGAGCGATTCCATTATCTTGAAAAATGGACAAAGTTTGGATTTCGACTTATTGATCTGGGTGACAGGACCTTGGAGTCAGGAGATTTTTAAAGAGTCTGGGTTCCTAACAGATGCAAGAGGATTTGTCTTGACGCGTCCAACCTTGCAGTTTGAAGAATACGATAATCTTTTTGGGGTCGGGGATTGTGCAACTTTGAGTGAGGCGCCGTTAACCCCCAAAGCTGGAGTGTATGCTGTGCGCCAGGGTCCATACTTGACCTATAATTTGTACAGATGGTTAGAGGGCAGTTCTCTTAAAAGCTATCATCCACAGGGTGATTTTCTAACGCTGCTGAACCTTGGAAATGGTAGAGCAGTAGGAGGGAAGTGGGGTTGCTCAATCGAAGGAAGATGGGTGATGAAACTCAAGGATCATATCGATCGAAAATTTGTAGCTGATTTCAGTTAGCCAAGTGATATTAAGCATCGTCAGGAGAAAAAAATGACAGAGAATCCAGTGACAAAGATTACCTATGCCACCCTAGGTGGAGAAGGTATGGAAGCAGTACACAATGCTTTGGAAGCAGAAATGGAACCAGTGGTCCAAAGTTTCGGTGCAGAGTACGGAATGATCATTGGAGGGAATCAAGTTCTGGCAGATGAGAAGTTCAAAGATTACAGTCCTGTTGATGATAGAATACTCTTAGGAACCTTTCAAGCTGGGACTGAAGAGCATGTTCGTCAGGCTGTTGCTGCAGCTCGTGGCGCTTTACCCCAATGGAGCGGACTTCATTGGGAGGAACGTGTGGCCTGCTTGAGAGAAGTCTCCGAGGCAATCCGAACTGTGAGGTGGGAGCTGTCGATAATTCTGGGCTATGAAGTCGGAAAGAATCGAATGGAGTCTGTAGGGGAAGTTGAAGAATGTTCCGATTTTATTGATTACTATTGTGATCGAATGGAGGAACATGAAGGATTCGTAACGTCTTTCGGGGATGCCTCGAAAGAGCAGAGCAGTTTGAGTGTTCTTAGACCCTATGGGGTATGGTCGATTATCTCCCCTTTTAATTTTCCTATGGCACTTACAGCTGGTCCAGTGGGAGCTGCTCTTGTTACAGGAAATACAGTGGTTGTTAAGCCTTCTCCGATCACTCCCTTCGCTGTTGCTCGCCTGGCTCAGGTGATCGCTGGAACTAGTTTGCCAGATGGGGTCTTCAATTTTGTTACCGGGAGCAATGAAGTTGTTTCTAAAGGTTTGGTATTAGGAGCGGGCATTGATGGTGTGGTATTTACTGGATCTCATGAGATAGGCATGGAGCTTATGCGGGAGTCATCACTGGCAACCCTGCCCAGACCATTCATTGCGGAGATGGGAGGTAAGAACCCTGCCTTGGTAATGGAATCCGCTGACCTGGATAAGGCTGCTGAAGGAGTGAAAAATTCAGCTTTTGGTCTGCAAGGACAAAAATGTTCTGCTTGCTCACGAGTATACGTCCAAAAAAATGTCAACAAAAATTTCATCGATTTACTTTTAGAGAAATCCGCGGGAGTCGTGCAGGGGAATCCATTGGATAGGGATGTCTGGTTGGGCCCGGTCATTAATGAGGCTGCATTTCAGAGATATACGAGAGCAATAGAAAGGGCAGTTGCCGATGGTGGTAGAATTTTGACTGGCGGGGCTCGTCTCAGTGGAGGTCTTTTCGATCACGGTTACTACGTTGAACCGACGGTGATAGATGGTCTGCCATTAGATCACGAGTTATTTCGAAAGGAGCTATTTGTTCCAATTACAGCCATAGCGGAAGTCAATGATTTAACTCAAGCAATAAATCTTGCCAATGCTACGGAATATGGCTTAACGGCAGGTATTTTTTCGGAAGAAGAAAATGAAGTAGATTTTTTCTTCAACAGTATTCAAGCTGGAACTGTTTATGCCAATAGGCGGGCCGGGGCAACTGCAGGCGCCTGGCCAGGGGTTAATCCTTTTGGAGGATGGAAAGGTAGCTCTTCAGGGGGTACTGGAGCTGGAGGCACATATTACTTGAAACAGTTCCTTCGTGAACAAAGTCGACTCAGAGTGTATTAACCCTGACTAGATGGAGGGGTCCTTCCGTGTAGAAGGAAGGCTGCGTCCAAGGATTGTAGCCGGGAATCCGTGGACGCTTCAAATGAGGTCGACTCAGTAAATTCAATGGTTTGGGATCGCTATATCAATTCATACGGGAACTAACTGGGAAGCATTATTTTTCTTCTTCCGAAAAATAGGTAGCATACCATTCGAAAATACGATTCCAATGGTCGAGAAAGTCCTCTTTTGTACCAGCCCGTCCAGCACCATGTCCAGCTCGCATATAGTTTACCCAGGTAACTTTCTTCCCTAATCGTCTGAGTGCATAATACATTTCTCTCTGGTTAGTTTCCGGCACATTCCAGTCGTCTTCTCCCGACAACATCAACAAAGGGGTATCTATTCTGTCTGCGAACATAATTGCTGAATGTGCAATGTATTTTTGGGGTTGTTCCCACAGAGTCGCTCCAATTCGATCTTGGCCCTCTTCTGCAGCTTGGTAATTTCGGGTAGTGATTTTCTCACTGTCTCCCAAGAAGCTTATGATGTTTACTTTTCCAGAGATATTGATTGCTGCAGCAAAACGGTTGGTTTGTGTTATGAGCAGGTTGGTTGCATATCCACCATAGCTTGTGCCGTGAACACCCAACTTGTGTTCATCAACCAAACCACGATCGATCACTGTATTGATGGCTGTTGTCACTCCTTTAACCCAAGCTTCACCAGGAAATCCTATTTCAAGATCTACGGATGGTCGGAACCCGAACCAGCCTTGGTTGGCTAGGAGGTTCATATTCGCATTAAAACCATTATCAAAAAATGTTTCATAAATTTCGGCCACTAGGGGATAAGTTTTCTGGGGATCGTAATCGATGGGGTAGTACAGTATTCCATACAGTTTTTTGCCATCTACATTTAGATAAGAGATGAGTTCGCTTTTAGTCAGCTTGATATCTTTGATCCATGGGTTGAGTTCGGTAAGCTGCCTGGGCTTGTCGAATGAATTATCCGAAACCCACACTTCAGGAGGCACATCGCCGTTTGTTTGGCTATAAACTATTGTCGATGCATCTTCTGAAATATTCCAGTTTCTGTAGAGATTTTGATCTAATATCAAATCCTCTGAAGATTGGGTTTCAACGTTGTAGCGGAGCAATCCACGTTCCCATCGGTCAGGGGCAGAATAACTGATGTATAGGTACTTGTTGTCGTCTGTCCAAGACTCGATTCCCAAATCTGGTCTCTCATCTTCTTCGTCCTCAAATCCATAGATCAGATCTATATCCCCAGATTGAATATCGAGGATGTGGTAACCCGCCTGAGAGCTGAGTAGCAAATCAGTATTCAGGGCATTCCAACGGATAATTTCAAATTCGTATTCCTCAGAATTGGATGTGGTAGGAGGAGTTAGATTTATCAGGGTATCTGCGATAAGGGAACGAAGAAAAATATCTCCGTCACTTGAATATGCAAACGCATCTATCGGGTGATTCCATATGGGATTGATCCGAGTTTCACCGAGGGAATGAACGGATTGATTTTCCAGACTTGAGAGATCTAATTCGAAGATTTCGTATTCTGTTCCTTGAGACCTAAGGTAGGAAGTTCTAAGACGAGTCGCTGTCGTGTAAACTAGGGACTGCCCATCTTGGGAGAATTTAGGGGAAACAACCGGTTGTTCTGGTAAGACCTGCTGCACTGAGCCATCCGCCAAGTTTACTAAGCTCAGTATAATTTGGTCAGTAGATTTTCTCACAGCATCCCAGGCCAAAAAATCGTTGTCCGAGTCCTGGACTACGATGGGGCCTTCGGAGAGATCTAAATAGGCTTGGAGGGCCACGATCTCCCAGCCTGGAGATCTGAGTCCAATAGCTATGTTTTTCCCATCTGGGCTCCATTCTAATGGTGAATTAGAAGCCAATGTAAGTTGAGAGTCCAGCTTGATTTCCTCAGTCTGTCCGGTTGGTACATTGTGGATCATTAGTTTGAAAGTACTATTTGTGTATCTCAAGAATGCTAACTTCGATCCGTCCGGGGACCATCGTAAGTTTCTTACTGGGGCAGAGTCGCCCTCGAAAAGCTGATACTGGGTTCCACTTTCGGTATCTATAATTAATATCTCAGATTTACTCGGGGAGACGTAGGTTGGATCTCCATAGCGACCGTGGTTAACATTGAGTCGATCACCCTGGGTTTGCACTGTCACAGCCACTCTGCGTCCATCTTTGGACATATCTTGAATCGTGGGCAACCTTACATTTAAAGCATCCTCAGGAGTAAATCGTCTTTGGGCCTCTATAGCTGAGGGAAGAAATATAAATAACAAGGCAGGTATGCAATAAATGATTCTAAACGTGCGAATGCTTTGTAGCATATCATTTTCTCCATGATACGAGAGATATCTGAATAGTAAAGTTTTTCAGGTTCTGAAGGTAAAGTTAAGAGAGTTTACCATACTTGCTAGAGTCAGAATTCTAGAAAAAAAAAGTCTCTTCATAGGAGAACTGTAGTTGTCCTCTTGACTTGCCAATCCCGAAGATGCCAGATTTCATGTCCGAAAAGATAAATGTATTGAGATTGGGAGTATACATCAGGTGGGTAAGAGCAGAGCAATCCCGTTGATTAGCGTGATTATGCTCGGCGCGACTCGAGTGGCGAGTCTCGCCGAGAAAGGGCCTGCGTGCACCTTGTGGGGAGTTGCCTAAGGCTTCCCTTGCTAAGGAAAGCAAAAGAAACGCAGCGGGTCCTCCGGAGAAATCGGGAGGACCCGCTTGAGTTTTAGGACCTATGGGATTTTGGAAACTAAGCGTGACTGGTTTGATGGTGTTGAAAAGATAGAATAGGGATATCGAAGTCGTATATTTAACAGCAACGGATAGGCAAGGATTATGGTACGGATACCTACAGGAGCTGATCTTCTTTGTGATTTGCTTCTGGCACATGGTGTGGAAGTTCTTTTTGGTCATCCTGGAGGTGCGATTCTTCCATTTTATGATGCCTTACATAGAAAACCTGCACTACGACATATTCTTATGCGCCACGAACAGGCAGCGGCACATGCTGCGGACGGTTATTCCAGAGCAACTGGAAAAGTGGGAGTTTGTATAGCTACAAGTGGTCCAGGAGCTACAAATCTTGTGACTGGCTTGGCTACATCCATGATGGATGGTGTGCCTGTAGTCGCTATTACTGGGCAAGTGCCACTTCCAGTACTAGGTACGGATGCCTTTCAAGAGACAGATATCGTTGGGGTTACTATGCCTGTGACCAAGCACGGATTTCAAATAAATCAAATGTCGGACATTCCTGAAATGCTTTCTGAAGCTTTTTCCTTGGCTATCGAAGGAAGACCCGGTCCCGTGTTAATAGATTTTCCCAAGAATATTCAAGCAATGACTGTAACTCCAGAGTTAATGACTCACCTGCCTGGAATTTCATTAAGGAATCGAGAGACTTCTGATCTAATAACGGACTCAAAAGATCGACAAATCGATTCGGATGTTTTCCAAGAAGTGATAGCATTACTTGAGAAGTCAGAGCGACCATTGCTCATGATTGGCAGAGGAGCTGTGGAAGCGGGTATTACAGAGCAAATAAGAGAACTTTCCGAGAGAGCGGACCTTCCTGTAACAGCTACACTACTTGGTCTAGATGGGTTTCAGGCAGAGCATAGCCTTTGTTTAGGTCTTCCAGGTATGCACGGAACAGAGCGGGCCAACATGGGAATACAGAACGCAGACTTGCTTATTGGCTTGGGCTGCAGGTTCGATGATCGGGTCATTGGTAAGGTGGATGAATTTGCTCCTAATGCGAAGGTTGTATCTTTCGATATTAATCCAAGTATGCCAGGTCGGACTATAGAGCCAGACATTTTCATTCTGGGCGACCTGAAAGACACATTTCCTTTATTTGCGGAAGGGGTTTCCCAGAAAACACATG
>CAWWAX010000020.1:0-21691 GCA_963935005.1 uncultured bacterium | reverse complement strand
GGCTCTCTGGTAGCACCCGATAGATTGCGATTTGATTTCACACACAATGGTCCGATGACTGACCGAGAGCTTGCCGAAGTTGAGGGAACAGTCAATCAAGCAATTTGGAATAACCTCGGACTGAAGATAGAACATCGAATGTATAGCGAAGCTGTGGAAGCGGGGGCGATGGCTTTGTTTGGAGAGAAGTATTCAGATGTGGTGCGTGTGGTCGAAATTGAAGGGGCCAGTATAGAACTTTGTGGTGGTACACACGTTAAGAACACCGGGGAGATTGGTTTGTTCAAGATCATAGGTGAAACAGGTGTGGCAGCAGGAGTTAGGCGTATAGAGGCTTGTACAGGGCCAGGGGCCATGGAATACCTAGAAAGCTACGGGCAACGACTGAAAGATGTGGCTATATCTTTGGGTGTCTCGCCGGATAATGTAACATCACGCATCAGAAAAGTTCTTCAAGATAAAAAGGATTTGGAAGCGCTCTTAAGTAGTCACATGACAGGTGGTGAAACACCAGGAGAATCTATTGTAAAATCTCAAGAATACAGAGTTGAGGATAGGGAGTTCTGCTATAAGGCGGTTACCGTCAAAGCTGCAGACAATACGAGTGTTAGAGAATGGGGCGATGCATTCCTGGCTTCGGGTGTGTCTGGGGTAGCTACTGTAGGTGCTGAATTCCCAGGGACTAAGTACGCTTTGTTCATTTTCGTTACAAAAGATGTGGTTGACATGGGTATTAAAGCTAATGAACTAGTTTCAAGGATAGCAGAAAAGGTGGGTGGACGTGGAGGTGGAAGGGTGCATATGGCTCAGGCAGGGGTCAAAGGGCCCAGCGAGATGGAATTCGGTCTTGGCTATGGACAACAGGTGCTTGAATCATCTATGGGGGAGATGAATATTAAGTTTTCGATGTCTCCGGTCAAAGAGAAGGAGTAGATTTTGAAGAGCTTCTCTCTAAGTACGCGTCCTTTAGGAGTACCAGATCCTCTGTGGGAGCGTCTAGTACTGCTTGCTGGCAAGCAAGGCAGTGGACCAGTAAGTTCTCAGTCTTTAGCGGAAATTTCGATTAGGAATTTGGAAAGAATGACTGGATCGAGAGGTCAAGCCAAGGAGGAGGCTTTCCGCTTGTTAGCCGTTGACGCTCTTGTGACCTATGCATGCGAGTTTGCCATGAAGGAAGACGATGTGGACATGGAATCAGCTCTTTACATAATCTTTGATATTTTGAAGGCAGGAACAGATTCTAGAGAGTAGTGTTCCGGGAGCAGTGCTTTGGATCTTTCAGAAACTTAAAGATTCGGGTTTTGATACATGGGTGGTAGGTGGGGCTATCCGTGATGCCATGCTCGGCGAACCTGTCGAAGATTGGGATTTGGCCACACTGGCTCGTCCACAGCAGATATGTGATATTTTCCCCCGAACAGTTCCTATTGGGATTGAGCACGGAACTGTAGGTGTGATAGCTAGCGATGGTGTTCTTTATGAGGTTACTACATTTCGCAAAGACATAGAACACTTTGGTCGACGGGCAGTGGTGGCCTTTGCTGAAAGCATTGAAGAGGATTTGGCTAGAAGAGATTTTACTTTGAATGCTTTGGCGTGGAGTCCACATACTGGAAGAATGTTGGATCTATTCGATGGTCGCAAACATCTTGAACAACGTAAACTTAAGACTGTAGGTTCCGCTAAAGAAAGGTTTGCCGAGGATCTACTGCGCGTTTTGCGGGCACTTCGCTTTGCGGGACAGTTTGACCTAGAAATAGAACGGGATACTTGGGATGCTCTCTTAACGACTGTTCCAGAACTTCATCATCTCTCTTCAGAGCGGATACAAGAAGAGATGATGAAGGTTTTGGGCAAAGCTAAAACACCATCTGTCGCTCTAAATTATTATGCAATTTCTGGGGTAATTGCCAAGTTGTTTCCAGAATTCTGCTCTAGTGCAGGCAAACTTGATTCTGAGACTATTGGTTTCTCCGAGTGCGCACGTGCCTGCGACAAAGTGTCTCCCAGTCGTCCTTTATTACGTTTAGCTTTATTGTTCTCAGCAATTGGTTCAGGTCAAGATGTCAAACCCGAAGTGGTTAGATCCTCAGTGGAAGATTTGATGCACAGATTAAGGTTTTCAAATTCTGACACCAAGCGAACGGCTAGATTAGTCTGGGCAAGGTTGCTAGAAACTCCGACAGAGGATCCAAAACAATGTAGGATCTGGCTGAATCAAGTTGGCCTGGCTCAATTTAATGATCTTTGTCGCATGTGGATTGCTGAAACCAGGGTTGATAGAAGGCCTGATCCTAAAAACTGGCGGGATGTCTCAAGCCGAATCCGTTTCATTCGGAGTATACTGAAGGAAAAGCCACCTCTGACATTATCCGATCTGGCAGTAAATGGAACTAATCTACAAGAAGCAGGAATAAGCCCTGGGCGACGGCTTGGTGGGATTCTTATGGAATTATTAAAGAAGGTGCTAAATGACCCAGGCCTTAACAGTTATGAGATATTGATTGATATCGCAGTAGAATTGGAGAGGTCTGAAGGAAAAAATGTTGCCGACTGAAGCGCTCTGGCGGCGGTTGTGAGCACAGAAGCTTCGGACAGGACTCTTATTGTAGGGGCACCAAACAAAACCATCGGTATTCAGGAGATGGAAGATCATCTACTGGAGCTCTCTCGGCTGGTTAATGCTGCAGGAGGAGAAGTCGTTGGTACGGTGTTTCAAAGAATTATTAAGCGCAATCCGCGATTTTTGATTGGAAAAGGTAAAATTGCGGAATTGGCTTTAAAGGTGACAGCTACGGCAGCGGAACTAGTTATTTTTGATGATGAGCTGACACCACTGCAAGGAAAGTCAATAGAGGATTACCTTGGGGTAAGAGTAATGGATCGATCCGAATTGATTTTGGATATTTTTGCGAAGAGGGCCAGGAGTAGGGAAGCTAAGATGCAAGTCGAGTTGGCTCAGTTGCAATATCTGATGCCCCGGTTAAGAAGAATGTGGACCCACCTCTCTCGGATAAGAGGTGGGATAGGCCTACGTGGTCCAGGTGAAACCCAGATAGAGACAGACAGAAGGTTGATTGGACGTAGGATAACCACTCTTAGAAAAAGACTTGAAGCTCTAAATATAGCAAGATCGAATCGCAGGAAATCCAGAAAAGGAGAATTCCAAGCTGCTCTTGTCGGGTATACAAATGCAGGGAAGTCTTCTTTGCTGAGAGCTCTTTCCCAAAGGGATGTATTGGTTGAAAACCGTTTATTTTCTACGTTAGACTCTAAAATCAGAAAAGTAGAATTAGGTGATGGTTTTGCAGGGATGATTACAGATACGGTAGGTTTTATAAGGAAACTGCCACATCATTTAGTGGCTTCATTTCGATCTACATTAGAGGGTATCAGGGAGGCAGACTTGCTGATACACGTTATCGATGCGTCTCAGGTCGATTGGGCCAGTCAACGAGCAGTTGTAGACGATGTTCTCGAAACGCTACGCCTTGGAGAGATTCAACAAATTCTAGTGTTTAACAAAATTGACTGTATTGAAAATCAAGAACTAATAGATCTAAAATATCAAGTCAGAAGAGAAGAGGTCCAGCCAGCCGTTTTTGTTTCAGCTCGCAGAGAAGATTCATTGGAGATATTGAAAACTGCAATGAGGTCTCAGTTACAGGAGTCTTTCAGGCATCTTTCATTACGATTGAGAGTTAGTGATGGAGAACGTCTGGCTATGTTATATGAATCTGGTGAGATTCTAAATCAAGAATATGAGGGACAATACACCTCAATAGAAGTACGAATTCCAGAGAAATTAGCAGGTCGTTTGCTGAAATCAGAGGACATAGTATTGATAAAGGAGCACGGCTTAGGATGAAGTGTTGTGGAGAATGGGAAACAATGGCTGAAGGGTCGGAGGTGTGCAAATGAGGTTTTATGTCAATGTCGATCATGTGGCAACAGTACGTCAGGCGAGAGGAACGGACGAACCTGATCCAGTTAGAGCTGCGGTTTTAGTGGAGCTTGCAGGGGCAAATGGAATCACTGTGCATTTACGTGAGGATAGACGCCACGTTAATGAGAGGGATGTTCGCATTTTGATGGAAACGGTCAGGACTGGGGTGAATTTGGAGATTGCCTCGGAAAAGAAGGTATTGGATATCGCCTGTGAGATTCAACCAATGCAGGTGACTCTAGTTCCAGAGAAAAGACAAGAGCTTACAACAGAAGGTGGATTGGCCTTAGGGGATAAAGTTGTTAGAAGCAATATTGGAAGAGCCATAGGCAGGCTTTCTAGTAGCGGAATCAGGACGGCTCTTTTTATTGATCCTGATGAAGTAGCAGTTTCTATATCCAGTGACCTAGGCGCAGATGCCGTAGAGCTACATACAGGCGAATATGCGAACGCGAATAGTCTGGAAATAGTGGAACGGCAATTGGCCAGATTGACAGATGCTGCCAAGCTAGCTTCTGAAAAGGAGATGGGGGTACACGCAGGCCATGGCCTAACCTATGAAAATGTTAGCCCTGTTGCGATGATACCGTTTCTAGAAGAGCTCAATATAGGGCATTCCATCATTTCTAGAGCTATTCTGGTGGGTTTAGATCGGGCTGTGAAAGAAATGAAAATGTTGATTTCTCCAAGTTGCGATAGATATCTGTAGATATGAGAAAGTCATTGTTGGGTGCATTTGGAATATTTGTCAGTGTTTTTCTGGTGTGGTGGGTACTTAGGGGGGAAAACTATCAAGATGTTATAGAAAAGATTGCTAATGCTAATTTCTGGTACTTGTTTCTCTGTGTCTTGGTTGGCACACTTGGATATTTAATTAGGGCGCTACGATGGAAGGTGCTACTGGAGCCCATGGCGTTGGAGACGAGTCTTCGATCTAGATTTGCTTCCGTCAGTATGGGCTTCGCCGCAAACAATCTTTTTCCATTCCGAATTGGTGAAATTGTTCGACCAGTGTCACTAAGCAAAATGGAATCAATCTCTACATCAGGAGTAATAGGAAGTTTAGTCGTAGAAAGGTTTCTAGATTCAGTAACAGTATTTTCGATGCTGTTTTTGGTAACGATGATGCCCTCCTTCCCAGGGACTGAAGAAATCTGGTCTGGAACAGGTGGTTCTTTAATGCTTTCTACCCTTCGGTTGATTGCGGGTTTTTTTGTAGTACTGATTTTATTCGCAATATTCCCTCGGTTTTTCTTAGAACTGGCACGCAAAGTATTCTTAAAAAAAAGAAATGATTTAGGGCTTCGGATAGTGGGAGCATTAGAATCTTTTCTTGAAGCCCTGAGTTTATTGCGAGATCTGAAACTTTTTAGTCGTGCGTTACTTTGGAGCTATGGATTTTGGCTTTGGCACGCCTGGTCATTTTGGTTTGGCTTCAGGGCCTTTGGTATAGAAGAGGGATTTATAACGGCCATTTTCACCATGGGGGTGGTAGGTCTAGCGGTAGCAATTCCGGCTGGCCCTGGCTTCTTCGGAACTTTTCAGTTGGGGGCTATGATAGCGCTGAACGGAGTCTTTAAAGTGACAGAGTCAACGACTCTTGCATTTGCTTTCGGATATCATTTGGGGGGATTTTTCCCTATCACTTTCATAGGGATGTATTATGCCTGGAAGATGGGCTTGTCAATGAAACAAATTGGTCAGAGAAGCTCCGATCCTAATGATGTTCTATGAGAGATTCGTGATGCAGATTAAAGCCCCAGCCAAAGTAAATTCTTTCCTGAGAGTTTTGGCTAAAGAGGATTCAGGATATCACCAAATAGAAACTTTGTTCACAGCAGTGAACTTTTATGATGAAATCCAGTTAGTCCTCAATGATGAAAAGATCTCACTAAAGGTGATCGGAGCTGAACTCGGGCCAACAAGTGATAATTTGGTATATAAGGCGGTCACGGCCTTTTTTTCTAGGATAGGTTACCATGGAGGCATTGAGGTAACACTCACTAAAAACATTCCTACTGGGGCAGGACTTGGCGGTGGTTCTTCTGACGCGGGATCTGTCCTGAGAGCACTGAATCTGATGTTTGATAAACCTTGTTCGTGCAAGGATCTTATGGAAATCTCCTGTCGGCTGGGGTCGGATGTACCTTTTTTTACATCTGCTCTTGGGACGGCTTTGGCTTGGGGTAGAGGCGAGAGATTGATGCCGATGTCGTTCAAGAGTTTTGTGTTATTGGCTCTGACCTCTGTAGCGATTAATACAACCGAAGCCTATGAAGCGTTAAATGTTCAAAGGAAGCTAACCAAAGGCACTATTTTCCCACGATCGATCGGCAGTATTACAGACTTGACCAGCTTTTCGGAGAACGAGTTCGAAAGAACAGTATTCGCGCAGCACCCCGAATTGGGAAAACTACGGGAAGATATCGGGCAGGCAGGCGCAACAATCGCTCGCCTTTCTGGGAGTGGAGGAACCCTTTTTGGATTGTTCGCAACTGAGAGTGAGGCACACTCAGCCCGCCATCAGCTAGCTAAATCTTGGCCAGAGGTACGATTTGTGATTTCGGAAACTCTAGATTTTCAGCCTCAACCATACGTGACAGGATAGAGTTTCAGATTTTATTGGGTTGAATGGTTTTGTTGCCTTGACTAGGATAGTGGTGTAATTGGCCCGTCGTCTAATGGCAGGACAGCGGTTTTTGGTGCCGCCGGTCATGGTTCGAATCCATGCGGGCCAATATTGTTCTGATTTTTAGGTGCCGACACTTTTTTTTTACGACCGCTTTGTTACTATATAAGCAAGTAGAAACGGTTGAGGGGTTATTGATAGAACTCTTCAGTTGCGAAATGTATTAGCGTTGGTATTTGCAGTTCGTTTCAGTAGCTTTGAAAACTAATCACCTTTTATTAATCTGCCTGGGATCCATGAACGATACATTTCAGAGAAGCCCACTACTTCTATTGTCTGGACGGGCTAACCTACCTCTTGCTTCAGAGATATCCAACCTTTTAGGGGAGGAGATTGAAGGGTGTGCAACCATCGAGGATTTTGCTGATGGAGAAATTTTCGTCAGAATCAATCGAGATGTACGAGGCAGAGATGTCTTTATAATACAACCAACAGTGTCGCCGACTGGTAGTATAATGGAATTGTTACTGTTGATCGATGCTGCAGTCCGAGCTTCAGCAGCAAGAGTTACCGCGGTTGTGCCTTACTACGGTTATGGCAGGCAAGACCGAAAAGATCAACCTAGAGTTTCTATAGGCGCAAAGCTGATGGCCAATCTTCTCGTTGCGGCAGGGGCTGATAGACTAATCGGGATGGACTTCCATCAGCATCAGATACAGGCATTTTTTGATATTCCAGTAGACCATTTGTACGCAGCACCTACTCTAGTAAGTTACTTTAGGTCGAAAAAGTTTGACGATTTGGTTGTAGTTGCACCGGACGCAGGGTCCACTAAAATGGCGCGAGGATTTGCAAGAAGGCTAGACGCTACTATTGCAATCATTGATAAGAGAAGGCCTGCTGCAAATGTCAGTGAGGTAATGAATGTGGTTGGAGAGGTCAGAGGCAAAGATTGTTTGCTGGTTGACGATATGATTGATACGGCGGGGACGATGGCTGAGGCAATAAAGGTATTGAAACAAATGGGGGCAAAAAGAGTTTTGGCTGCAGCTACACATCCACTTTTGTCGGGTGAAGCGGTTGACAGACTGGTTGATGCAGATGTGGATCAAGTTGTGGTTACCAACACAGTTGAGATCATGGAAGAACGCAAATTCGATAATTTAAAAGTGATGTCAGTTGCGAAAATTTTTGCAGAAGCGATCAAATGTGTACATGAGAATAAGTCTGTTAGTAAGCTTTTTGAGGTGCCTTCTGAATCGTAGGGGCGCCTGACTTTATTACAACTCTAAAATCTAGCGGAATCAAAAATATGGCTGTAAAGAATTTGCTTGCGGCAAAACGCAGAAATGAAACAGGGAAGGGTAGTGCCCGGAGAAGCCGTGCTTCTGGTGAGATCCCTGCCGTTCTCTATGGTAGGGAGCAGGATTCAATTTCCTTAACTATAAACTCCCGAGAATCAAAAAAATTGTTCCAGTCTGTTTCCGTTGAGAACACTATTATTAATGTTGATGTTGACAGTGAAGAAGAAACATTTGAGACACTGGTTAGGGACATACAAGTACACCCGCATAGAGATGACATACTTCATGTAGATTTCTATCGAATTGAAAGAGGTGTAGCTCTGGAAGTGGATATACCAGTGGACTTTATAGGGTCTGCACAAGGCGTCAAGGAGGGGGGGCTTTTTGAGATTATTCTTCGGGAAATTCGTGTCAAATGTCGACCTTCTAAGATTCCTGAAAGCATCACGGTGGACATATCCGATTTGGACATAGGTTCCTCCATTAAGGTGAATGATATAGTCGTCGATGCAGATGTGGAGCTTATGGCTGATCCTGGTCAAGCTGTATGTATGGTAGCCTTGCCTAAGGAAGAGGTGGAAGAAGTGGAAACAGACGAACTTCTTGAAGAGGGAATTGAGGGAGGTCTGGCGACAAGTGGAGAGGAGACGGGAGATGTGGGAGAAGAAGAAAACGAGTGACGGTAGCTTGGCGGTATGAAAGTGATAGTTGGCCTAGGAAATCCTGGATCAAAATACGATAATACACGTCACAATGTCGGCTGGTGGGTGCTTGATAGATTGGCTTACGACTGGGACTTGGGAAGTTTTGAACAATCTGATCTGGATCACCGAATTAACGGTACTCTGAATGGCATTGATTTTCTCCTGATAAAACCAACGACTTACGTCAACAAAAGTGGCATGGCTTTAGGCCATTTGCGGCTATCGAATCAATTTTCCTCTAATGAAGATTTACTTATAGTCGTTGATGACGCTTCTTTGGATGCTGGGAGAATTAGGTTTAGGCAAGAGGGTAGCTCGGGGGGTCATAAGGGTTTAAAGTCTATCTCGCAAACTCTGGGCACTGAATCGTACTCCAGATTGAAGGTTGGTGTGGGCAGGCTACCCCAGGGAATAGAAATGTCAGATTGGGTTCTTTCGGAGATGGCCCAAGAAGATGAAGAGAGTGTGTTAGACCTTTTGCCGACTTTGGCGGAGGCAGTTCAGGTTTGGATGACTGAAGGGGTGCAAAGTGCAATGAACCAATTCAATAGATGATTTATTGGCAATAGTGACGATAAAATAACTAAATAATTAGGGGCGAAGAATTTAATGGATGTAATTACAGCGATATCTAGCATTTCATGGATCGTAGGCCTTTCCGGATTAGGACTGGCTGGACTGACTTATCGTTATGTGAAAAGTCAATCTACTGGAACAGAGGCAATGGAAGAACTGGCAGGACAGATTCACGATGGTGCTATGGCATTCCTGCGCCGTGAATATACAATGCTGGCATGGTTTGTTGTTGTAATAGCTGTTCTTCTGGCTTGGGCGGTGTCACTAGAGACGGCATTGGCTTATCTCGCAGGTTCGGTCTGTTCAGTGCTAGCGGGATTTTTCGGCATGAAGTCAGCTACTAGGGCAAATGTAAGAACCTCTGCGGCGGCTAATCAAGACGGTGCTGGCAAGGCTCTAAGGGTGGCCTTTTTTGGAGGTGCAGTCATGGGGCTATCGGTTGCCGCTCTCGGACTCCTCGGTATCTCTCTGATATACATGGTCGGAAATGGAGCAGGGGCAATCACTCCTGAAGAACATCAGGCTTTTGCGGAAACGATTTCCGGTTTCGCCATGGGCGCTAGTACTATTGCGTTGTTTGCACGTGTGGGAGGAGGGATTTTTACAAAAGCGGCAGACGTTGGAGCCGATCTTGTAGGCAAAGTAGAAGCAGGTATACCAGAGGATGATCCAAGAAATCCTGCAACAATAGCGGATAATGTTGGAGATAATGTCGGAGATGTAGCAGGTATGGGCGCGGATATTTTCGAGTCGTACGTGGGGTCTGTGATTGCTACGATAGCTATAGCAGCAAGTTCGACTGCATTGCAAACTAATACAGCAGTGGCGGTGGCGCTCCCTATTGTTACAGTGACTGTAGGGCTTTTTGCTTCAGTTCTTGGCATAGGCATGATGAAGGTCCTAGAACGTTCTAATCCAGCCTCCGCCTTACGTAATGTGACATTTATCTCGGCAGCTATTTTCCTTTTTGCTATGTGGTTTATCGTAAAAGGAATGGGATTCGAAATGACCGTAGACGGTCATATGTACCCAGCATTGGGTCCTTGGTTCGCCATTTTAGCAGGAACTGTGGTGGGCATACTTATAGGATTAGTTACGGAGTATTATACATCTATGAAGCCAGTCACTAGGATTGCCGAAGCCAGTGAAACTGGAGCAGCCACAAATCTAATTACTGGATTGGCTGTAGGTATGGAATCCACAGTTGTGCCAATGCTTCTGATCTGTTTGGGAATTTTTACTTCCTTTTACTTCGCTGGTCTCTATGGAATTGGTATAGCTGCTGTTGGGATGCTGGCGACGGTTGGGATTACTATGTCTGTGGATGCCTACGGACCGATTGCCGATAATGCTGGTGGGATTAGTGAAATGAGTGGTTTAGGTCCAGAAACTAGAGCGATCACTGATTCTCTTGATGCCATTGGGAATACTACAGCTGCACAGGGAAAAGGTTTTGCCATTGGGTCAGCCGCACTGACAACTTTAGCCCTGTTTTCAGCTTACGCTACTAAGGTGGGCCTTGCTGAAACTGGTATTGATTTAGTCAACCCATATGTCGTGATAGGACTGTTCCTGGGTGGGACACTCCCATTTTTCTGTGCAGCCTTAACTATGACAGCTGTAGGCAAAGCCGCTCAGGGTATGGTGGAAGAAGTTCGTCGCCAATTCCGTGAAATGCCTGGGATAATGGAGGGAACTCAAAAACCTGATTCAGCTAGATGTGTGGCGATATCGACAGATGCTGCTCTTAAGGAAATGATTCTCCCTGGAGTAACCGCTGTTTTGGCTCCAGTAGTAGTCGGATCTCTACTTGGAGTTGAAGCTTTGGGTGGCATGCTTGCTGGCGCCACGGTGACAGGCATCCTAATGGCTCTTTTTATGGCTAACTCAGGGGGTGCTTGGGATAATGCTAAAAAGATGATAGAGGGCGGTGAATACGGTGGAAAAGGGTCTGATGCCCATAAGGCGGCGGTGGTCGGAGATACGGTTGGAGACCCTTTTAAAGATACTTCGGGGCCGTCTTTAAATATCTTAATAAAGCTTATGAGTGTGGTTTCACTTGTTCTGGCACCTTGGTTTGTTCGAATTCATGAAATCGATACTACTAACCAGATTTCACATTTACTAAGGCAGATTAGCAACTGGTTTTTATAAAAGAACTATTGATTGAATAAAGTGAGGACTTCCGTGGAACCGAACTTCGAGAACGCACTATCCTTCGCATCTGATTTGATTCAGATACCTTCGCTTTCTGGTAGGGAACGAGAAGTTGCCAAGCGATTATGGGACGAAATGGAAGCTCTCGGTTTTGAACAGATGAAGGTGGATGAAGTGGGCAATGTTATGGGTGTGATTCCTGGAGCAGGCCAAGCTCCTCCAATTATGTTTAATTGCCATTTGGATGTTGTTGCGGAAGGTGACCATTCAGAGTGGGATTTTGCGCCATGGGGTGGGGATATATCTGGGGGGTTTCTGCATGGCAGGGGTTCTATGGATATTAAGGGGCCGCTAGCTCTCCAGACTCATGTTGCTGCTTCTATGAGAGGTCAGTCGCAGGGAGATTTGATAGTCGCACATACCGTTTTTGAAGAGTGTGGTGGTTGGGGCATGCAGCACTTGATGGAGTCGAAGACCGTCGAACCTGCTTTGGTCATAATTGGAGAGGCCACTGATGGAGACATCTGTATAGGACATCGGGGTCGTGCCGAAGTAGAGGTCACGATCATGGGTCTGGCCAGTCATGCGTCTACTCCCGAACGGGCTAGGAATCCAATCGATCTTCTTCCAGGTGTTGTAATGGGGATAGAAGAAGTGAAGGAGAACCAAAAAATAGATCCACTGCTAGGACCCTCTACAGTGGTGGCCACTGATCTTGAGGTGCTACCTGAGAGCAGGAATGTTATACCTGATAGGATGACTGTGGTTTTGGACTGGAGGGTTTTGCCCCAGATGGATCAAGAACAAATGGTTCGACAGGTTCGAGATGCGATCATCAGACAAGTTGGAAGTGACCTGGACGATTTTGAAATCAAGGTTGCTACCGCCGCAGAGATCCAGTGTTCTTACACCGGTGTGAAACGTGAGCGTGATTCTTTTACACCTGGATTTTTGATGGATCCAAGTGATCCTCTAGTTCGAGCGGCAGCATCGGCTGTTGGGAAGCGAGGCAAAGAAGGCCCTGCCGATATTAGGCCATGGGCATTTGCGACTGATGGTGGTTGGACAAAAGGGGTTTTTGGAATTCCTACACTCGGATTTGCTGCAGGTAAGGAGTCTTTTGCTCACACCAATACTGAGCGTCTACATATCGAAGATGCACGTTGGTCTTTTAACAGACACCCAGATCTAGTGTTGGCTTTACAGGATCAACTGTCTTCATCAAATATTGTTTAAGGCACTGGTAAACACTGTAAGCTACTATATATTAGTATGATCCCGCTCTGCTAGTAGCAGAGCCCGTGCGTCACAACGGACCGTGGGGAATACCATGAGACATTATGAGATAGTTTATATCTTCGATCCAAACTTGGATGAAGATGCTGTTAACGAGAAATTGAGCAGTTTGCACCCGTTATTGCTGAATGGTGATGGTGAGATAGAAGCCGTGGACCATTGGGGAATCAGACAGTTTGCTTACCCCATAAAAGATAAGAATAGCGGTTATTATGTAGTAAGCCAGGCGAAGGTCGCTTCGGCCGTCGGATTGCCTGAATTTGAGAGATTGTTAGGGCTTGACGAGACTATCCTTCGTTATTTGATAGTAGTGAATCAAGGAGAGCCAACTACCCAAGAGTCAATTTTAGAAGAAGTGTTTCATCGAGCTACTGAGGTTGATGAAGTGGAAGGAAAAGATCAACCAGAAGGGGGAGTGGCCCAAGAAGTGGTCGGTCCGAGAGGCTCTGCGAGGAGACGGCAAATGGATGGGCCACCTGTTGCCATTCTAAACTATAAAGATGTGGATCGCCTCTCGCAGTTCATAACTGAACAGGCGAAAATTCTTCCAAAAAGGACAACTAAAGTCAGTGCATCTTTTCAGCGGCAATTAGGTAAAGCCATCAAGCGTGCTCGGTTTTTGGCTTTAATCCCATACGTGAGTAATCACGAAGCTTAAGATTCTGTTGTGGATAACACAGAGCAAGAACAACTGACAGGTCTGGGGGCCACGGGACTCCTTTTGATTGTCTTGTTGCTCTCAGTTCTTAACCCAGGGGTTGTCGTGGCCACCTCCTTTCTGTGGCTTATAGTAATCTTTGGAATGACTAGATGGATAGGATTAGGCATGGCAATAGTGGCAGGAACAATCGTCATGGGCACACCTGGTACTGATCAGCTTTGGTACCTGGAAAGAAGCTGGTCTGTACTTCTGGCTGGTTGCTTTGTGACAATCACAATGATGTTTCCCCGTGCCGTGTTTTTCAACCGAGCAATGGGTGCTATTTTTGGGATATTGTTTGTGGCAGGAGTTTTTTTTGCGTCGAATTTTCAATATTGGCACATCATAGATGGTGTTATGAACCAAAGCATCATGAACAATATCACTAGGAGTTTACTGATGTTTAAGGGCGTAGACTCTGATTTTATGGCTTCTAAGGTTTTCACGGACAGAGCCATGGAACTAGCTGGTTATCAGTTTAGGTTTTTCCCAGCGTTACTTGGACTTTCATCTTTGGCTTCAATGGCAGTGGCATGGTGGGGGTATGTAGGTCTTTCTGGAAAAGGACTAAGGAATCTTAATGGGTTAAATCAATTTAAGTTCAGTGATCATTTAGTATGGTGTCTGATCGCCGGATTACTAGTTGTAATTTGGGATACTAGTGATGGATGGAGTCGCATCGGAGAGAACCTTGTTGTCTTTATGACTTCTTTGTATGTCCTAAGGGGTATGGCAGTCGTATTTGTCAAAACTGGTATGTTATTTTTTGGTAAAATGAGTTTATTTCTTGGTTTGATTTTGTTAGGGCCCATACTGGTATTGATAGCCTTCTTGATAGGGTTAAGTGATATATGGTTTGATTATCGGAATAGGGTTAGGATTCTAAAAGAAAGTAACCAGTAAGAGGAAATAGTTTATGAAATTGATTTTAAAGGAAACCGTGAAAGGATTAGGAAACCCAGGGGATATAGTTGAAGTAAAGGCGGGTTATGCACGCAATTACTTGATTCCGCAAGGGCTTTCGTATCTGGCTAGTGCTGCAAACATGCATAAGCTCGAAGAAGAAAAGGCTCGGTTAGATGAAGAAACAAAGCGAGGATTCCTGGAGGCGGGGCGTCGAGCAGCGCAACTAGACGGCGTATCGATTTCCTTTCAAGTATTGGCAGCTGAAGATGGGAAACTGTTCGGTTCTGTCACTAATCTAGATATTGTGGAGCGCCTTAATGAAGGAAACTTAGACTTTACAATAGAGCGTTCGATGGTTCAGATGGAAGATCCGTTCAAAATGATTGGAAGGTTTACGTTACCAGTTCGTCTACATGAAGAAGTTTTGGTTGATATTGATGTGCACATAGAGCAGCAGGAAGAGAGTTGATCTTCCAATGATGGGAATGGTTAACAGAGTAGGGGAATTGGCACTTGAAAGAAAAGGAATAGAAGTCGTTGCTCTTGATTTAAGAGGCATCTACGATGCGGCTGACTACTTTTTAATCGCCACTGGCAACTCAGACGTTCAGGTCAGGGCGATTGCTCATCATATTGTTACTGAGCTCAAACTCGAAGATCTGCGTCCTGACCATGTGGAAGGTCTAAAGTCTGGACGATGGGTGTTGATTGACTACTCTGATGTGGTCGTCCATGTTTTTCATCCAGTTGAAAGAGATTTTTATCAGTTGGACGTTTTGTGGGGTGACGCTCCCAAGTCTGTTTTTAATTCCAGTGTGGCCTAGAGCTACGAAGGTTAGTCCGAACAAAGAAAGGAAATTGATTTGTTCATCGAGATCTTCAGCCGGTTTTTAGTTGATTCTGCCACTGCTAGACCTTATGCTCATAGCTTTTCAACTGGTGGGGACAGCTCCAGTTAAACTGGACAAATCTGCGTTTTTTAGACCAAGAGAGGATTACGAATCCGAATGAAGCTTCAGTCGATCACATTAAAGGGATTCAAATCATTTGCTGATGCGACTGTCATCAATGTTCACTCGGGTATAACTGCCGTCGTTGGACCTAACGGCTGTGGAAAATCCAATATCAGTGACGCGATCCGTTGGGTTTTAGGGGAACAGCGTCCATCCGCAGTTCGGGGTGGAAAAATGGAAGAAGTCATCTTTCAGGGCTCCCGTGACCGTCGGGCAGTAAACCGTGCGTCAGTCGTCATGACAGTTTCCAATCCTAATAAGACCCTCCCTGTAGCATTTGAAGAGGTAGAGATAGGGAGAACTGTGTATCGTGACGGGGGTAGTGACTATTCCATTAATCGTTCTGAATGTCGTTTACGCGATGTCGCCGATTTATGCCGTGATACCGGATTGGGAGCCAATACGTATTCGGTGATAGAAAATCGGATGATAGATGCGATCCTATCGAATAGAGCAGAAGACAGACGTACACTGTTTGAGGAAGCAGCAGGAATCGGAAAATACAAAGATCGCCGTCGAGGTGCACTGAGAAGGCTAGAACAGACAGAACAAGACTTGATGAGATTAGAGGATGTAATTGGGGAAGTTGAAACTAAAGTGCGTAGTTTAAGTCGACAAAAAGGTAAGGCTGAGCGTTATAAGAATTTAAGAGATCGCAGACTGGTGGTGGAAGTGAATGTAGTTCGAGATGAGATATCACTGTTACAGGTGAGACTTCAAGAACTCGACAATACTCTTCAAGGTGAGGGTGATACAGCTCAGGATGCTATTTCTGGATTGAGTGTGGCAGAAGCTGTTTATGAAAAGCTAAAATTGGAAGAAGTGAGTGCGAACCGTAACACTCGAGAAGCCGAAAATAATTTGGACAAAGTGAGACTCAAGCTTGCGCAATGGGAGCGCGATCTTGCTGTTGCTGAAGAGCGTCGTAACTACGGGGAGAGAAGGCTGACTCAAATCGGGAATGCGAAAAGCGATCGTGTGAGTAGGATGGAAGTGTTAATCTCCGATAAAAGTAAATCTGAGGTGAGTATCGGGAAACAAAGTGAAAATTTGGCGGGTCTGAGGAACGAGCTAGAAATAGAAAATCAACTTGCAGTAGAACTGAAAACTAAAGTGGAAGATTCTACTGGAAAAGTACAAGGAGCTGACGAGCAGGAACTAAATCTTGCAAAAAGGCTAGCCTTGCTGACTGGAGAATTAGAATCTACTAAGGGTCAATTGATCGAATTTGAACGAGCCACTATTGAGGTTTCCAGGGAGTTAACGGGTGCAGCCGAGGCACTAACTGAGATAGTGTCCCAAGGAGATTTGTTTGAAAATAGTGTTGCCCCCTTGGAAGATGCTTTGAAACTAGAGGAGGAACAGTTAGGGATAGTAGAGCAGCAGCTTTCCGATTGTAAATTGTCATTGCAGTCTTCAAGGCAGAGATATCTAGATGCGGTTAGTGCTGCGGGTGCAGTAAAGGCAAAATTTCTTGCTCTCGAAGAAATAGAGCAAAAGAAGGAAGGGATCGGCGATGCTGTAAAAGCCTGCCTCGATTTGAGAGATCATGGAGTTCTTGGATTGATCACCGATTTTATGGAAGTGGCGCCTGAAATGGACATAGCCGTAGAGTCTTATTTGGGTGCTTTCTGTCAAGCTGTTGTAGTCGAGAATCAGAATAGCGTGAAAACAATCTCTCACTGGTTCGTAGATGAATGGAAGGGGGGTGGGGGATTGATTCTGTTACCCTGTGATCGAGAACCTCAAGTTTCTGAAGGATCTTTGCTCCAAGCAATATCTACTAAAGGCCGAGGGGCAAAATGGGCAAGATCCTTGATTGGATCTGCAGATATTTTGGATGCGTCGGATTCAGAAATTGGATTGAACAGGACAACCGTATCAGAAGGCGGAGTGGTGATGGATCCAAGTGGATTTGTCAGAATAGGGAGCCTCTCAGGTGACCAGGGAATTCTTGAACGTAAGAACAAGATTTCTCAATTAAAGAGTTCCTTGAATTCCAAAGAGACGACTGTTTGTGAGATAGAGGCTGTGGTCCTAGAAGGAGAGAAAACTTTAGAAGATCTAGAAAAAGTTCTCGAAGGCAAGCGAAATCTGGTGGCTGAGGCGCAGGATGCATTACGTCGCACTAATTCAGAAATTCAAAGCCAGACCACTCTGCGTACGACGGTGGATTCTCACCATGAAGAACTCGTTAGACGATTGGAAGGGACTAGAGTAGCTAAAGCAAAGGCAGCAAAGCGAGTAATCGAACTGGAATGTTTAAAAGAAGACTTGGACTTGGAGAAAATTAGTATTGGGAAGAACAGAGAGTTTATGGTGGAAGGCCTAGAGAACTTGCAGAGTGATTGGGAAGGATACAGATCCAAAGAAAATCAACTTGGGGTTGCAATCGTTAGGCATGAAGTGGAAATCAGAGGACTAGAAGAAAAATTAAGAGACTTGAAGAGAGAAGAGAGTGGGGAGATAGAAAGACTACAAAATCTTTTGTTAGAAGAAACTGCTTTGCAGGAAGAGGTGGGAGGGGCGCTGAAACTGAAGGAAGAAGGAGCGGTTGTAATGGAGCTACTCTTCCAGGAAGATGACCAAGCTAAGATAAGTGTGACCGAGACAAAGATTGTACTTGAAGAGGTGGAAGGCGATTTACAAAAGGTAGAAAAAGAAGTAAAGGCCCATAGGGAAACAGAAAGACGGACATCAGATCGTCGTCATACACTTGAACTCGAACGTCAAGAGGTAATTAATCGCCAGGATATAATAAGTGAAAGATTGCAAAGCGAGTGGGGTCGCCCGTCCAAAGTCCTTCTTGAGGAAGTTGATGCGATAGGCACTGACTCTGCGGATCTGAACACAGAATTAGAGGGAATTATAGCGAAACTCAATCGGATTGGTTTGGTCAATATGTTGGCCGTGGAAGAACACGAAGAACAAAGTCAGAGACTTTCGTTTCTTTCTGAACAAAGGGAAGATTTACTTGATGCCAAACAAGATTTGACCGAAGCTATTCGTCAAGTCAATGAGACCGCCACTAATCTTTTTCAAGAAGCTTTCGAAGAGATAAGAAATAACTTTCAGAGCACGTTCAATAGATTGTTCGAAGGAGGAACAGCTGATATATGGCTTTCTGATCCGGCAGATTCACTCGAGTCGGGAATTGAGATTCATGCTTCGCCAAAAGGTAAGAAAACTCAGAGAATAGAGTTGCTTTCAGGAGGCGAGAGGGCTCTGACCGCACTCTCACTACTTTTTGGAATCTACCTGTTTAAACCTAGCCCTTTCTGTGTGCTCGATGAAATAGATGCCCCTTTGGACGAAAACAATATCGGCAGGTTCATCAGATTGTTAGAGGATTTCAAAGAACAAACTCAATTTATTTTGATTACTCATAACCCAAGATCGATAGAAGCGGCAGATTGGATTTATGGTGTAACTATGGAAGAGCCAGGGGTCAGCTCGATAGTAGGAGTACGGCTCGAAAAAGATGCCAGGAGTCAGTGAATCTGAACGAGAAGGAAGTCATTTAATAGGTATAACCCGATAGAAAAATTTTGATTGTTTTCCAATGAGTATATCGTTTATTGGCAAACTCTTATTGCACAACGATAATAGATCTCCATCTGTAGAAAAAAGAATATTTCAGTTAGTTTGATAGTGTATGTAGACTCCTGATGTCACTGTAGATTTTATACTCTTTCAGTACGAAAACCTGATCACTAGGATAGGACAGTTATGCTAGTAGTAATGAAACATGGAGCTTCAGAAGCCCAAATTTGTAACGTTGTGGAAGTGATAGAAAGTCTTGGTTACGATGCTAAAGCTATGCCTGGGAAACAGAGAACTACTGTAGGCTTGATGGGTAATGATGGCAGGGTTGATTCTTCTCGAATTCAAGGTCTTGATGGAGTCTTAGAAATTATCTTGGTCACGAAACCCTATAAACAAGTTTCTAGGGAATGGCGTGAAGTAGATACAATTGTTCAAGTGGGTGAGGGAGTAAGTTTTGGCGGGTCTTCTGTGCCTGTAATTGCGGGTCCTTGTTCCGTAGAAAGCGAGTCACAAATAATGGATGTGGCACATCAATTAAAAAATTCAGGAGCTTCCTTACTAAGAGGAGGAGCTTTCAAGCCGAGGACGTCACCTTATTCCTGGCAGGGATTGGGAGAGGAGGGCTTGGAAATGCTTGCTCGAGCTAGAGAGGCAACGGGTCTGGGTATCGTTACCGAGGTTATGGATAAAGATCACGTCGAATTGGTTTGTCAGTATGCTGACATTGTCCAGATTGGAACTCGCAATATGCAGAACTACCCTTTGTTAAGGAAGATAGGGCAGTGTGGGAAGCCTGTTCTTTTAAAAAGAGGAATGTCCGCTACTATCACGGAATTATTGCTCGCAGCAGAATATCTTTTTGCTGAAGGGAACCAGCAAGTAATCCTATGTGAAAGAGGTATAAGGAGTTTCGATAACAACACTAGAAATTTACTTGACTTGTCGGCTATACCTGTAGTAAAAGGACTGTCACATTTACCTATCATCGCTGATCCTAGCCATGGAACTGGTGTAAGGGACAAGGTGACTCCGATGGCTAGAGCAGCAGTAGCAGCGGGGGCAGATGGTCTAATGGTAGAAGTTCATCCGAATCCAGCCGAAGCTTTGTCTGATGGGGCACAATCACTCTATCCAGATCAATTTTCAGACTTGATGAGAGAGATTCAAGCCATCGGAAAAGCTATTGGTCGAAAGGTTGGAGTATCGATGAGTGGGTCTGCCTGAAGAGATTTCCTATACAAATGGTAGTTGTATTGACAGAAATACTCTAAGAACTGGCTGGTAGCGTTGACGCTCCCTTTTTTTCAAACTAAGTTGACCCTCACTGTCACCTTGTGGACTGATTGTTAGCTCGCTCGATATTACTAAATGTTGGTCATTGACGGGCTCGATTGAGAATACTTGACAGTGCGATGACCGTGATCTTCCGTTTCTTCTACTTGGAATTCTAGCCCATTGTCACATATAGCATTTGCTAGAAAGTATCGTCCGCGCTTATTCCGTGATGTGACTGCCCAGGAACATGTGTCCGAAACTTTAAGAAGAGCCGTGACAGATGATCGTGTCGGCCATGCTTATCTCTTCTGTGGACCAAGGGGTGTGGGTAAAACTACACTGGCTCGAGTTTTGGCAATGGCTCTCAATTGTGATTCCAACAAAAGTGATGGAGAGCCGTGTGGAGACTGCAACAGCTGTTCTCGGATTTGGGGAGGAAAGACGGCGCTAGATGTGGTAGAGATAGACGCCGCTTCGAATAGGGGTGTGGATGATGCTAGGCAACTAAGGGAACGTGCTATGTATGCCCCCTCACAGGAGGGGGGTTACAAAGTCTACATTGTCGATGAAGCACATATGCTAACCAGAGAAGCCTGGAATGCTTTGTTGAAAATTTTAGAAGAACCTCCGCCAAGGGTAATATTCGTTTTCGCTACAACGGAACCTCAGAAAATACAGCAAGCGGTTGCTCCGATTCTTTCTCGTTGTCAACGCTTTGATTTTCATAGGATCGGAGTTGAAGGAATTGTAAAGCGCCTAGATTTTGTGATCGACAAGGAGGGTTTTTCTTGTCCTCCAAGTGCATTGACGTTGATTGCTCGCAAGGCAGACGGTGCTATGCGAGATGCACTATCGGTCCTTGATCAGGTAGTGGCTTTGACAGGCGGAGAAATCACAGACCAATCAGTGAATAGGATTTTGGGGTTAGTTCAGCATGAGCGTTATCTGGATGTCTTGGACATACTAATTAGTCGAGAGCACGGGCAAATCTTTGATTTTATTCAGGGTCTTTCGGATGAAGGATATGATTTTGTTGAGTTTTATCATGGTTTAGTAGAAACTTTAAGAAATCTTCTGCAGTTGTCGTTGGAGAGCGTTCCATCCAATGTCGATGAGGAAAAGATTGTCTCGTTGGAGATGAGAGCTGGTCAGTTGAGGGCATCTGACTTGTTGCGTATGCTTGCTTTAGCTACGGACCTGGAAAATTCTGGAAGTTTGAAGAGAAATGCGAATGTGCGACTTGTTGTAGAAATGCTCTTATTAAGAATGAGTTATATGGAGCGCACCATAAAAATAGAAGAATTATTGGGTTCCTTAAAGACACGAATTCCTGAAGTTGCTGTGGATTTGGAGAAAGAAGGGGAGGTTGAGATCCAACATAGCGATTCAAAAAATGTAAATAAAGAGAACTTGGAAGCAACTAGAGAACGCAGTTCTAAAGTCACTATGTTACAAGTAAAAGATGAGGCCGCATTTGCAGAAATATGGACAGAGGTGATCGCGGGGACTTCTGAAATTCCTAGAGGTGACAAGCTTTTCCTGAGAGCTTGCAAGGCATACAAAGGGGCAAATGGAGAATTCGTCATTAGGGGCCCTTCTGAAGATATCATACAAACGATTAGGGAAGAGAGATTCGCTC
>CAWWAX010000019.1:0-21736 GCA_963935005.1 uncultured bacterium | reverse complement strand
CTCCATTGATGACAGCCAATTCATCGGATTCTTGGGATTGAACTTGTACGGGCCAGGATCCCTTAGCGGTGTCAGTCAGTTTTAGGCGAACGACTTGTGTTAGGGTTAGTTTCGCATCAGTAGTCAATGAAACAGGTCCAGACAGTTCATAGATCCAAGCGTACCTTCCCGTTGGTGCGAATACTTCGAATTGGTCTTGCTTGATCACCAAGGCCACGCCTTCATCCAATCCAATGCCAACGACTGTCGGACGGTCTTTTTCTGATTTGAAACGTGCTAGGAAAGTGAGAAGTCTTCCTTCTCGGTTCCGCTCTGTGAAATGACTGTCCACCAAAGTGTTCTTAAGCTCTGGCTGGAAGAAAGTTGGGTATGAGACGCTAACTTTTTGGTCTAAAGGATCGGCAAGAGCTTGCTGGGAAGATATAGTTCCGTATTGGGCATCGAACGCTGCTTCCCCTAGTGATACGGCACCGGCACTGGTACCACCTACTGGAACGTTGTCAGTTGCAAATTGTCCTAGGAGCATTTTAAATTCTTGGGGCCACTCACCTAGGTAATCCCACTGATTTCCGCCGGCTAACCAAACACCTTCGGCTCTCTTTAGTCGGCAGGTAATGGCTGGGTCCATAGCTTTTTGGGGAGAGGAGGTAAGCAGGGTCAAAGCAGAATTTGGTGAGATATGTGGGGACAGGATTGACATGAAATAGTTGGGGTAGCTTGTTAAAGAACCCGAAGCCCGCAGGATTATGATATCACCACCGTTAGTAGCTTCCAAAAAGAGTTTGGCGGCTCGGTCGTCTTCTCTGCCTCCACCCATTAACACCAGTGCTCGTTGGGTTTCGGGGTCTACATTTTGAGTGTTTCCATACAGACCGCCGACACTAGTTCCCGCACTCGGGTCAGGGCATTCGGTGGCTGGTGCCACCCTCGGTCCCATTTCTTGAGAAGGATCGGAACATGACAGTAAGGACGTCACGCATAGGATCAGTACCCTGGAAATTGGAGAGTGGCTAACTCGGGAAGACAGAGCGTTCAGCGATTGTAGGGTTACTTGAATCGAAGATTTCGTTAAAGTATCAAGGTCTTTATCCAGACTCACAGATATTCAGTCCGGTGTTGAGATGATTGCTATCACTCTTGAAAATTGTTTCGAAAGGATAGTTTTAGAGGGTAAGATAGCACAGATGTAGAAGGACGACAAAAGGAATCTGTACTGGATAGAGATTAGATATTTTGAAAGAAGTAGAGATGAAGCAGAGTAGTAAGTAGGTTTGTGTTAGAGCCGGTAGCTCAGCTGGTAGAGCAACGGACTTTTAATCCGTAGGTCGTGGGTTCGAGACCCACCCGGCTCATTGTATATAGAAGTCTTTGGTATGGGATACCCTAGTTAGGCAGACAAAGACTTTTCAAGAATTCGAACAAGGCTGGTTGCTTCGTGATCGGTTCCGTGGTCGATTTGGTGTCTGCAGCTTGTTCCTCCAGCGACTATTAGAGTGTCTGAAGACTGTGCGCGCACAGCTGGAAGCAGGTCAAGATTAGCCATCGCCATTGAAGTTTGGTAATGCTCAGACTCATAGCCAAAGGCACCAGCCATACCACAGCATCCAGATTGGATGGATTCAACTTCCAAATTTGGAATCCATTTGAGAATTTCCTCGGTTGCACCAGTTTTTCCCAAGGCTTTTTGATGGCAGTGCGTGTGGACCATAGCCCTGGTTTCTTCGAGAGGCTGCAGGTTCAATTTGAGTCGTCCCTTTTCTTGCTCTGCGATTAGGAATTCGTCTAAGAGGACAGCTTGTTTTTTAATGGCTTCGCTTCTCTCTCCAGGCAGAATCACTGTGAGTTCATCTCGGAGTGTCAGAAGACAAGAGGGTTCAAGGCCTATGATAGGTATGCCTTGTTCAGCCCACGGTCCAAGTGTTTTAGCTAGTCTCTCTGCTTCGGAACGGGCCTCTTCAATCAATCCGGCATTCAGAAAAGTACGGCCACAGCAAGCGGGGCGTGTGTCAAAAATAGGAACAATGACTTTGTAACCTGCTGCTTCTAAAACAGTGACAGCAGCCTGGGCGTTTTCTGGCTCAAAATAGGTATTGAAAGTGTCTGTCCACAAAACGATTTCTGGGTTTTGGCTGTTTTCTGCTATGGTAGGTCGATTTCTGAAAATATCACTCCTCCACTGTGGTTTTTCACGGTGAGCAGTTATTCCCAGGAACATCTCACCCAATTTGGCCAGGGGACCTTTGCGAGATCCCATATTAGCGATCAGTGGAAACTTACTGATCCATTTAGCGTAACGTGGAAGCCAGGCGATCATTCGTTCACGCAGGCGAAGGCCATGTTTGTCATTATAGTGATGTAGGAATTCGATTTTCATACGTGTGATGTCGACGCTCATGGGGCACTCTTTCTGACAAGCTTTGCAACCAACGCAGAGTGAAAGAGTTTGGTACATATCCTCAGAAGTCAAAGCTTCTGGTCCAAGTTGGCCAGTCAGGGCTAGGCGGAGAGAATTGACCCTCCCTCGAGGGACATGTCTCTCATCTCCAGTGACTCGGTAGGAAGGACACATGACTCCAGGGTCACTTTTTCTACATGCACCATTGTTATTGCACATCTCAGTGGCTTGGGTCCATCCTCCCCAAGGTGACCAGTCCATGGATGTAGCTACGGGGAGAGACTTATATCCCTCCTTATAACGCATCAAGCTCCTGTCATCCATCCTGGGCGGGTTTACTATCTTACCTGGATTAAGAATCTCTGAGGGATCGAACAAATCTTTTATTTCTGAAAATGCTGAGACGAGCTGTTTGCCCAACATGGGCTCCAAGAATTCAGACCGGATTAAACCATCCCCATGTTCTCCCGAATGTGTTCCTTTGAATTCCCTGACGAGTTCATGGGTTTGCTCCGCTATGCTTCGCATGGATCGGAGGTCTTGGTCACTTTTGAGATTCAGGATAGGTCTTACGTGAAGACAGCCCACGGAAGCGTGAGCGTACCAGGTACCACTAGTTCCATGCTTTTGAAAAATTTCCTCAAGTCGAACTCCGTATTCTGACAGGTGTTCGAGTGGAATTGTACAGTCTTCTATGAAAGAAATCGGTTTTTTATCTCCCTTCATAGACATCACAATATTCATAGAGGTTTTCCTGACTGACCAAATCAAGTTTTGGAGTACGGGTGACTCAGCTCTTAACAAAGCTCTGGGGTATCCAAGGTCAGAAAGAACTTGTTCCAGATAATCCAGTTTGGAAGAAAGGTAGTTCTCTCCGTTGCAGGAGAATTCTACGAGTAAGACCGCGCGCGCGTCTTTTTGTACGAATTGATCTATAGAGTTCCTAAGAGTTGGAATATCCCGGGCCAGATCTATAAGTGCACCGTCTATCAATTCGACGGCGGAAGGATTGAGTTCTACTATGTGAGAAACTGCGTTCAACGCTGCTTCTAGGCTGGGGAAAGTGCAGGCTCCTAGCACTTTATGGTCAGGCAACTGTGAAAGTTGGAGTTCTATCTCGGTGAAGAATGAAAGAGTGCCTTCGGACCCTACTAATAGTTGTGCGATCCTATCTCCGTCTTCCGAAATTCTGTCGAGATTGTAGCCCGCTACTCTTCTCATGACTTTGGGAATTCTCTTCTCTAACTCTGCATTTTCTCTACGACGAATAATGGCGAGTGTTTGCGCAATCTGAAGTTCGAGTCCCGCGATCGGTGCATCCATGCCGAACGTTACTTCAGTTCCGTCATGAAGCAGACCTTGGATAGATCTGACATTGTCGACCATCATTCCGTATTTGATTGACCTGGATCCAGCACTGTTATTGGCTGTCATCCCTCCGATAGTGGCTCGGCTGGAAGTGGCCACATCTACAGGGAAAAAGAGACCGTGTGGCTTAAGGAATTGGTTCAAATGATCGAGGACCACACCTGGTTGCACCTTGATCCTTTTGGTTTCGTAGTCAATCTCTCCAATTTCGTTCAAGGATTTACTTGTATCTACAATAATTCCAGGTCCTATGGACTGACCGGATTGAGAAGTCCCTGCACCTCGGGGTGTTACAGAAGTGTCGTGTTGACTGGCTATCTGCAGGGTGCTGACGACATCATTGACATCCTTGGGCAGGATTACGCCGATTGGCTCAATCTGGTAAATGGAAGCGTCTGTGGAGTATAGACCTTTACTAAAAGTATCAAAAAGGGTTTCCCCTTCTATGCTATTTTTTAGAAGGTCAGAGATTGTTTTCATCTTATCTGCTCTAAACTGCCGTAGATTCGACTAGGACGCCAAGGATACGGGGCAAACTTAACAGGATTTGCCATCGCGTCTAATTCTAAGACTAATAGCTTCGTCTCGGGGATAGCTATGATCATAGGTATTCATTCGTAGATATGAGGAGAATGCCATATGGCTTTTAGGTAATCCCTGTGCCATTATTCTAGCCTGAAGCTTACAACACATGGACCAATACAAGGAAGAGCTAAGAATGCCTTTCAGATCTGGAAGACACTTTTTGCAGTTGCCAGGACCCACGAATGTTCCCGAACGTATCCTTCGGGCCATGAGCAAGCCTACCATCGATCACCGTGGTCCTGAGTTTAAAGAATTCGGAGCGAAAATTCTCAAAGAATTAAAAGATGTTTTTCAGGCTTCTGAGTATGTGTTTGTTTATCCGGCTTCTGGAAGTGGTTCGTGGGAATCTGGCTTGGTCAATACATTGTCCGCAGGTGATAAGGTGCTGAGGTTCGACGCGGGATTTTTCTCTGAGATGTGGGGATTGGTCGCGACTAGACTTGGACTAGAAGTACAGGTAGCTCCTTGGGACTGGAGGCTGCCAGTCGATCCTGTAGCCTTGGCGGAACTATTGACTGCTGATCCGAACCATGAGATTAAAGCCGTCCTGATCGTCCATAACGAAACGGCTACTGGTGTGGTCACAGATATCGCGGCTATCAGAAAAGCGATGGATGATGTAGGTCATCCTGCGTTACTCATGGTCGATGCTGTTTCCTCGGCCTGCGCTATGGAATACCGGCACGATGATTGGGGAGTGGACGTTACGATTTGTGGATCGCAGAAGGGGTTTATGTTACCCCCAGGCCTTTCTTTCTGTGCTGTGAGTAGTAAGGCATTGGAAGTACACAAAAGCACTAAAGGTTTCCGTTCTTATTGGGACTGGACAGACCAGATGACCTTCGAAGAAACTGGGTATTTTCCTTATACTCCGGCTACGAATCTACTGTACGGCCTAGAAGAGGCACTGAAGATGTTGAGAGAGGAAGGTTTGCAGAATACGCATGCCAGGCATGCTCGTTTAGGTGAAGCAACGAGGCGAGCGGTTGATGCTTGGGGTCTTCAAAATTTCTGTAATGACCCTTCCGCTGTGAGTGCAGCAGCGACTAGTGTGCTTATGCCCGAAGGAACTGATGCAAATCTTGTGCGAACAATTTGTTTGGAGAAATTTGACATGTCATTGGGTGGAGGATTAGGAAGACTGAACGGGAAGGTTTTCAGGATTGGTCACTTGGGGGATGTTAATGATCTAATGATTGCCGGGACCCTTTGTGGAGTTGAAATGGCTCTATCTGTAGCTGGGGTTCCCCACCAATCTGGTGGAGTGGGTGCAGCCTTAGAGTTTTTAGCCAGTCAATAGGTTAAGGATGCGTAACATGTTGTCGATCGAATCAATTCTGCAGCGTATTCTTCGGCCTATCTCGGTCTTTTGTTGCGTATTATTCATGGCTTGTGGAGCCCAACAGGATAGCGAGCGTGTTGTAGAACTGAAATTCGGACACGTAGGAGCTCCGGGTTCTCTGTTCGCACTTTCGGCTGAAGAGTTCTCTAGGAGAGTAGAGGCCAGGTATGAAGGTCGCGTGAAGGTCAATGTGTTCGGTTCAAGTCAATTGGGTGGCGATGAATTGATGCTTCAAAAACTCAAGCTTGGAACCCTAGATTTTGCTCTTCCATCGACCATTATGTCATCAAGAGTGGAGCTCTTTGGCATCTTCGAGATGCCCTATTTGGTGAAAAATCGCGAACACATGAAGAAAATAGAAGAGCATGTCATATGGCCCGCCCTTGTTCCCGAAGCTGCGAAGCAAGGCTATGAAATTATAGCAGTTTGGGAAAATGGCTTCAGACATGTAACGAATAATATCCGCCCTGTAGTGACTCCGGATGACCTGGAAGGTATCAAGCTTAGGACGCCAAGGGGATTATGGCGAGTGAAACTGTTTCAGGCGTTTGGATCTAATCCATCGCCGATGCCACTCTCAGAAGTTTTTGTGGCCTTACAAACAGGAGTGATGGATGGGCAGGAAAATCCATTGGCTCAGATCTACGCCTCGAAGTTGCACGAAGTTCAAAATTATATGTCTCTGACGGGTCATGTTTATACTCCTGCCTATGTTACGGTTGGAGCGAGCTGGGACAGACTTCCTGAAGATTTAAGGGCGGGGATAGCAGAAATAGCTATAGAAACACAAAAATTTGTTTATGAAACAGCAAGTCGTATGGACTCGGATTTTCTAGTGGCCTTATCTGAAGCAGGGGTAGAGGTTAACGAACCGGATAGAGAAGCCTTTGAGGCTGCCAGCAGGGAGATCTACGAAGACTTTAGCAGTTCAGTTGTGGGAGCTGGTGAGTTGGTCAGGCAATCTCTGGAACTTGAAGAAAATTCGGGCTTGTGATTGGGAAGCATGCTTAAACTTTGGAAACCGAGTTAGTGAGGCAGATGTTTGGATTGACCCGGCACCGTTTCAGGGATGAATTATCAGGATTCCTAGAAAAATTGGTCGTATTTCTAGTGGTAGCACTGGCTTTAGTAGTCGTCATGGGGGTGGTTTTCAGGAAGATAGGGGCCTCTCTTGTCTGGTATGACGAAGTGGCATCCATCCTGCTCGCATGGCTGACATTCTACGGCTCTGTTTTAGCTGCTCTGCGCCAGGAACACATTGGCTTCTCCAAAATCCTAGATGCAGTTGGGCCGCAAGCAAGGAAATTTCTGATCGTTTTTGGAAAGATTGCGGTGGTGGGATTCTTTGCTTTGGTGGCGTGGTCGGGATGGAGAGTTTTCGGAGTGTTGGGTGGAGAGACTCTCGTGAGCCTGCCATGGATGCCGCAACGACTGACTCAGTCAGTGATCCCAATCGGAGCGGTCCTCTTCATAATCGCTGAGTTGATACTGTTACCAGACTTGCTGTCTTCTCAGGATAGAGAAGAGACACGATGATCCTTCTCCTAATGTTTTTGGGATTACTTGGACTGGTACTTGTTAACGTGCCAATAGCAGTATCCCTGGGGATAGTGGCTCTTTCTGGAATGATACTGAGTTCTGGGATGGCGAGTCTCCCTAATGCAGCCCTCGTGCTTTTTGATGGTTCGACGAAGTTTCCATTGATTGCAATCCCTCTTTTTATTTTAGCTGGTGCAATTATGAATTGCACTGGAATTTCGATACGGCTCATCAATCTCGCTTCAGCCCTGGTAGGTTTTATCCGAGGGGGCTTGGCGATGGTCACTGTTTCCGCTTCACTGTTTTTTGCAGAAATTTCAGGGTCTGCGGTGGCTGATGTCGCGGCCTTGGGTTCGATTCTTATTCCTGCGATGAAGGATAAGGGTTATCCGACTCCATTCGCAGCTGCGGTGACCTCGTCGTCGGCGACCCTGGCAGTCATTATTCCTCCTTCAATACCCATGATTCTCTATGGAGTGATGTCTGGCAGTTCAGTGGTGGAACTCTTTGTGGCTGGCATTGTTCCAGGTGTTTTGGGTGGAATGATGATGATGGTCATGGTCTATATTTTGGCTTTGAAGAATGGATTTCCAGTAGAATCAGCTTTTCAGATGCAAAAAGTGCTAAAAGCACTGAAAGAAGCCTCTTGGGCGCTGCTACTCCCGGTGATTATTCTGTCTGGAATTTTCTCTGGATGGGTGACCGCTACGGAAGGAGCAGGCTTGGCTGTATTGGCTTCTATCGTTATCGGTGGAGTAGTGTATCGAGAGTTAAATATTTCAGCCCTGAGGTCTGCGATCTTGTCGGGAGGTATACAGACTGCTGTAGTCATGCTTTTGGTGGCCACATCTGCACTGTTGGGTGATTATCTGACCGAAGTGCAGGTCCCTCAAAAAGTAGCTCAAGGAATTATGGATTTTACAGATAATCGTTTTGCTATTTTAGCACTACTAAACGTTTTTTTCATTCTAGTTGGCTTGTTTTTGCATTCAGCGGCAGCAATTATTTTAGTGGTACCTATTGTGATGCCCCTGGTTTTGGCGGCAGGGATTGATCCGGTTCATTTTGGTCTCGTGGTCACATTGAATCTGGGTATAGGACAGCAGACTCCTCCTGTGGCTAGTGTTTTAGTCACTGCCTGCTCGGTAGCTAAGGCTGATATTTGGGAAGTCAGCAAGGTTAACATTTATTTTGTATCCATTCTTGTATTCATGCTACTTTTGGTCACGTATGTTCCGGCTATCCCGATGTGGCCCGTCGAGCTATTCTATCGATAGAGTTCTGAATAGAAATAATTGTAGAGATATCTCTTGCGCATAACCTTAAGGATGACTGGGGGGAATCAAAATGGCTGATCGAGTCATAGTCAACCACAAGGATGACGTGGCCTATATCAAGTTGAGCTATCCGGCCCAGCTGAATGTTCTAGATATTCATGGATGGCGTTCTCTCCGTGAGGTTGTGGAGGAAGCGAGTCAGAACGAAGAGGTAAAGTGTGTCGTAATTGAAGGTGAGGGAGAGAAAGCTTTTTCCGCTGGATCCGATATTAAAAGCTTTCTCGGAGAAAGGAACACAGAAGACCAGGTGTGTGAATATGCGGAGGCTCTGGAGGGTGCACTGTCGGCGCTGGTAAATTGCCCACATCCCATGGTGGCTCTGATATCTGGAATTTGTGTGGGTGGAGGCTTAGAAATAGCTGCATGCTGTGATCTCAGGATATGCGGTGAGGGGAGTAAATTCGGCGCTCCAATCAACCGATTGGGTCTAACCATGTCCTATACCGAGCTCGGTCCAATTGTGCGACTGATCGGTGCCTCTAGGACTCTGGAAATCTTATTTGGTGGGGGGTTAATCACGGCCCAAAGGGCATACGATATCGGCCTGGTGACCACTGTTGTTCCCGATGGAACCGTGAGAGAGGAAGTTGCGGCTACTGTAGAAAGAATCGGATCCGGTGCTCCCTTGGTGAATCGGTGGCACAAAAAATTTGTAAAGAATTTGGTTGATGCAGTGGAGGTGACCCCGGAAATGAAAGAAGAAGCCTACGAAGCTTTTCAAACTGAAGATTATAAAGAAGGGATTCAGGCTTTCCTGGAACGTCGTGAACCGAAGTTCAAAGGACGCTAGGAGGTGGGTGAGTCAAGCATGAATCCTTCAAATGGTACCGGCTTGCTGGACGGACTTCTTGTTGTGGAATTTGGACACGTCATGGCAGGCCCGATCTGTGGGCGCATGCTGGCTGACATGGGGGCCAATGTAATCAAGGTGGAACATATCAATGGGGGAGACGCCACTCGACAATTTCTTCCTCCGGACCTCGATGGTGAGTCTGCAGCGTTCCTTATGCTCAATAGGAATAAACGAGGAATGTCTGTCGACCTAAAATCGGAAGAAGGGTCTGAGATTGCCAGGAAACTTCTCAAGTCCGCAGACGTTCTTATCGAAAATCATCGGACAGGTACAATGGAAAGATTAGGCCTGGGATATGAGGCGCTGAGCGAGCAGAATCCTGGGCTGATATACTGTGAGATCTCTGGCTTCGGCCGAACAGGACCGATGGCGAACTTAGGGGGCTTCGATCTTATTACCCAGGGTTACTCGGGCCTGATGAGTGTGACCGGAGAGGGTGACGGGAGGCCTCCCGTTAAATGCGGACCGCCCCTGACTGATATAACAGCAGGAATATTGGCCGCAATGGGAGTTCTGGGTGCCTATATCGAAAGACTGAAAACGGGACAGGGACAGCGCGTAGACACATCGCTGTTCGAGGCAGGAATCACTCAGTCTTACTGGCAGGCTGCCATGGCTATGGCTACGGGTGAATCGCCGCTTCCACTGGGATCTGCTCATCCGATGAGCGCACCTTATCAGGCGTTTGAGACCGAGGACGGCTGGATCACGGTTGGCGGATCTAATCAGACGAACTGGTTACGGTTGATCGATGTCTTGGGTGTTTCTGAGCTTTCAAACGATCCTCGGTTCTTGGAAAACTCCGACCGGATAAAAAATGTTCAAGAGTTGGACGCTATTCTAAGTGAGTGTTTTAAAAAGTATACGACTGAGAAATGGCTGGAGATCTTAGAGGAAGCAAGAGTTCCGGCAGGTCCAGTGGCCAGTATGACGGAGATGCTCGATTTTCCTCAGACACTGGCTAGAGAGATGGTGGTAGAAGTCGAGCACTCTCGTCTGGGTCCGGTTAAGACGTTGGGATTTCCGGTAAAATTTTCCAAAAATCCTGCTGTGGTTAGTAGGGGAGCCCCTGTTTTGGGAGAGCACACCAGGGAAATTTTAGATGAGCTTGGTTATTCAGAGGAAGAGATCGTGGGATTGGAAGGAAAAGGAATAATTCGGACCTAGCGTTTTGGTTTTGTCTGATATAGCTAACTCCTAGCTCACCTGCATGATTTCCTAAGTCCAGTTGAATTAAAGGTAGGATTTTGGGGAACTAGGTTGCCAGGTTGGACTTAAGGCAGGTATAACGATGTTACCCGAGATGCTTTAGCAGGGGTTTCAAAACGAACACCCCTCATACATCAATTGCTTGTGAGCTTACTCAACCTCGCACATCATGTCCTGTCCGCAGCACATGGGTGATTTGATTTTTCCATGTCCTTCTGGGCAGGTAGAGACGTGTACAGAGGACCCGTCGTCTTTGACAATGGTGTCGTGCACCAGGTCAGCTTCGCAGGTTCCGCAGGTCATTACGCCAACACTCATTCCACATTCGTCACAGATATAAGCGGCCATTTTTCTCTCGTGCTCTTGGTTCAGATTACAATTTTAGTGGACAACAGCACCAACCTGTAAAAGTTCATCGTTCTGCGCAAGCCAGGAAGATTAAATGCCCTGTCTATACTTAGTTGAAGTAATCAGATTTGGCAGCGATCATTTTTGGGTTATGAGGGTTCTGATTGGGAATGGTATCTCAATTCCTTCGTCATTAAAACGCTTGTGAAGTTGCTTGATGAACTGATGTCTAACGCGTCCTTGGCTTGTGAAATTTTGGACCAAAAGGCGCACCTGCAAATCGATGCTGGAAGCTCCGAAGGTGTGGAATCTCACTTTAACTGTCGGTCCTTCAGGATTGGGGTCGGTAGCCTTCATTTCTGCAAGGACCTCTGTTGCGACTTCTATGACGGTTTTTTCTACTTTGTCTAGGTCACTGTCATAGCTGACGCCTATGTCGAGGCTTACCCAAAGCGCTTCGATGGGCATACTGTAATTCTTGACGATGGACGACGCCATAGTTGCGTTCGGCACGACTACCAGATTTCCATCGGGGAATGTGTTTATAGTTGTATTGCGTGCTTTCACATCTTCGATGTACCCGCGTTCACCGGTGGACAGTTGGACATAGTTGCCTGGCTTTACCAGTCCCGTCAGAATGATTTGCACTCCAGCGAAAAGGTTTCCGAGCGTGTCTTGCAGAGCTAGCGCTACTGCCAAGCCAGCGATCCCTAGTGATGTAATCAATGGGGTGATATCTATGTCTAGATTCTGCAGGATAAGGAAGGTCCCGAGTATCCCGATGGCTAAGCGCGCGAGGTTCACGACCAATGTGGGAGAATTGAATTGAGAACGGTCTGAAACACCCTCTACTACGGCCCGCACTCCGCGCATGGCCGCAACGATCACTGGGAGAATGAATAGAACCTTGAGCACCTTGAGGATGACTGCCGTAGCCAAAGGATCCCAGTCACCGACAGTTAGGGCTAGGTAAGCACCCCCTGCGGTGAACCAGACGGCTAAAACACCTTTGAAGGAATGGGCAATGACATCGTCCCATTCGAACTCGGTTTTCTTGGTGAATTTCTGAAATTGGGTGAAGAACACACGTTCCACTAACACACCCAGAAGTAATCCTCCGAGCAGGAATGCCAGTCTCTGGAAATTCGGTTCTGACAGAAAATCGATCATCTTTTATACCTTACCTTAGGGTCATGTCTGCTCAGGGCGGTCTTTTTGTATTATTTTTAAATACACTATCAAACCAGGTTCATTGGAATATCTCCCGAACCAATCAATTCTACTAGTCTTTTGATTATGAATCCAATCGCAGCTTTCCAATTTATTACAGATCCAGAAAATACCAGTCAGTTAGCCAACCTGTTTATTGGTATCGGGGCTCTAAGTCTGACGTCATGGTTGGGCTATTTAGCGACACGCCGGATTGTACTCCGTATGATTCTCAAAGTCGTGAAGAAGACCAGAGCTACTTGGGATGATCAGCTGATCGAATCCAAGATGCTGGACAAACTCTCGTACATTACACCGGCCTGGATCGTTTTGTCCGGAGTGAGCTTTGTCCCCGGCCTTCCTCAATTGGTGGTTCAGGTTGTAGCGCAGGTGGCTCTTGCGTGTATGGCTTTGAGCGTTGGGTTGTCTGTCAGTGCGTTGTTGACAGCAGCTAATGCTATTTACGAACAGGATTATCCTGACGCTAGGGCAAAGCCGATCAAGGGGTATGTCCAGATTCTGCAGATAGCAGTTTTTGCAATTCTAGCGATCGTTGTTACCGCTATCCTACTAGATCAGGATTTCACTGTATTCCTTGGTGGAGTAGGAGCAATGAGTGCTGTGCTCCTATTGGTTTTTCGAGATACGATACTCTCATTGGTCGCCAGCTTACAGATCACTTCTAATGATATGATTCGTGTGGGAGATTGGGTGGAAATGCCCCAATTCAATGCCGACGGTGACGTGATTGATGTCGCTCTCCACACCGTGAAGATCCAGAACTGGGATAAGACAATCACTACAATTCCCACCCACAAATTTATTGAGGATTCATTTCGCAACTGGCGTGGGATGCAAAATTCTGGAGGGCGTCGGATTAAAAGGGCAGTGTTCATCGACCTGAACAGCGTCAAATTTTTGACAGACAATGAGATCGCACATTTATCCAAGTATGAGTTTTTACAGGATTATATGGCAGGGAAAAACGAAGAATTAGCGACTCAGAACGATCAGCCGTCAGGTGAGGTCAGCGTTATCCCCAATGTTAGAAAACTGACTAACATCGGTACGTTCCGAGCGTATGTCCTGCATTATCTGAGACGAAATGGCAGAATCCATCAGGATATGACTTTGTTGGTGCGTCAGCTGTCTCCTGGGTCTCAGGGGCTTCCACTGGAGATTTACTGCTTTGCCAATGACACTAGTTGGGTTGCCTACGAAGACATCCAATCTGATATCTTCGATCACTTGATTGCCATTCTTCCCGAATTTGCACTGCGAGTGTTTCAGGAGCCTTCCGGTAACGACGTTCAAGGTTTGCTGCGTTTCCAGGAAGACAGTTCTGATGGTTTTAATGAATCCTGATCTGGTGCAAATAGCAGGTTGGATGGTATTCTAGAAGAGTTGGAAAGAGTAATGATCTTTTTTGTACTCATGATTGGTCAAGATATGGCCGTCATGGTGTTCAAGTACCAGACTGGGTATTCGGGAGTCTCTCTGAAGAAGACAGACCGTTTGGCCACTATATAACGGAGGTAGTAATGAAGAAGAGTAGCGTTTCCCGCCGGAGCTTTATGGGTGGTACCGCCGCCGCATTGGGCTATATGGGGCTAAATCCCAGTGGTGATGTGTCGGCCAAGGAATTTTCACTAGATGAATTCCGACGGTCTTCACAAGAGTACGATTTTGATTCGTATGCGAGGCTTTCTAGCAATGAAAATGCATGGGCTCCGTCGGAATCTGTGTTGGATGCTGTGACCGCATCGTTCAAGTATGCAAACCGATACGGTGATCCTGGAGAGGATATTGTTGCAGCTATTGCCGAGCGTGACGGTGTCGAAGAAAACATGGTTATGACAACGCCTGGATCAGGAGCATTTCTGAGGGTCGTTGGAACTACGTTCCTAGGTCCGAACAAGAAGGTGGTTGGTGTGGAGCCGACTTACAGCTCTGTCTATCGTCATGCCAGTGGCTTAAAAGCAGATGTGATAGCACTTAGCTTGAACGAAGATGCGACTCAGAACATCGATCGTATGATTGAGGTGACCAGGAAGAACTATCGTGATGTTGGTTTGGTTTACCTCGTTAACCCAAATAATCCAACCGGAATTTCTGTCGACAGTAGTGACGTTCAGAGGCTATTAGATGGCATTCCAGACGATGTGCCAGTCTTGATCGATGAAGCGTATCACCACTTTGTCCAAAATCCCAACTATAGGACTGCTATTCCTCATGTATTGGAGGGTCGTCCTGTGATGGTGGCACGTACTTTTTCAAAGATCTATGGTATGGCAGCGATCCGTCTGGGATACGGCATTGCTTCACCTGAGATGATTGATAAGATGCGGCCTTATCAGACTGGCAACGTCAGTGTGCTGGCAAGATGGGGCGGAGTCGCTGCACTTAAGGATACTGAGAGTGAAGCGAAATTCCTTAAAGACACGTTAGACTTAAGAAACAAAACGATGGGTGAACTGCAGGGAATGGGTCATAGAATTCTTCCATCGGACACTAATTTCTTCTTTGTCTATACGGGCCGTCCAGTCACCGAAGTCCAAGAAGCCTTCCGTCAGAAGGGAGTCTTGGTCGGAAGACCGTTCCCTCCAATGTTGGATTACCTGCGTGTTTCAATAGGTACAGCAGAAGAGATGGAACGCTTCATGGTAGCTTGGAAAGAGATTATGCCTGCAGTAGCGGCAGACAGTCTCTAAGAACCGGAGCGCCCTGTTTGCCTGTTGTCAGATTAAAAGACGACAGGCAAACAGGGCTTCTTTTCTCTACCTCTGTGCCCCCGACTTTTTGATGTAAGCAGAAACTTCTTGTGGAGGTCATTGAATTATTATGAGGACTATTATTTTTGGAGTTTTTATACTGATCGCTGCAGGATTCGGAGGCCTGGCCGCCCAGTCGGCTAACGATGAATTGGATCAAATCCGTGCGTACGTCCCTATCTCAGAGAACTTTGCGACGTCCGGACAAATTACGGTTGATCAAATTGAAGATATCAAGGCAGCTGGATTTGAGGTAATCGTGAATTTGGCTACAGCCCGCAGAGAACAGAATGGCGAAGAGGCTTTTGCAGTGGCAGAAGCCGGCCTGACCTATATCAATATTCCTGTAGTCTGGGAAGAACCTACCATGAGAGATCTAGACATGTTCTTTTCGGTAATGAGAGCCAATGAGGACCGGAAAGTTTTTGTGCACTGCATTGCGAACATGAGAGCTTCTGCGTTTGCCTATCTCTATAGGACTCAGGAACTAAATATCGATCCAGTTGAAGCGAAGAAAGCGATGGACGCTGTTTGGGATCCAAATACTCAGGAGCAATGGGCTGAATTTATTCAGCGAGCCTTGGAACGTTAATTTTTCTGTGATAGATACGTCCTCTCCCAAGCTGCTAAGCTGCTGGCATCCAGTAGCGTACTCCGAAGAGGTTGTTTCGGGGACACCTTTTGATTTGGCCGATGAGTTGCATCTGAAGTTCGACGCGGTGGCAGTCAACTACAGGCGCGCTATGAAAGAACAGGGTCTATCTCACCCAGGCAACAACAGGAATCGGTAGCGATGACCACTCTCATCCCTATTATCGTCGCTCTCGCCTTATCTCTTCTGGCAAGGAATGTCATCCTGGGACTCTTTAGTGGAGTGTTCATAGGGGTCATGATGTTGAACGGTCCTCAGCCGTTAGAAGCCTTTGGTATCATGGTGAAATCGCATCTGATCCCAGAGATAACAGACAGCTATAATGCGGGGGTCTTGGTATTGCTCGCGTTTATAGGAGGTTTTGTCTCCCTGGTCGAGCACAGTGGCGGCGGCACAGCGTTCGCAGCTCGGATTAACCAATGGGTTAAAACCCCGCTGCAGGCACAATTAGCGGCTTGGTTCGGAGGAGTGTCCATTTTCTTTTCCGATTTAGGGACGCCGCTTATAGTGGGCCCGGTGTTCAGGCCTCTTATGGATCGACTGAACATCTCCAGACAAAAGCTGGCGTATATCATCGACTCAACGGCTTCGCCGGTAGCTATCCTTGTGCCTTTTATTGGGTGGGGTGTTTACATCATGAGCCTCATCCATCAGGAATACGATGCTTTGGGGCTGGCCGAGAGTGAATTTACCGCTTTTATCAGGGCAATCCCTTTTCAGTTTTATGCATGGCTCGCGGTCTTCATGGTTCCATGGCTGGCGGCACTCCGTTTTGATTTTGGGACAATGGCAAAAGTCGACGACCGGGCCATAGATGTATCGGGAAAGGCCGTTAAAGAGGAACTGGAACCCTTCACTCATCCCAATGCCAGGCCGATTCTGGTGTGGGCGCCTCTGTTGGTTATGGCCACCGTTCTTTGTGTCATGCTGGTCCCTCTGGGATTCCCTTTTTCTCAGGTATCAGGTACAGATTTTAGGGCGGGACTTTCAACGGCGTATTTCTTTGCAGCAGCTGTGCTGATTTTTCTGATGTTCTCGTTTAAGGTTCGTACCATCCTCGGTAGTATCGAGATTTATCTTAGGGGTATGAGCAATATGACGATGGTGGCGGTGACTCTGATTTTGGCGTGGGCATTGAGCGATATCGGCAGAGAGCTTGGAGCGGCGGACTATATTGCGAGTGTCGCCCAGGGGGGGATACCGGCTTGGATGTTCCCCTTGGTCGTTTTTATTTTGTCAGCCATCATATCGTTTGCTACCGGATCTTCTTGGGGCACTTTTGCGATCATGTTCCCCCTGGTAATTCCTACAGCAATCGCCTTGGGAGCTCCAACCCATGTTTGTATCGGGGCCGTGTTGTCAGGTGGACTTTTTGGAGATCACAGCTCACCCATCTCAGAAACCACGATCCTTTCTTCCATAGGTGCCAGTTGTCCCCAGATAGAACATTTCCGTACCCAGTTGCCCTACGCACTTTTTAATGGACTGATCAGCATGTCCGCTTTCGTTTTAGCTGGTGTGACGGGAGAAAGCTGGATCGTTTTCCTGGCTCTTACGGCTCAAATAATCGGACTGTTTGTCATTCGTTCGGTAACAGCACCCCATAGAGGATCGCCTGATGGCTAAAATATTTTCGATCTGCGTTCTATTATTGTTAGCGGGGGATGTCGAAGCCCAGTTATTGATTTACGGCGGTGAGGACAGCGATCAATTTCTGGGCTGTCTGAACTGCGGACTGGTAGAAGAGGAGTCCGTATGCAACGAATTCGGTCCCTACGGTAACGAAATGTCTCAGGCCAGTATCTGGAATCGACTGAGTCGCTATGGTAATCGGAATTCTAGGGTCAGTCCCTGGAACCGTATCGGTAGGAACCCTCCGATAGTCGTAGATCGTGAGGGCAATGATTATGGGCTGTTCACCATCAACCGTTCAGAAGAGAACTCGCAGCTTAGTATATTGCTAAGAAACGCTTATTCAGCTGGAAATAATGATCTGACGAGGGTACGAGATAGATTTTGCAGGCAATTTTAATGTTTAATAGGAGAGAACGATGAGTACACTTCAGGCCGTGATCTTGGCGAGCAGTCTTATTGTTGCTGCTTTGTTGTTGCAAAACGGGGAGATGGAGGGACAGGTCCGTCCTCCGGTGCTATTGAATGAAGTGGAGTGTCAGGAAACGTTTGATGCAACAGGGGAATTTTTGAGGATCGCCGCTTCCTTGATAAGTGAATCCGAGAGATTGCGGCCGACCGATCCAGAGACGGCCGACCAGAGGTTCGACGGATTCGTGAAGTTTTCAGCATTAGCAGAAAGCTATTCGACCATATTTTCCGTATGGTGTAAATAAGGATAAAGGACACTTAAACTTTAACGGAAAGAAACCTGAAATGCTCCTTGATAGTATGTAAAATATATTTTACATTATGTAAAAATACATATACATGGAGTTACTAATGGGTTTGTCCAATAAAGAAAAAAGTCTGATCATTTCTCTGATCGTCACCCTATTGATCTTTGGGTGGTATTTTTTTGGCGTGTTTTCAAATGTAACTGAGACCTCGAGTGGGCAACTTAGTTTTAATAATGTCATTCGCGTCATTATTCTCATTGCGATATTGAAGGGTATTATCGCAGTGTTTTTCCAAAAGAAAGGTGAAGCTGATTTAGTAGATGAAAGAGATAAGCTCATAGATACTAAATCCTATCGAAATAGTTATTGGGCTTTGTCTGTTGGGGTTTGGTTTATCTTGGTTCAACTTTTATTTGAAAGCACAGGAATTCCGTTTATTTCTGACCGTTTCTCATTGCAGCATTATATCTTTTCGTCTCCCACATACATCGCACATTTGCTGCTGATGTTCTTTGTTCTATCTGAGGTGATTCATTTCAGTACCCAACTCTATCATTACCGTAGAGGTATATAAGTTGTCTAAGAGCTTGAGTAACAACATTAGAAGGTTGAGATTTGAGGCAGGGGAAATGACTCAGCAGATGTTAGCAGACAAGATTGGTGTGACCCGTCAAACTGTATTTGCCATTGAAAAAGATAAATACTCCCCGTCGCTAGAGGTTGCTTTTAAGATATCGAACGTATTTGAAATCCCTTTAGAAGAAGTTTTTACTTATGACTAGGTTTATAATCTGTTACTTCGGAGCGAGGATAGATTGCCTGTGAAGAAATTAATGGTGGTATTGTTGGTGATCATTTCCGGGACAGTTCTATATAAGTGCGTGGATCTTCCAGACCCTATGGGTGGAAGCGCGGAGCTGAATGGCGAATCAATATCCGGAGATATAAAGACCTGCTTGTATGAATTTGCCACAAGGGAATACACGAGGACGGTAGGGTTGGATGAAGACTGTCCGGCTAGTATTGAATTGGAATTTTAGATTTCCAGACGGTGATGTTTAACTGGAGGTTCTGATGAAAAAAGTTTTGCTGTTGGCTGTAGGTCTGGCGATGTTCGGATGTGAGGAATACGGCCTGAAAGACTATGATCTACTGCTCGAAGACAGTCGCTACGAACTGATCTCCGAACATGAAGGAACCAATGAAGGTGAAGACGTCGTGTACTGGTGGATTATGGATACCAAGACCGGCAGAATCTGTTATCAATTGATTCAAGAGGGTGAATGGCGGGAAGGCTCAGACCACTGTTCCAGAACGATTGACGAACACCTAGAAAATACGGGAAACGAGGACGACTGATTTGGGCGTCTTAGGGCAAATTCACACTGTTTTTTCGCTTATCGGGGTGTTCGCAGGCGGAGTCGTTTTCCTGATGACTAAAGGGACTCGCTGGCATCGTACCTTTGGTCATATCTATTTCACAGCTATGACGGGTATGATCGTCACGTCTTTCTCTATATATGATTTGACGGGCAGCTTCAACGGCCTGCACTGGGCAGCACTATTGAGTGCCATTACACTGGGTATGGCCATGTTTCATGTGCTCACCCGACGACCCAAAAATAATTGGATGTTGTGGCACTCTAACTGGATGTCCTGGTCTTATGTTGGATTGATCGCAGCATTGTTCGCAGAAATAGTTACACGTATCGTAGTACCTCTGGCAGCCCCAATCCTGGACCAAAGTCAACTTTGGTCGTTATTCTGGGGGTTGGTACTCTTGATGGCCCTGGTAGTTTCGGTTGCCGGTCTCTATCTCATCAAAATTCAATTGCCCAGGACTTTAAAGCGATTACAAACTAGGGGATAGACTTATGAAAAAATGGCTAGCTCTCTTTTTGGTAGTTGGAGGGATCGCTGTGGGGATGGGCCTTTCTAATTTCTCTGATCGTTGGAAATCGAGCCCAGAGTATAGTCTTATGCAGATCAAAGAAGCTCTCGACAACAGCGACTGGTATCTTTTTGAGAAATATGTTGATGTGGAGATACTCACCGAACGTGCGTTAGACGTTGTGGCCGACAATGCTTTAATTGATTTAGGACCCATGCCTAGGGGTCTATTGGAGTTGGCTAAGCCAGCTGTGGTCGCGACCGTAAAAAACCAAGTAGAAAAATATGTTGAGGGGGGAGCATTCCTCGAAGAACCTGCCGAGGAAGATGAAGAAGGTTTTTTACCGTTCGACTTCGATTTGGAACCCCTGGTAGGTGCTGGAGAGATTCTTTCGACGGCCAGCATGAAGTACCTAGAAGAAGAAGACTCGGAGGCCACGCTGGGACTTGAGTTTGTGGATTCCGATGGCGAAGCCCATGTGATGGAGATTAGACTAAGGCAGTACGAAGACTATTGGCGCGTAACGGAGATATTGAACCTGGGTGATATCTGGCACCAGCTAGCATTGTAAACGCTCTGGAAAGGAGGAACCGATGACGACATTCGATTTTGTCGGAAGCGAACGGTCGAATCCACTGAAATGGTTCCTGGTGTGCCTGCTGTTTTTGTCCTGTTCCGCTCAGGGCGCTACCGATCTCGGTGACCTCCAGTCAGACGCCATTCAGATCACGTTCCTCGACGTGGGTCAAGGCGATGCGGTCTTGATTCGAACTCCCGAAGGGTCGACCGCCCTTATCGATGCAGGACCAGATGAGCTGCCGAATGGACTGAGCAATTTTGATATTGAACAGGTTGATTTGTTGATCGCGTCCCACCCACACGCGGATCATATCGGTGGAATGGTCAGTGTGATGAATACGTATCCTGTACGGTTCTATATGGATAGTGGGGACACGCATACCACGGTTACCTACCGGGAGCTCATCCAAACCCTGCAACAACGGACGAGCATCACGTATCTGATCGCCGAGCCTCGTACTATCCAGTTGGGCGGTGCAGAGATCCAAGTGCTTCCATTACTTCCTGCTGGATCCACAGATTTGAATAATCGTTCGGTTGGGTTGGTGGTGCGATACGGTTCGTTTGTCGCATTCCTGAGTGGCGACTCGGAAATCGAAGAGCTTACCCACTGGGTCGAACAACAGGTAGTTCCAGATGTCACTGTTCTTAAAGCCCCCCACCATGGTAGTAGCGATGCGTTCACGACGGAATTTTTGGATCAAGCCAAGCCAGAGGTGGTCGTGATTTCCGTTGGTGCCAATAGGTATGGCCATCCGCATGCTGAAGCTGTTCGGGCTTATGAGGCTGTTTCCGAGACTCTTTTGACGACTCGTGACAACGGCCAAATTACTATTCTTGGGTATGCAGACGGTCGCTATGAGATTCGCACGAGGGGAGGGTAGCCATGGATAAACGAATCTGGGCCGTAGATCGTATCGAAAGAGATATCGCTGTTCTAGTGTCCGACGCAGACAATAGAATTGTCGAAGTAGATCTGAAAAATCTTCCCGAGGGTGCTGAAGAAAAATCAATTCTTCATGTGTTCGAGCGGAAGGATCAACCGGTGTGGAGCTCTGCCGTCTTGGTCGAGAGTATTGAGGTCCAAAAAGAGAGCGAGTCAGAAGAGATTGTAGAGGATCTCAAACAGCGTGATCCTGGCGGCGATATTCAGATCTGAATACAGAGTTGCCCTGACTTGACTAGCACGTCAACTTAGTGAGGAGTTTCCCAAGGCGGGCCCGTTATGTCTATTCTGGACATTGATCCCTATGCCTGAACTCTCTCTTACGGGAGTGCAAGATGAAGTGGTTTCTGAAATGCTTACG
>CAWWAX010000018.1:0-22659 GCA_963935005.1 uncultured bacterium | reverse complement strand
TGTCAGAAGGACTGGGCCAATTCGGTGAGCTTAGTGGCGGAGGTTTGGGGTTTACTAGCGGTATAACTTGGATGCCCTCGCAGACCAGTAATTTTGGAGCCCGTCTCGATCTATCGTTAAACGTCTACGATAGATCGCACCATCCAACTTGTCTTACCACGCCCTGCTGGATGAAAGGAAATATGGCTATTACCAACGGGACTTTTCAGTTCGGAATCGGCCCGGAGTGGACCATCAGTCATGGACCGGCCCAGCCCTATCTTTTTGCCACAGCAGGTCCGTCAGTATTCTACACGAGTTTGGGATTAGACTGGCTTTGTAATGAGGGTAATACAGGTGACTACTGTAGCGAAAACTACCACAGTGACTGGGGGATTTCTGCCCGAACTGGAGGAGGCTTGCGCTACCACTTCAGCGAGGTCATCGGCATGAATTTAGGGTTCGCCTACCAGTATCATGGAACTCGGAAGTATATGGTCAAGGGAGACCTCGGTCTTTATGACGACGGAACGGTTAAGGTTGATAACATGCGTCACTCTCGTGCCAACAACCTAAGCTTCGAGGTTGGAATGCACTTCAATATTCCCCGTGGTTACGCAAGGGAAAGGCTGCCTTTTTAAACAAGTTTATGACAGCACGTTGGAATCGTAAAAAACCTTGTCATAAAACCACCTTATACATACAATAAAAAGCATATGGAATTAGTTGATCATATAGGGCAAAGGATCAAGAGATGATTGAGTCTACTCTTGCCACACGTCTTGGAGTGGCACGGCAAAGAGCAGGGATGACCCAGGGCGTGCTTGCCAAGGCATTAGGATTGGGAGCCGGCTCTAGGATTAGCGACTGGGAGGCTGGTAGAACAGCACCCACGGCGGCGACGATGGTACAGATTCCAAACGTGCTTGGAGTCAGTGGCCATTGGCTGTTAACGGGCTCTGGACCTATGGCTGTTGGTCAGGGGAATGATGAGGCACGGATCGAAGCAGCCAGTAAGATTCTGGCCGGAGAAGTCTCCGAGGATGTGGTGAACTTGGTCGCTGGACGTACTGAGCCTCTTGCAGTTGTTAGGGAAGCGACCCGTACAGCTGAGGTAGCGAGAGGTCTGAGTAGTAAATCTGAGGAAGCGGATAGCGAATCCGTCCCATTTCTAGGCTCCAGGCCCAATCACCTGAACGACTAGGTTCATTGTGGTCGTCTAGGTTTGTACTAGTACCGCATACCAGTCATTTGTGATGATTACGTCCTAACGTAATCATGGGTCGCATTGACACGAATCGATACGGTCTAATAGAATATATTAGACGTTTATGGCGGGCTTATTCAAGGTGGGAGCTGGGTCGTAAATGATGCGGATCAAGACCTTACTATTTATCATTCTGGTCAGTTTGTTTGTGCTACTGACTGACTTGGTTCAAAGAACACTACTGCCATTGGTTCTGAAGTATTTGCCCAGTAAAAATGAGGATATGTTAGCAGCGTGGGTGAGGTGGTTGGCCGCTGCGCCTTTGAAGATAGCTGGGGTTACCGGTGTCGGTGATTTTGATACGAAGCCCGTGATACCATCCGATTCGGGTGTACTAGTCTTGATGAATCATCAGTCTATCTTAGATATACCGATAGCTATTCTGAGTATGCAGGGAGGCTACCCGATAATTGTCACTCGAGAGGGATATGCAAAGGGCATTCCTTTAATTTCGAGTCTCGTGAGGAGGCTGGAATTTCCGACGGTCAAGCCTCGTGACGGTTCCAAAACTGACTTCAACAAGCTTTACAAGGCAGCGAAAACCACGAAGCCGCTTGTTATATATCCGGAGGGTGTACGCTCCCGAAATGGAGACTTATTACCTTTCCAAGAGGGTGCTTTACGGGTGTTTTTAGAAAGTCGAAAATGGAAAGTGTATCTCCTCGTAGTTGACGGTATTTGGCCTTGTGGGACCTTCTACCACATAAGATCCCTCAAAGAGAAACTGGATTGTAAAAAGAAAGTGTTGGGACCCTTTGACTCTCCCGAGAGCATGGAGGATGTTTCCAGATGGATACAGGAAATGGAAGACCACATGACCAAGGGTTTGGCCTCCCTGAGACAGGAGGATGACAGCGATATGGAGGAGCCATTGACGCTTTTCGGGGAGGCTTTCTGATCTGCATCGTCTGTAAAAGTGACTTAGTCGAGAGCTTTAAAGTCATAGACAACAAAAGGTACTGGAAATGTAGTTTTTGTTCGGCAAAATTCTTGGATAAGAGTCACTATCCAGACCCTACACTCGAAAAAAATCGTTACTTAGAACACCAGAATAGAATCGACGATAGAGCCTACAGAGATTTCTTATCAAGGCTCGCCGACCCGCTGAAGGAAAAATTATCAAAGAACGACAAGGGACTCGATTTCGGTTGTGGACATGGCCCAGCATTAGCAGACATGCTGAGGTCAGACGGATTTGCAATGGATCTCTACGATCCCTTTTTCTTTCCTGATAAAAGTATTTTTTCCAATAAATATGATTTCATCACGTGCACGGAAACAGCAGAACATTTCTTTGATCCGTGCAAAGAGTTTGATGTGTTAGACGGGCTACTTGTAGATGGTGGTTGGTTGGGAGTGATGACGTGTTTTTTGACTAACGAGGAGTCGTTCGCCAATTGGTATTATCGAAGAGATCCCACTCACGTAGTTTTCTATGCAGAAAAGACATTCGAAGTGATCGCCTCACAGCGGGCATGGGTTTGTGAGATCCAATCAAAAGATATTGTGTTGTTGAAAAGGGCAGTATCCTGATAGCGACGTTACCTTAAATATATGGTTTAGAATCGTATACCTGGTCAGAATCCAGGAGGGAAGGATGAGAATGGTACGTTCAAACGAGGAGTGCTGTTAGCGTGGAGGATGTAAGGCAGAGGCCAGTGCTACTCTACGACGGCCTGTGCGGGTTCTGTGATCGAACGATCCGCTTTATTCTGACCGTTACCCCTAAGGACACGATCCGGTTTGCATCCCTACAGGGTGAGTTTGCCACTTCGGTACTTGAGCGAAACATGGCGCTGAAGGGGATTGATTCGCTCGTCCTTGTGGAATCAGGACACGAGAACCAGAGGGAGCAATTGTATGTGCGGTCTGGAGCGTTACTGAGGACTGCTTGGCACTTGGGTGGTCCATGGAGCATCCTGGTAGTCTTTTGGATAGTGCCCCGGCCACTGCGTGACTGGGCTTACGATGTGTTCGCTCGCTATCGCTACCGGCTGTTCGGTCGTCTAGACGATTGTACCGTCCCATCACCAGAGGACAAATTTAGGTTCCTGGACTGAGCAATCTCTTAAGGGATTCATCCGCGACACCGTTGCCCGCTTCAGCAGCTTTTGAATACCAGTACCTAGCTTTTTCAATGTCACGGGTGACTCCCCTTCCGGCTTCGTAAGCTTCGCCAAGTCGAAGCGCAGGAATGACGTCTCCCGCCGCGGCAGCTTGCAGCCACCATGTGACTGCTTCAGAGTGATCGACTGGAACACCTCGACCATCTCGGTACATGTTTCCCACATTGTGAATCGCCAGGATATGCCCCGCAGCGGCAGCGGTTTTGTACCACTGGAGAGCCTGAGTGTAGTTAATCTCCGTTCCAAGACCCTCGTCATAGGCTGTCCCCATAAGGAAGACCGCCTCGACATCGCCTGAATCAGCTAAAGTACGGATTTGGATCAAAACATCCTCTGCAATGTGCCTTGCTTTTGTTAGATCCATTTTGAAGCCCATACGACCTGTGGAATAGACCCTAGAAACCCACATTTGGGCCAATATGTCATCCTTGTTCTGGGCCACTTCCAATAACAGCTCTTTGGCTCGGATATCGTTTACGGTACCGATTACTCCAGTGTAGTGATCGATGGCTTCCAGGAGTCGATTGTCTGCGATCGTAGAACCTTGACCTGAAACATCCGAGAGGAAGACACTGATGAATGCTATGCATCCCAGGCCGAGTAACGATTTTTTCATCAAGAATTTCCTCATTTAATTAATGAGAAGCTCGGTGAAGGATCAGACGATACCTTACAGATTTTCAAACTGAACTGCATGACCGGTCCCATCAACAAGGCAAAGATCACGGTCCCCAGTCCTATAGAGCCACCAAGGAGTCCAGCTATCACTAGCACTGTGATTTCTACACTATTTCTGGTAAACCGAAGACTTTTGCCGAGTTTATTAGACAGGCCCATAGCAAGTCCGTCTCTTGGTCCCGCCCCTAGACGTGCCCCGATATAAAGTGCGCTGGCCAGGCCCATAACGCCTATTCCTCCCAAGAATTGAATGATTCCCGGCAGCCAGCCTGTAGCTTCAGGTAGCCAAGTCTGAGTACGTACGAAATCGATCCAAGGCCCAACCGTTAGCATGTTTAGAATGGTAGCAAGGCCAGGTTTTACTGATAAAACCACCCAACTAAAAATGATGATCATGAATCCAAAGCTCTGAGACATTCTGCCAAAACTAAAGCCAGATCGGATACTTAGAATTTCGTGAAAGGCGGACCAGGGATCGAGGCCGATGTGAGCTTCTAGCATCAAAGACACGGCCACTCCAAAAAGGAATAAACCGATTTGAAGTCGGGCCATATAAATCCAGAATTTCAGGTTTAAGAGTGTGTCCATTTTTGTCCGATTTTATCGACCGTCGGGTTTCAGGATTCTGGATCGAAGTAATCTAGAATTGACCAATCTAATATGTTTCTATTGAAAATCTTCCTGCTGTTGAAATAGTGTTCTGTTTCCTCAGCAGTTGTTTTAGCTTTGATCGTAGTATTTACAAATTGATAAGAGAGATGCAATGAGCGATGAGAATGGCAATCCGCATTTTACAACATACAGAAGGTGGCTAGGCAATGTACTGGTTGTGGCAGGAGGTTCTATGTGGATCTTCTGGGATCATACTACGTTGGGACCAGCTGTATTCGGGCTAGGATTGCTGCTAGTTGTGGTTCATAGGAAGAAGTGAAGGGCATAGAAACCTCTAGTTAGAGGAATGAGTTTTCAAGAAGCCGTAGCGATTTTTCCATAGGGTATTCTATGACATCGCTGGCATTAACTCGTACAAAATTTCATCAGGAGAAATAATGAGTAACCCGATCGTGACCATCGAAACAAACCTCGGCACTATAGAAGCTGAGCTATTCCAAGACGGCGCTCCAAAAACCGTAGGTAATTTCATAGAATTAGTAAAAAAAGGCTATTATGACGGCGTGGTGTTTCACAGAGTAATAGAGGGATTTATGGTTCAAGGCGGTGACCCTGACGGCACAGGTAGGGGCGGACCCGGATATACGATTCCAGATGAATTCGGTGAGGGCTTGGCCCATACTGAGCCGGGCGTATTTTCCATGGCTAATGCCGGTCCAAACACGGGCGGTTCTCAGTTTTTTATAACTCTTGCAGCTACGCCTTGGTTGGACGGGAAGCACGCTATTTTTGGTAAAGTATCAAATGGGCTAGATGTAGTAGAGGCGATAGGTCAGGTCCAGACCGGTGCTGCGGATCGACCCACCGAAGATGTGGTCATGGAAAAAGTGACCGTGAGTGACTAGTTGTCAGATGGTCCTCGGCCCTAAGTAAGACAGCTATAGGATTAGGTCTAAATCCATGGGCAACCTCTCTGCAGGGTTTGGCCTCGAGTCGAACGTTAGTTGGTAAGGGGAGTTCCCTGTACTGCACGACCGCCGAGGTTGCCCGTGTGCTCACCGTCACGCAGTGTCACCACACGACGAGATGCAGTAAATTAACATTCTGTAAAGATGAATCTGCTCGTTGATCTATGTGAATTAAGAGGGAATTTATGATGACTTTCGCTTCGATTTGCCAAGTTGTGATCGCAGCCGTGATATTTAATGTTTGGATACTTCGCCGCGATCGGCCGACTCCTTATCGTCCGGATGGAGCTGGTACCTTGAAGGAAGAGTTTGCTGTTTATGGTTTTCCAGAATGGGTAAGAATAGGCGTAGGAACATCTAAACTCCTACTGGCGTCGCTCATGGTCATTGGATTGTTTGTGATTCCCGTTGCAAGAGTGTCATCTGGCCTGCTTGCTCTCCTGATGCTGGCTGCGATAGCTGCACATATCAAGGTTGGTGATCCCCTAATTAAAGCGATGCCGGCGCTCTTTATGGCGGCGATGTGTACGTTTGTATTTTTGACGTATTCTTCCTAACTGCCTAAAGAAAATATGAAGTTAGGGAAGAGGATTGCTAGGAATTTCCTCGGACTGCACGACCACCAAGGTTCCCTGTATGTTCTCCGTCGCGCAGAGTCACCACCCCGTTCACAATTACTATGGGGATGCCAAGGGGATATTGGTGCGGGTTATCGAAGGTAGCCTGATCTGCAACGGTCGTTGGGTCGAAAGCCACAAGGTCAGCGTAGGCTCCAGGGGCTATTATGCCTCGGTCTCTTAGCTGTAATTTTTTTGCTGGCATTTGGGTCACCTTATGAATTGCTGATTCCAGGTCCAGTGCTCCTGTTTCTCGCACGTAGTGTCCCAAAAACCTTGGAAATGAACCATATCCGCGGGGATGAGGCGATCCCGATCCCAGTGATCCGTAGGGTGCATAGCTTCCGCCGTCGGAGCACAGCATCCCGAGAGGATGAGCGAGTATCTTTGCAGTGTTCTCTTCACTCATTCCGTGGCCGATCATTCCTACACTTCCGGCATTTTCCTCTAACAGTTCCAGTGTAAGGTCATAGGCTTCAATTCCACGAGCACGAGCTAAGTCACCCACTAGGCCGCCTCGAGCCCAGGATGTCGAGGCGCCTGTACTTGATATTTGGACAGAATTCCAGTCACCGAGCAGGGCAACTTTTTCACGGCAAGCTTTTTCCAGACGACTTGCATATTCAGAATCTCTCAGGCGGTTCAGGAAGGCCTGATTGCCACCTGCACGGTACTCACTTGGAAATAGATTAGAGAGCCCCGTGGCATAGGCAGTATATGGATACCTATCGAAGTGTACATCAACACCATCGGCTCTTGCTTGCTCTAAAAGTTTTAGAGCAGCGTCTGCCTTCCAGTAGTTTCTTTGGCCTTGGGCCTTCAAGTGGGATATTTGTACAGGAACATTGGCGAGTCGACCTACGTGGAGTGCTTCCTCAATCGCTGCCAGGAGTCTATCGTCTTCGTTTCGCATATGTGAGGCGTAGGGGTATCCTGTACCTCGCAACACGGATGCGAGTCCGACAAGCTCTTCTAGATTGGCAAGTCCACTTGGAGTGTACTCTAGGCCAGATGACAAACCAACGCATCCACCAGCAATCTGCTCCGACAAAAGGGATCGCATGGCGGACATCTCGGCCTCGGTTGCTGGACGATCAGAGTAGCCTACTACGAGACCGCGTAGCGCTCCGTTGCCGACCATTGTCCCGACGTTAACGGCAGGACGTTCGCGATCGATCCTGTCGAGGAATCCCACTGGATCACGGAAATCTAGCTCGATCCCATATCGGTTACGGTAGCTGTCTCTCGTGTCCTCAAATCCCCTGTCTGACCATGGTCCAATAGAATTCCCATCCTGTCCTACGATTTCTAAGGTGACTCCCTGCCTGATTCGACTTTCTGCTTTGTTGTTGACGAGGAGTGACAGGTCGGCGTGGGAATGGACATCTATAAATCCCGGAGATAAAACCAAGCCTTGAAGATCTATTTCTGACACACCCGAAGGGAGATTTGCTCCGACAGCTGTAATCCGGTCACCTGTAACGGCGACGTCGACGTCGAGCCCTTGGCGTCCAGTTCCATCGAGAACATGTGCACCCCTAAGGACCAAATCCGCAGGACGTTGTGCGAGTGTGGGAAAGGGTGACCGTAATGTTGAGACCCCAATAGCTGCTGCCGTTCGAAAGAAATCTTTTCGTCTCAAAGTATCTTTTCCTGATGTTGTTGGTGGAGGTTACTTTGTCGGGTTTTAGTCCCTTACCTAAACGGTTTAACTAGAGCAGAATAAAGGTTAACTCTCCGGGGGCTAATCTGAAAGAAAAGACGAGTTATCTTTATCTATAGCTAAGAAATAAATCGAGCAAAGGACCTAGAGAAATGCCACGAAAATCCAATCACGATTCCCTGACCACAAAACGAGTGATTGCTTTGCGTTGGGATGGGCGGAGTGAGGATATCGTATGGGATGCTTCACCGAAAGCGGGTGGTAGTGGTTTCGGAGTCAGAATGTATGCAACGGGCAGAAAAGAGTATGTGTTTAAGCCCCGCGCGAGAACATCAGCCGATCAGTCAGTAGGTGATACAAGGTCTAAGCTCGAATTAATTGTGATTGGTTCAACTCGAGAACTCAGTCTCTCTGAGGCCAGGAGTAGAGTACAAGAACTCCGTTTGACTTTTTGACCAGGTCGGTAAGGAAAGATCAGCACAGTATTTTGCTCACTAGTAGTCTGCCCTATACTAAAGTCCGCATCTACAATGGAGGCTCTATGCAAAAGGCGGTGTTACTGGGATTGGCACTGATAGGATTTGGCTGTGAGGCTCCAGTTCCGACTGATACTTCTCAGGACTATACCGAGATAGTGCGCACTGGCTACTTTGAGTCTGCTGGTAATCTGGGTGATTGGCGGACTGAGTTCGTCAGTCGGGAAGACGCAAGGATGGACCTGGCTGTTCTGGATTCTCTGATGGCTCATCACTATGCCTACAACGACGCTGATAATTTAGACGAGGTCACGGTTCTGCAGGCCGTCGCAGAACACCTTCCAGAACGGTTACGGGTTGGAGACTTCGCGATGCAACTACAGAAGGCATTGGCATTGTCTATCGATGGCCATGCGCCTCGGATTGCTGGGGTCAGCGTGACCGGTGAGCGCGAACGGATCGAAGACAACCCTCCAGGTCAGCACTATTTCCCTTTCGAGTTGCGATCCACAGGCAGTCGGATAGTGGCATTCGACGGTGTGCAACGGACGTTAGTCGATCCAGTCCATCCCTACGTGGGTAGTATAGATAGTGTTTCGGTGTCGGATTGGATTGAAGCTGCTCAGTCTATCATCGTAGAAGGCACTCCCCAGCTTCGGTGGCATCGTGGAGCCCGGCAATTGGGCAACATTGGATTTTTGCGAATGGAGATGGGCAGACCCGTTTCCAGAATTGCAACTGTTCTTTTTGAGAATGAAGATCGGTCATCTCAGGTCGAAAAAACTGTTGAATTAGTTGGAGCTTCAGTAGCGGCACGGGAGCGCTATCCATTTGCAGAAGATGCGGTGGCTCGAGTCCCCGAAGATATCGCCTACTTCCGAATTCGACGGATGGAGAGCGATCCTGATTATATCTCCAGCTTTGAGACATGGATCCAACAGAGTAGAAATACTAGAGGTGCCATCGTTGACATACGGGACAACGGTGGTGGGAGCCGCCTTCCACTTCTTACTCTGCTACCCCATTTGCTTGATTTGGATGCGGAGCCTGTGGTGGTAAACGCGGGCCGCCTTAAGCTAAGACCTGGATGTCCTGGGCCTGGTTGTGAGGCCCCTGAAGAAGGGTACTTGGCCAATCGTTTCATGCTGCCACTGCGAGCAATCCCCGAGGGCACTCCCCAGCGAATGGCACTAGATAAATGGTTGCCTGGTTTTGCTCCAGATTGGACGCCTCCGGATGAAGGATTCAGTGACTGGCACTATCTCATCGTAGATCCTGATCTTGCTCCTGCCCTGTTCGATAAACCAGTCGTTATCCTAATGAACAATGCTAATTTCAGTGCTTCCGACATCTTCCTGAGCGCCGTAAAGGGCAGGCAGGGTGTCACGTTGCTGGGTACAGCAAGCTCCGGGGGCTCTGCTCGGCAAAACGAACATATTCTTCCTGGTTCTGATCTAGCCGTGAGGTTGGCATCGATGGCCTCGTTCCAGGCGAGTAACAGTCGTCTCTATGATGGGGTTGGGATTATGCCTGATATCAAAATGGAGCCAGAACCTGGGTTTTTTGTTAACCAAAGCGATCGGATGTTGAGTCGTGCCATCGAGCTGATTAGGGAGTCTTCTGAAAAGATGGAGACAGGACGGTGAGTTTGACTCTGATATGTTGCGTTCTACACATTTTTCCACAAACCACTTAAGACGAGAGGGGAATTTCTGTGAAAAAGACAATAAGGTTCGGGGCGTTCTGCGCCTTTTTTCTGTCGGTTCTGATTTTTGGGGCTACGGCAAGCTCAGCCCAGCAACCTCCATTTGCCAATGAAGACGTGTTTGATATTGAGTACGCATCAGACGTACAGATCTCTCCGGATGCTGAAACCGTGGCCTATGTAAGATACTCGATGAGCATCATGAGGGACCGGCGAGAAGGACGGCTGTGGCTGGTAAATGCGGATGGGTCTCAGCATAGAAAACTTACGAGCGCCGACCAGGCAGAATCTTCACCGCGATGGTCACCGGATGGTACCCGTATAGCATTTGTGTCTGGAAGTGCCGAGGGTAGTGAGATCTACGTTTATTGGGTTGAGACTGGACAGATCGCTCGTCTAACTCAACTGGAGCGCTCGCCTGGGAACATAGCATGGTCACCAGACGGTGGCCGTATCGCGTTTACTATGCTCGTTCCCGAAGCACGACCTGTGCTAGCGGCTATGCCAGCCAGGCCAGCGGGAGCTGAATGGGCTGATCCGCCAATCGTAGAGACTAGAGTGCGACATGAAGCCGATGGTAGCGGTGTCATCGAACCAGGTTTCCGACATATTTTTGTCATTCCAGCTGATGGCGGTTCGCCTCGGCAGATTACCGAAGGGGATTTCCAACACGGAACGCCGGTGTGGGACACTGATGGTCGGGCGATCCTGTTCAGTGCCAACAGGCGACCAGGATGGGAATGGGAGTTGAGTCAGAACGACATCTTTCGGGTATCTCTTGAAGACGGAGTCACCCAGGCCCTGACCAGTCGTGAAGGTCCAGACGGTGGGCAGGTGATGTCACCAGATGGGGCCAGCATTGCATACACTGGTTTTGAGGATAGGGTGCGCACATACCAAACCAGTGATCTTCACTTGATGCGCGCTGATGGTTCAGATAAGCGTAGCCTGCTCGAGGGATTGGATCGTTCCGTCACTGGTGTATCCTGGGCCACTGACGGCAGTGGAGTGTACTTCAGCTATGATGATGAAGGAGTCACAAAGGTAGGGTTTACAACCCTTACAGGAGATTGGCGTGTTGTGGCTGAACATTTGGGTGGAACTTCTGCATCCAGGGCCTATGGAGGGGGGAATTACTCAGTTGCGAATGATGGTACGGTAGCGTTTACGTATACCCGTTCCGACGATCCGAGTGAAGTAGCACTGATGACACCTGACGGCCAACAGGTGACGATTACAGATCTGAACGGGGACTTAAAGGATCGCGCACAATTGGCTCAAGCTAAGATGTTCTGGACGGAGTCCTCCCATGACGGTCGTCCGATACAGTCTTGGATATTGCATCCTCCGAATTTCGATCCGAATCGTGAGTATCCTTTGCTTTTAGAGATTCATGGGGGTCCAGTGTCTAACTATGGTGACCGTTTTGCGGCTGAGTTCCAGTTATATGCAGCGGCTGGTTTCGTGGTCTTATACTCGAATCCTCGGGGTAGTACCGGTTACGGAGAAGAATTCGGTGATCTTCTCTATCACAACTATCCTGGCAACGACTACGACGATCTCATTTCTGCGGTCGATGCAGTTATCGAAGAAGGCTATATCGATGAACAGCAACTGTATGTGACGGGAGGCAGTGCAGGTGGAATCATGACCGCTTGGATTGTTGGACATACAGACCGTTTTCGTGCTGCTGTGGCGACTAAGCCTGTGGTCAACTGGATCAGCAAGACTCTAGTAGCGGATAACTACAATGGATATATGTATCGTAGGTATCCAGGGACTCCTTGGGAGAACGAAGAGGTGTATTGGGATTTCTCGCCGCTTTCGGTGGTTGGGGATATTGAGACTCCCACTATGGTTATGGTGGGAACAGCAGATCTGCGCACACCTCTTTCAGAGGCAAAACAACTGTACCATGCTTTAAAGTTAAGGCGCATTGATACTGCGCTCGTAAAGATCCCTGGGGCTTTTCACAATATTTCGAATCGCCCGAGCCAGTTGATTGCTAAAGTCATCAACACGGTAGCCTGGTTTGATCGATATAAGGATGGGAGACCGATTAGCTGAGAGAAAGTGAGAGACGGAAAGAGGACTAACGAATATTTATACGGAGAGTGAACATGGAGCTGAAACGTATCGGTCTAGGTCTCATGCTGATTGCGACTGTGGTAGCGTCCGCATGTGTGCGAGAAAGCGAGGTCCCTGACAGTCGATTTGGAGTAGCCAAGGGTGGTGACGATCGGAACGGTCCTTATGATGTGATATCAGGTTGGTGGAAGCCAGCACCTGATCACGATGAGGATTGGACTTGGGGGTCGGCCGCGGGTGTTTGGCCGGACACTCCTGATAGGGTCTTGGTAGTGATGTGGGGGGACCAACGCAGGCAGGCTCAACGTGGAGAAGGCAACGAGCTCCAGAAGAACTTTCTTGTAGCGGTAGACCGCGAGGGTAATATCACCGAGAATTGGTCGCAGTGGGATTCAATTTTCAATCGTCCTCATCAGATCTATATCAATCCGTACGATCCTGAACGTGCCGTTTGGGTGGATGAGCGAGGTGGGAACGGTGTACACGAAGCAATCCTTAAGTTTAGCAATGACGGGAGCGAGCTCCTTTTACGCATGGAGGATCCCAACCCTATTTTTGGTGAAGGCGGACCGAATCCACGTGAAAATCCAAATCCAGGACCCTTAGATTTTGGCCAGAATGCTGTGCTGGCTTTCCTTCCTAACGGTGATTTCCTATTGGGTGATGGCTACCAGAATGGTCGTGTTGTTCGGTACAATTCGGCGGGCGAATTTCTATCTGAGTTCGGTTCAGTAGGAAGCGGACCGGGGGAGTTCGATTTAGTTCATGGGATCGCAGTGGATAAAGAGAATCGGATTTATGTGTCGGACCGAAGGAATCATCGGATTCAGATTTTCACTGAGGACGGAACACTCCTCGATGAGTGGCCAGACATCTGGGATCCTGTTGCCATTATGATTGATGTGAATGACTTCGTTTGGATTTTAGATGCGACGTTAAACCGTATTCTCAAGTACGATATGAACGGTCAGTTGCTGGATTATTTTGGGACCTATGGTGAGGCATCATCGCTCGGCCGTCCTGGATTCACTTGTTCCGACGATATAGCGGTCGCAGAGGCAGGCCTCGATCCCGACCATTCGGGAGCCTGCGGAGGCTTTTCGCTTCCACATCAGATGAGTGTGGACTCGGAAGGAAATCTCTACGTGGCCCAGTTCGGTGGACCTTGGATTGATAAATACATTCCAAAACCAGGCGCAGATCCCTCCAGGTTGATTGGTCAGCCACTAGGGCCTTGATCCTCTTGGAGCACTGAAGAATGAGTGTAGATATACTACTTCCCATCATGGCTGTTGGCGCTGTTCTTTTTGTCAGTGAGATGCTGGCAAGAGGCAAAAAAGCTCGAGAAAGACTAGCCGAAAGGATGGACATGACTGTCCTGCCAACTTTAGAGCAAAACTGGAATCGGTATCGGCGTTCATTCCGGGGACGCTGGAATCCATTGCGTATTCTTGATCAAAATGATCCTCATCGGGATATGGGGATGAGGATGTCAAAGCTTCGGTTGTTTTCCCACATCAAAGATGGGAAAGCAATCAATTGGCCATTGAACACCTTCAGGCATCTATTGCATTGCCACTCTAAGTCTCTTGGATTAAGCGATGAAGTCAAAGTCACAATCTTTGAATATCAAGTGATAGCTTCTCCTTGGTTTATTCCGTTGTATCTGAAGTTGTCAGTCCAGACCGTGATGCTTTTCCAGGACAAACGTCTGAATTTTCCGGAGTTTGCTGCGCGTCCGGAGCGGTTTCGACATAAGCTGGGCAGCACATTACACCTATTGAACGATATAGACTTCGAGTCGGACAGCACGGCAGTCGAGTTCTCAAAACAATATTTGTTGAATGGTCCAGAGTATGGCGAACCACAAATTCGCAAGCTGTTTACAGACGAAGTTTTAGCCTGTTTCGCAGACAAAGATGAAATTTGGGTAGATGGTGCGGGCGATCAGTTGATCTTTTATCGGGCTGACAAGGCTCTTCAGCCGAGAGAAGAACATTTCCGTCCATTCGTAGAAGAAGCGGTTGAGGTGTTTAGAGTGCTCTCAGAGAGTAATGGTCAACCCACCTGAAAAAACCTGAAGCCCAGACCAGTACTGCGTCACCTTCCTGGTTGGTAGACTCTTTCAATGTGGCCCTCCAGGTCCTCTGGATAGTAATAGACTGGCCTTAAGTTTCCGTCTGCGTAAAGTTGTGCTTGGTCATCGAAATGAGGAGAATCGGGGTCACCGCTTTCGCCTCCAGCGGTAACCGCTACCGCACGAACTTTCTCTCCGAACTCGACTGCAGCTACAAAGCTGTTTCCACTCGTTCCGTAACGACGGACGGTTCCCGGGTATCTCCTAGCACCGAACGAAGCGAGTGACCCCCATCTGCCAGAATGAAATCCGACCCCGATGCTAGGCTCGCTGTCGCTGAACGGCTGCACGATGTCTCCATTGATTCGCTGAAAGCGGTTGATCTCTCCCCAGGGAGTTTCCCAACTGCCGAAGTCTTGCTCTAGTCGATTCGAAGCGGCTTCTAGGGCGTCCAGGTGTTCGTCAGTTGAAGCTCTAGAAGCGATATATTCGTTAGTGGACATGCCGGCATCGCGAGCTTGCTCAGCTATTTGCTCCGTCAACTCTTCCGCCCAGTAGGTCGCTAGAGAAGTACCAACGGATTCGTAAGCCCAGCGGTAATCCCAGGCACGAAGGACGGCTACTTGAGCTGCAAGCGCGGCCTTGAGTGAGTGTGATGTTGGTGCGTTGTCCCAGGACTTTATTAGTGCCGGAAGCACGGCTTCAAATCCAGGGATTTGGCTTGAGAATGCTGCTTCCACCAAGCTTTCGAGGGTGAAATCCTTTTTGTTTTCTAGAAGGCGGATGGCGTGAATTCCTCTCGCGTTTTCTCCACTTCTTTGGAAATAAGGGGCGAAGTCAGATTGCTTGGGGCTGTCTGGTCCTGCGGAGCTATAGGGCCAGTTGTTTGTGTTTTGGATCCAGCCGACCGAAGGGTTGAAGACATTGGGAGTCTCTTCTATCGAATGTGGTTCGCCCCAATCGTTCGCTGATATACTACCGTCTACGGGTTGCAACCAATTCAAGTCAGCATTCCTCTTGGGAACAAAATTTGAATGCCAGTATGCAATGTTACCATCGGAGTCGGCGTACACAGTATTGTTCGATGAATTCGTGTGCATTTCCATGTTCTCACGGTAGTCGTCCATGCCTTGTGCTTTTGTTCGTCCGTAAGATTGGATCAGGGCGGACAAGGGTTCTTCCATCAGGGAGGTGGCTACCCATTTGGACCCCTGCGCTCTCACAATCGGTCCGTGATGGGATCTGAAAACGGTGAAATCCCTTTCGTTCATCCCGTTAGCTGATTTATATGCTACGGTTACTGTTTTCTTACTTAAGGGATGCTCATCTCCATCGATGGAGTAGAAAAATTCACCGTCACGCTCTGTCACCGTCTCCAAAAATTCGTCGATGTTATCGACACCACTGGAAGTATGCATCCAGCCAGTGTTTTCATTGAACCCTTGGTATATGAAAAACTGTCCCCAAGTGGATGCACCGTAAGCATTGAGGCCTTCGTCGCTGGACATGTGCAGCTCCGACCTAAAGAAAAACGAGGTGTGTGGGTTGATCAAAAATAGTGCATTTCCATCTACGGTATTCGAAGGAGCAATGGCGATGCCGTTAGATCCCCGGGGCTCTTCCCAATCGACTAGAACGGGCTCTAGTTGGAGCGAGGCCATGCTCATATCTCCAGAGGAATCATTGTCATAGAACGCCTGGAGTTGTGAGAGATTGACCCGTTCGATATCACCGCCGATGCTTCCCTCACTGAAGGTAAGTGCCATCCAAGGTTCGAATCGGGTTAGCACCCTAGGAGTCACTTCGGGGTGGGTATACAGATAGTAGTTTAGGCCGTCAGCCCAAGCATCCATGAGACTCACCAGCCATTCTGGACTCTCGGCATAGAGTGACTGCATTTCCACTGGATCTATAAATAGTCTCATTCTGAGGTCGCGCCATATTTCTTCTTCGCCCTCGGCTTCAGCCAAGCGTCCCTGTGAGTTTAAAAAATTCACTTCGATACGATTGAAATCGTCTTCTGCCTGTGCATAGATCATCCCGAAAACGGCGTGGGCATCAGTAGGACCATGTACGTGTGCGATCCCCCAATCATCTCGGGTTATGGTGATATCTTCGGCCATAGTTTCCCAGTGGGCCAATTCCGAATTTGAAGCTGTGCAGGCACTGACAATGATGACGAGTATTATGGCAAAGTTTTTCATTAGATACCGATTCAGGGTGTGCATGATTTGGACAACGTGAAAATATTGTACCCCTAATTGGTCTTGCAGACCAGTAACGAGAGGACGAAATAATTTCGACTGTTCTTCTTAATCGCCGTTTTAAAAGGACTTTCAGGGATGTTGGGGAAAGTGTTATGTTGGCCCCAAGAAGTATTGAGAGTGAAAGTTTAGACTGGGTGGATTTTGATGATTTCAGTTGAAATTAGGTCGGTGGTATGAACGAAACTGTTAAAGATGCGCTTCGGGAAAAGGTTTTCTCTGTCATCTTCCGAACAGATACTCCGTCAGGAAGAATGTTTGACTTAGTACTGTTGGCACTGATCCTAATGAGTGTTTTGGCCGTGATGTTGGAAACTGTTGATTCTGTGAATTCAATCTTTGGTGCACAGCTGAGGTGGTTAGAATGGATGTTCACCATCCTTTTCTCGGCCGAGTACCTGCTTCGATTGTGGTGTGTGAAGAAGCCCCGAGGGTATGCGTTCAGTTTTTTCGGAGTGGTTGACTTGATCGCCGTGCTGCCAAGCTATTTCAGTCTGCTGATACCTGGTGCCCAAGTAGCTATTGTTGTCAGGATGCTGAGAGTGGTAAGGGTATTTAGAATTCTGAAACTCGTTCAGTATATGGGAGGCACTAGGGTATTAGTAAACGCTATTAAAAGGAGCAGATTCAGGATTGCTGTTTTCCTAATAGCAGTATCTACAGTGGTGACAATCTTGGGTTCTTTCATGTACCTGATTGAAAGTCCAGAAACTGGATTCACCAGTATCCCGAAAAGTGTTTACTGGGCTATCGTGACTCTGACAACTGTGGGCTATGGAGATGTTACTCCCGCTACAGTGCCAGGACAGTTCATGGCTTCCATCCTGATGCTACTGGGCTATGCTCTGATAGCTGTGCCTATGGGCCTTATCATATCGGAATCTACAAGAAAGACAGGGTCTCCTACCAGGATTATCCGGAGCAAATATGACCGCAACTGTACTAGGTGCTCAGATGTAAAGCCTGATCGTGAGGTTCACTTCTGCAGTTATTGCGGAAGAAATCTTGACCAGACTGAATTTGGGTCCATATGATCAGGCTAGTGTATTGACCTGACGCCATGATGTCTCCAGTTACTAGCACAATGTTGAGGAGAAAGAACTGATGATTCGTACAAAATTGGGAAACATCGTTTTGCTTGCGATTTCTGCGATTACCGTGGTCTTCGTGGCCCCGCTTACTGCGCAGGAGCCAAACTTTGGTCGTGCGATCGTGATGACACCCACTGACCTAGTCATCGGTCAACCGGTTAACTGGTACGGACCTGGGACAGTATACGCCTACAGCGCTAGCCAAGAGGGCTGGGAGGAGCCACAATTGCTCACCGCACCTGACTCCTCACGTATGGATGACTTCGGGCACGCTATCGCAGTGGACGGCAACACCATGGCGATCGGTACCCCCCGAAAGCACGATCAGGCTGGTGCTGTTTACGTCTTTACCCGGCCAGGGACTGACTTCCCTTGGACGATCGCCACGACAATCATGCCGCCCGTGAGTGAGTCTTTCGGTCAGATGGGTACCGCGCTCGCTTTGCGCGGGAACGAACTACTCGTGGGCGCACCCTCGACCGGGCGCTCCGGCGTCGTCTACCACTTCCGACGGAGCAGTGGCACCTGGTCTCTGGAAACTACGATCACACCCGGGGGTGAAATTGAAGGGTTCGGCACCGCGCTCGCTTGGGGTGGAGATGACCTGCTGGTAGGCGCCCCAATTTCGGATAATGGTCGTGGTCGAGTCTATGCCGCGTCACTGTTAGAGAACGGAGGGTGGGGTGAAGCTGAACAAGTAGAACTAAACGGTAACGCCAACAACGAGGCCGCCCTTGCTGGAACGAGTATCACACTCGCGAATGGCGACGCTCTGGTTGGCGCCCCCGGCACGGCATCTGTAGCGGTACTGCGCGTCTCCGATGACGGCATCTGGTCCCATACCGAGACACTTGATGCGCCGGAAGAGGCAGACGGATCTCAATTCGGCTTCTCACTCGGACTCGTCGGCGACGAACTCTGGGTCGGCGCGCCCGGAATGCATCGCCGCAATGGTCGGGTCTTCCGGTTCACTTCTAGTCACGACGGCAGTTGGGATAGCCCTGAACGACTCGACCCGGACGATACTTCCGGAGCCTCCTGGCCTCTCGGATTCGGCTATTCAGTCGCCTCGTCGGGCGACCGAGCTGTCGTGTCGATGCCAAACCGCGACTTCGGCGAAGGCCGAGTGATGACCCTCGCCCGAGGTACGAGCGGTTGGTCAGTGGACGAAGTCTTGACGGGTGAGATCTACCGGATCGGATCGGCTCTCGAGGAGGGAGACCGCTGTGACGGGGGCCAGATGACAGAGTTTCCTTGTACCAATATGGAGCTGGTCTCGCATATGACCGTCGACGATCTCGGTGGAGAGCGGGGCGTGTGGGTCAACGACGTCTGGGGTTGGACAGATCCGGAATCCGGAAGCCGGTATGCGCTGGTAGCTCGTCGCGATGGTGCATCCTTCGTCGATGTGACGGACTCTTCGACACCAAGGCTCGTTGGGAATCTTCCGAGGACTGTAGGCTCACCCCCCTCTGTTTGGAGAGATATCAAGGTGATAGGTGAGCATGCCTATATCGTCTCGGATGGGGCCCTTGCTCACGGTATGCAAGTCTTCGATTTGACTCGACTTCGTGACGTCGGCGACGAACCCGTTGATTTCGAGCCGGATATGACATACCGAGAGATCTTCAGTGCCCACAATGTGGTAGCCGACACCGAATCCAGGTTCCTCTACATCGTGGCCGCGAACAGTGGTGGTCGAACGTGTGGGGGTGGCCTGCACATGGTCGACGTCCAGGATCCAGTCAACCCAGTCTTCGCGGGATGCTACAATGATACTGAGAGCCCCGGGGCACGCGGTTATACGCATGACGCACAGTGCTTAGTCTACCGAGGTCCGGACGAATACTACCGTGGTCGACAGATCTGCGTCGGCTCGAACGAGTCTGAGATTAACATCGCCGATGTCACAGACAAGTCGAACCCAGTTACAGTGGCACGGATGAGCTACCCGAACGTGGCATACGCCCACCAGGGCTGGTTCGATGAGGAACAGCGCTACTTCTATATGAACGACGAGGCCGACGAACTCGCTGGGACGGTCGAGGGGACGCGAACACTCGTATGGGACCTAACTGAACTTGATGACCCGATCCTGGCGAACGAGTACATCGGTCCGGTCCTGGCTTCAGACCACAACCTCTATGTGGTTGGAGATCGTATGTACCAGTCGAACTACGGCAGCGGGCTTCGAGTGCTCGACATCAGCGACCGAGAGAACCCTCACGAGGTCGCCTTCTTCGACAGCGCTCCCTACAACAACAACGATCCAGGCCACAGCTCAGGACAGAGCGGCGCGTGGAGCAACTACCCGTTTTTTGAAGACGGACTCGTTATCTTTACTAGCGTCCGCGAAGGGCTGTTTATAATGAGGGTGAGTCCCCCTCCAGTGAGCTGACTGTGGAGAATAAAAAACTGATGATTAGTAGAAAATTGGAAAGCAAGGTGTTCCTTGTTGCACTTCTGGCATTAGGGGTGCAGGTGAATTCACTCGTTGCACAGGAAAGTCGTGTATTAGAACCGAAAAATACGGCTCTGTCTGTTAATCCCTTTGGAATGATGCTCGATCTCTTCAATGCAGAGATCGAGCGGGTTGCTTCGCCAACCAGCACCATTGGTTTTGGTGGATCGGGGTTTTTCGGTGGTGAAGGTGAAGGTTCAATGGGAGACCTGGAGTATATCAATGCGGACATTTTCTGGCGGTATTATCCCTCCGGAACACCTCTCCAGGGATGGATGTTCGGTGTGAAGACCGGTATGACAAGCGTCGATACTGAGGGCACTTATTGGGGCTATGGTTTTGATTTCAATCGTAGCTGGTTGCTCGGACCAGAAGGAAAGTTCTATATGGGTATCGGCTTCGGCCTCAAGAGACTTTATAAAACGGGCGGTTCCTCCACGGTAGAAACGTTGCGTTATATCCCAACGTTTAGGCTTATTAATGTCGGGATTGCTTTCTAACGGGAAGGACAGCGATGCAAAAAGACAGTGCGGGTTTTTTAGTGGGATTCCTACTGGTGTTCAGCGGTTGTCTTTCGGCCAACTTTACACCCACAAGTGGAAATCTATATCAGCCCCGGCCTTCTGACTGTGATATTGAGGTGTTCAGTTCTGGACCTCCAGATAGAGCCTATGTGGAAGTAGGTGTAGTGGAAGGAAAGGGTACAGCTTGGAAGGCGGAATTCAGAGACTTGCTGCCCGCCATTATGGAGGAGGGGTGCCGAGCCGGAGGGGACGGTATCATCATCGGTTCAATGGATATGTCGGCAGAAGGTGCAGATAACGTTCCCACTCAAGTAATTCAGGCTACTGTCATCCGTTGGACAGATTAGGGGTTATCATTTTCAATTAGTCGAGAATCTCCAGCCCAAGCCAAAGGACCATGCGAGTCCTAGTTGTGGCCCTTCTAGCGAGTGCCACAACGGTAAAGTCCCGGATATGATGATCCCGTGTGAGCCCAGTCTAGTGTTGTTCGTAGAGACTATGATCTCAGGTGTAAACAGTAGCTCGCTTCCACGCCTCAATTTTGGATCGGCGGAAGGGACCATACCTATCTGCTTCTGAAGGCGGGAGTCAGATCCCGAGATATTCCCCCACCGATTGTATCCAAATGTTATGGATGCTTCTGTGGAAGCGGCTGGTTGGAACGCGACCCATACGGACGATGTCAGTTGATTGCCGAGTTTGTAGCCAGTTTCGTTTTTCCCAGTTCGCACTGTCCCGCTTATTCTTGTACCCAGATTGAGATTTCCCAGTTGCACCGAAGCCGAGGTCTCTGGCTTAATCTCGACCGACCCTGATCCCAGTTGCATGGGATACGGCAAGACCATTTTATTCGGGCTACTCGCTGGAGTAACATCGCTAGCATTAATCGTACCAGTCGGAAGTGTAAGCGAAATGCCATAGGCCAGACTAGTCCTCTGTGAGGTGTTACGATTGCTTGTCATACCGATGTTTAGGTCGCCCAGTCCACTTGATTTAGTCGTGAATTGACCGCCTGAAGCCATGTTGTGATCCATCGAGCGTGACGTCACTGGTAGCATGAGAGTGACCGCAAGATTTCCTGGAAGACCGATCATACCACCCAGCATGTGCATAGAAGTGGTCATACGCACGGGGGTGATTTTATAGTCTCTGAGCACAGATTGGGTCGTCACATGATTTCGACCAAGATGTTGGTGGGCTTCACCCATCTTCATCATACCAAATCGGTAACTCATCATTATTTGGCCGGGAGCCAAACTGTGAAATCCCATCACGGTGGAAGGGGCTTGCACATGGTGATCCATCCCTGCCATTCCACCCGCCATTTCACTTTCGTGGTGCTGTCCTGCTACAGGTTTCAGCATGCCTTCTAGCGTACAAAGAAATACAGCAATTAGTAGCAAACTGGTTTTGTTTATATACATCGGTTCCCACCTCTTTTTTTCTAGGTATATGAAATGCTTGCTAACTTCCTAGGAAAAACGGGGTGGAGGTAGCTCTGGGGGGATCATAGAAAAAAAGTCGAGCTGATTGTTACTCGTCTGATCGTTACTAACAAACTCTAGAGCGATGGTTCCCACCGCAGTCCTCGATTCGGTCAGGGTCAGGCATGCGGTCATTGCACACTCCAAGAGATTACCAGCAGCGTCACTTTTATGGTCGTGATCTGAGCGATCGCTTGCTGTGTAGTCCATGCTATCGTGAGCATCCATCTGGTGTGCGGTCGTGCTGTGATCCTCAGTGTCGTCATTGCAAACGCAAACCGTTTCGCACCCGAAAGTCAGAGCTTGGGATAATAGGATCGAGAGGGCTGTAGTTTTCAGCATACCAAGAGGGTAACAGGTAGGGTCGTGAGTCTCAAGCCTTGTAAGGAGGTCAGACGCACTGTTCACTGAGAGACAAGGGGGTGGCGAATTTGCAACTAGTTCGTTTTCTTCTCGCTATGAAATCGACTCCTTCAATCTGGCTAGTGGCCATATTCGTTCTGCTGACAAGCACCACTGCATATGCTCAAACTCCTAGTTTAGATACGGGCCGCACCGCAAGGGAAGCAGAGGGTATTG
>CAWWAX010000017.1:0-22841 GCA_963935005.1 uncultured bacterium | reverse complement strand
GGAGATCGGAGACAGATTTGCATATGGCAAAACTTCAATTCGCAGACGAGATCATGGATCACTTGAAAGAGTGCTATCCCCAATTTCACGGGAACGCCTATTTATTCCTCTTGTCTGCTTTTGAGGGTTTTCTGGAGAGTCTCGGAGAGAGTCGTCACTTGGAAGGTGGCGAATTGGCTCATGGGGTTCGGCAGTTGGCATTAGAAAGGTTTGGACCTATGGCCAAGGTAGTTCTGGAACATTGGGGAATAAGCAGGACTGAGGATTTAGGAGACATTGTTTATGCTTTGATTGACTGTGGCGTTTTAGTTCAAGAATCTGGAGATTGCAGGGAGGATTTTTGTGACGTATTCGATTTTGAAGAAGTATTTGAAAAGAATTATCCGTGGAGTCCAGAGAACTAGCGTCCCTGGATGTGCAATTCAACTGTGTGGAGGGGTAAGATATGTCTAAAGAATCTGAGTTTCCTGGATGTTTGAAGTGTAAAGAAGGTGTGTTATTACCCCTCTCAGACTATGGTCGTGACGGAGCGTCAATTCGCTATAAGGCTTGGGCTTGCTCTAATCCTGAATGTGGCTTCAACCTCAGGATCGACAATGGTGAGATTTCTCTAGGCCGAGATATCGGTCAGAGTTACAAATAGACTTTCGTTCATAGTGTTGATTTATTTATTGGGTTCACAATTAATAGGACGTTAGCTTGACCCCCTGCGTGCCACTTAGGCCCTTTGGAAAATCAGTTGTTTGGGCTCCTACTGGGCCAGAGGCTTCAGCCTTTGATAAACTGGCCATTTTTGAAATGGAAGTTCCAGAAAGAAGTTTGATGGAAAGTGCTGGTCGTTCGGCAGCACAACTGCTGGAGAAACTTTTTCCAACAGGGGAAGTAACAGTGGTGGTGGGTTCTGGAAACAATGGAGGGGATGGCCTTATCCTGGCCAGGACTTTGCAGTCTTGGGGAAGAGAAACCAAGGTGGTCGGTGTCGGAGAACACTTACTTGACAGTAGATTGGGTAATGGTTGGCCGATGGAGATAGGTGGCACAGAAACATTTTCCAGCAGTCCGTCCCTGATTGTGGATGCAATACTGGGTACCGGTATGGTTGGAAAACCGCGGAAAGAACAATCTAAAGCTATTCAGTCCATCAATCGCTCCGAGTGTCCAGTTCTTTCACTGGATGTGCCATCAGGTCTTAATAGTGACAATGGCAAGGCTTTAGGAGAAATAATTTCAGCGGATGTTACGATAGCTTTTGGATGGCCAAAATTAGGGACTCTCCTTCAAGAAGGGAGAGGGCAAGTAGGTCGTTTGATCGCCATAGAGATAGGGTTGCCCCCCCCTGGTCCAGCTTCTTTTGGTGCGACGGTTGTGACACCAGGATGGGCTTTAGGAGCAAAACCTATACGCAGATATGATAGTCACAAAAACAGTGTTGGATCATTGTTATTAGTGGCAGGGCAGGCTGGTATGGCGGGTGCGGCAGTGTTATCGGCGAAAGGTGCCCTAAGGGGTGGTTTGGGCCAGCTTAGGATTATTTCAGATAAAGGTAATAGAGCGGTCATACAGAGTGCTGTCCCAGAAGCGATTTTTATTTCTTTTGATGATTATGAAGCAATAAAGTATGCGATCAGCAAGTCTGATGCTTTGGCTATAGGTCCAGGACTGGGTTGTTCTTCACAAGTTGGAAGTTTATTGAAAATGTTATGTGAATGTGAAGACAATCCACCTGTTCTGCTAGATGCAGATGGTCTGAATTTAGCTACTGACGGGAACGGTCCAACAATTAAAGATTGGACTTTTGAGAGAAATGTTTTACTGACTCCACATTTGGGTGAAATGGCTCGGCTTTCAAGTCTCTCTCCAGAATTTATTGAGTCGGACAGAATTGTTGTTACTAGGGAATTTGCCGAAAAAAATGGAGCTACAGTCTTGTTAAAAGGCCTGCCGTCAGTGGTTGTTCCACCACTAGGTACTGTTTTGGTAGATAGTATGGCCAGTTCTGACCTTGCCTCTGCGGGTATGGGGGATCTGCTGACTGGTTTTATCGGAGCTCTTTTGGCGCAAGGATTGCAATGTGATGTTGCAGGAGCATTGGGTCTATATATGATTGGGCGAGCTGCGGCCAGGACGGAGTTAGGCCCCTGTTTGGTTCCCACAGATATACTTCCAGAATTACCAGAAGTGTGGAAAGAACAAAGCGATGGAGAAAATAATTTAGGGTTGCCTTTTGTAATTTTTGATCAGGATGCTCCCAGATGAAGGATCGAGATTTAAGTCTAGAGAGTACAGTAACAGAAACGGATCTGATAGCGAGAATTCTCGCTGGTGTGGAGGGCTTGAATTCACGCATTCTTTTAGGTGCAGGGGATGATGCGGCTGTTTTCGAAAACGGGCAGACTGCAATTAGTACTGATTTGACCATAGAGGATGTCCATTTTAGTCGAAATTGGATTGGCTTGCATGAGGTTGGCTTCAGGGCTGTGATGTCTGCTATTAGTGATCTTGCAGCTATGGCAGCTGATCCATTTGGGGTACTGATCTCTTTAGCTCTTCCAAAGAAAGACTCCAAGGCGGTTTTTGAAGGGTTAAGAGGCGGTATCCACGAAGCTTTAAAAAAGGTTGGAGCATCTTTGATCGGAGGTGATTTGAGTAGATCTCCTGGACCGATCGTTATAGATGTTACTGTTCTGGGTGAGGCAAGAGATTTGGTCACTCGGACAGGTATTTCTAGTGGGGATGAAGTTTGGGTTACTGGTGTTTTAGGCGGATCTGCAGGAGCCGTGAACATCTGGCTAGATGGAGGAGATCCGAACACAGAATTAAGAAATGCCTTTGCAAGACCTCCGTTCAGAGTTCCAGAGGCGCGCTGGTTGGTAAAGAATGCAGGGATTAGGACGATGATAGATTTATCTGATGGCCTCCTTAGGGATGCTGGTCACTTGGCCCGTGCTTCTGGGGTACGCATTGTGATCGAGTCAAAAAAAGTTCCTCTACATCCAGGCCTTGATGCTGGTATTGCCTTGCGTCTTGGGATGTCTGGAGGGGAAGACTACGAGCTATGTTTGGCTTCTAAGGAGGGGGTTTTGGGTCCATTAGTAGAGACTTTCGAAAAACAATTCGGTTTAGGATTGACTAGGGTAGGTTATGTTGAAACAGGTTCAGGGATTGAGATAAAGGGAACAGAGGGCAATGTAGGGCCTCCGGCAAACAGCATCTTGGGTTTTGATCATTTCTCGGTCTAGGAGTAATTAGTGCTTAGATCTACTTGGGTATTATTTGCAGGGAGCTTAGTCACTCTATGTTATGCGATTAAGCTTCGCCTCCTAGTAGCTCTCGGGAAGACTTCTCTTCTATGTAATAGTTGTGATTCGGCAGCTCGAGGTTGGTCTCGAGCCATCCTACGAATAGCGGGTGTGTCCGTACGTGTTGAGGGTGCGGAGAATCTTGATTCAGCAGCCTCCTGTGTTCTGGTTGCCAATCACGAATCATGGTTCGACGTCTGGGCCTTGGCAGGTTGGTTGCCGATCAATGGAAAATTTGTGGGTAAAGAAGAACTGGCACGGATTCCTTTATTTGGGTCTTCTTGGCGAGCCTGTGGACATGTTGCTATAGATCGAAAAGATAGAGAGTCTGCCGTTAATTCTCTGCGGACAATAGTTGAAAGAATGAGTACGGAGATTCTTCAGGTAATAATTTTTGCTGAAGGAACGAGATCTGCGGATGGTGAAATTCAAACCTTTAAGAAGGGACCCTTCATTTTGGCAATTGAGGCTGGTGTCCCGATTGTTCCAGTATCGATTGACGGGAGTAGAGCGATTATGCCCAAAGGATCCTTTGTAATTGGTAAGGGTGAGATTAAAGTAAGAGTGGGAGAACCTATTTCAGTTGCTGGAATGGGATATGAAGACAGAGACAGATTGAGAGACATTGCTCAGACAGCCGTGGCTGAATTGAGGGTCAAATAATTTGTCATACTTGAGCCATCAAAAAAATAGTCAACTGATTCTTACTATAGTAATATTTTAGCTCGCGGAGGAAATTGAAATTGCCATTGATCGAAGATGTTAAGGGGAGAGAAATCCTTGATTCGAGGGGGAACCCCACTGTTGAAGTAGAAGTGATACTTGAAACTGGTCAAACGGGACGTGCCTCGGTCCCTAGCGGGGCCTCTACAGGCCAGTATGAAGCAGTGGAAAAGCGAGATGGGGATCCTTCCAGATATGGTGGGAAAGGTGTTCTTGAAGTTGTAAAGTCTGTCAATGGTGAAATTCGTGATGCGATCAGTGGCTTAGAGGTTACGAATCAAGCTGAATTAGACGGGATCATGATTGATTTGGACGGTACTCCTAACAAGGCTCGGTTGGGAGCAAACGGCCTGTTAGGTGTGTCCATTGCATTGGCCAGAGCGTCCGCAGTAAGCGCTGGTTTGCCCCTGTATCGTTATTTGAGTGAAACCAACCCAACGAACCTGCCAGTACCTATGATGAATATATTGAACGGTGGCATGCACTCATCTAACAATGTTGACATACAGGAATTTATGGTGATGCCAGTTGGTTTCGATTCCTTCTCGGAAGGGTTGCGTTCTGGAGTGGAGATTTTCCACGAACTCAGAAAGATTCTTTCAGAATTGGGCCTTAACACCTCTGTGGGTGATGAAGGTGGTTTCGCACCAGACTTGGCTAGCAATGAAGAAGCGATAGAGTTGGTCATCCGTGCGATTGAAAGAGCTGGATTTAAACCTGGGCAAGATGTTGTTTTGGCACTGGATATAGCTGCAACAGAATGGTTAGAAGAAGAGGACTATGTGTTCCGCTGGTCTTCCGGAAAACGATTAGACTCGCAGGGCATGGTTAATCATTGGAATAATTGGATAGAGAAATACCCCATCAAGTCTCTTGAAGATCCTTTGGATGAAAACGACTGGACTGGATGGAAGAAGCTGACGGCGACTGTCACGAATGGTGTGCAGCTTGTTGGTGATGATATCTTTGTGACAAGTGTCGACAAGCTATCCCGTGGGATTAGTGAAACTGTGGGTAATAGTATCCTAATTAAAGTGAATCAGATAGGGACTCTAACTGAAACTTTGAATGCTATAGACTTAGCTAGGAAGTCTGGATATCGATCTGTGATTTCTCACAGATCTGGTGAGACCGAAGATACGTTTATAGCTGATCTTGCAGTCGCTACTGGGGTGAGACAAATAAAGACTGGAAGTGCAAGTCGAAGTGATAGGGTGGCAAAATATAATCAGTTGCTCCGGATTGAAGAGGCCTTGGGTTCCAATGCAACTTATTCGGGTAGAGATCTCTGGTCGCAATGAAGAAATTAATTGTATGGAGCCTGTTAGCTTTTTCCCTTTATATTGCAGTTTTTGGTGGAGAGTACAGCGTCCTTGAAGTCAGTAGAGTCAAGAAACAACAAGCTCAATTGATCCAGCAGTTAGATGACTTAAAGGAAGAGAACGATTCTCTCAAAATTTATGTGCAGAAGTTGGAATCGGATTCTGTCACTATAGAGAAACTAGCTCGGGAGAGGTATGGCATGATCCGGGATGGAGAAATTTTGTACAGAGTTACTGCACCAAGAGACTCTATATAAAATTTAAAAACAGTTGACTATTTTAATGGTGAATTGTTCGATTTATTTTAGTAAGGATCGTAGGCAGCTGACAATTTGTCTTGACACTTCAGTACACTTTTTTGAGGTTTGGATAGTGCAAGGAAAAGGGCGGAGTAGCTCAGTTGGTTAGAGCAGCGGAATCATAATCCGAAGGTCGGGGGTTCAAATCCCTCCTCCGCTATTATCCTTATCCTGTAGATCAGGGGGCTTTGAGAGAACTGTCCTGGCGATAAATTGCAACCTTGATTATTTCAAAAGATGTTTGAGATGGGATTGATCACTTTACAGGTTTAAATAGTTCGTGAAACAGTTACAGAGAGAACGGCCTGGACATACCTACTTTGCAGGAGCTCCGTTGTTAATCGCTCACCGGGGTGGAGCTAAGCTGGCGCCTGAAAATACCATGGTAGCCTTTCTAGCCGCTGTGCAAACTTGGGGGGCTGACATTTTGGAAACGGATGCTCGACTCACTCAGGATGGGAGGGTCGTGCTCATTCATGATGCTGCGATAGATCGAACCTGTGATAGATCAGGTCAGATAAATCAAATGAAATGGGCTGAAGTCAGGAATCTCGATGCAGGATACCACTTCAGTGATCTGAACAATCAAAATAGTTTCCGTGGTCGGGGGGTTCGGATCCCGCTAATGGAGGAAGTTCTCGAGACGTTCCCTAACGTGAGAATCAATGTGGAAGCAAAATGTCCCGAAGTGGCAAAACCTCTGGTTGAGATAATTAGGAGACAAAATGCCGAAACTCGGGTCCTGCTGGCCGCTAAGATAGAATCGGATCGAAAAAAGATCAGCTCCTATAGTGGTCCTCGGGGAGCTTCAAGAAGGGATATAGCTCATTTTTGGTCTGCTAGACATTTACGACTTCTACCGTATTTTCGTCCGACATTCGATGCCCTGCAGGTTCCCGAGGTCTGGAATGGTATAAGAGTTGTCACACCTGGTTTCGTTAAGGAAGCGCATCTGTTGAATATTCCAGTCCATGTCTGGGTCGTTGATCGCGAGGAAGATATCCGAAGATTGCTTTCTTGGGGCGTTGATGGCATACAAGCGGATCGCTTGGACATTCTTTCACGGGTTCTAAAAGCTGTCGTCAAGAAAGGATCTTCACATGCCACATGAACTAAACCGAAGATTCCGAGGACATCTAAAAGAGAAGGAATTCTTCTCTAAAAATGACGGAATACTAGTAGGCGTTTCTGGAGGTCTTGACTCTCTGGTCCTGCTACATCTCCTTCATTTCGACCCCTTCTTTAATGACTTAAAGTTAGTAGTGGGGCACTTTGACCATGGTATGCGACAGGAGAGTGATCGTGATGCTTTGTGGGTTAGAGGCTTGGCCACATCTTGGGGGATTAGCTGTGAGACTAGGCGAACTGGAAAGATTTTGTCTAGTGAGAACGATGCAAGGAAGGCTCGTTACAAATTTTTTGAAGAAACGAGAACCTCTTGGACGCTAAAATGGGTGCTTACTGCCCATCATGCTGACGATCAAGCTGAAACGGTTTTATTCAGAATCTTACGTGGAACAGGTTTGTTCGGACTTGGGGGAATACCAGAAGTCAGATCACCTGGAATCATACGTCCCTTGCTGCCTTTCTGTAGATATGAACTGGAAGAGTATGCGGAACAAATAGGAATTAAGCCCCTGCAGGATCCTACTAATTTAGATTCTGGATTTGCGCGAAATGCACTTCGCAACGAAATCTTACCTAAGATTAAAGAGACTGTGGCAGAGGGTGCGGGTTCCTCTCTAGTCCGGCTCGGTCAGATTGCTCGCGAAGATCAAAGCGCGTGGAATTCAGTTCTCCAGAATGTTTACGATGGCCTAATATTGGATAGCAATTCTGATAGAGTTGTCCTAGACAGAGAAATTTTCCTGTCGTTTAACGATGATGCGTGTGCAATAATTTTGAGAGATCTTACCAGACGGCTGGGTTTTAGATTAACGGAAGTGGCTACACGTTCAGCATTGGCTTTCGCTAGGACGTCAAAGAGTGGGAGCAGCTTCCAATTAGGGAGTTCGGTTTGGTTGTATCGTTCGTTCGACCGATTCTTTTGTGGGGAAAAAAGTGAGGATTATCCCGGCCAGTCATTTGAGATAAAAGTGCCTGAAGCTGGTGCGGTCAACCTGAAGTTAGGGGGGAAAGAGTGGCGGGCTTGTTGGTCAACCGACGTCGTTTTAGATATTCCATGGTCCGAGAGTTTTTTATTGGAAAATCTTGCATTTCCATTGTGTATCAGGACTTGGGATCCTGGAGATAGAATTAGGTACTCCTACGGTTCAAAGAAACTGAAAAAAGTTTTCACGGAAAGGAAAATGTCCCAAGAGGAACGTTCGGAAACACCTGTAGTAGTTGATGCTCTGGGAAGAACCCTATGGATTCCAGGAGTTTCGAGAACTTCTCTCTTTGTTGCGGGTAAGGGTACTGGAAGCTTTTCTATGTCGGTTTTTAATCCAAGTGAAGTGTAGGGCTTAGTGGCACTTGGAAGGGACATTATTATAGATCTGATTGTAGTGTTTAGTGAAAAAAACTTCCTTAATTTGCTACATATAGCGAGTTTGTGATGGTAGCAATGACAATTTAAATGGTTTCTTAAATAAATATGACGGAAAAAAATCAAACACCGAAATCTACTGAGAGTTCACTCATGACTAGGCTGTCCAAAAATAGTGCTCTCATGGTTCTGTTATTCCTTGTGCTTCTAATGTCAACCCAATTGTTTAATAGTCAGGAGAATGGGATTGCCGAGTTCACCTACACTGAATTCAGGGATCAGCTGGCTAGAGACAACATTGTGGGAGTGGTAGTTATAGAGAGCAGAAGAATAGAGGGCGAATTACGAGTGCCCTATGTTTCTAATGGGGAAGACTTTCAGGAATTCACGACGATGCTTCCAGGCGAGATGAATGCTCAGCTATTGGATGAATTAGAACAGCAGAATGTGGAGATCTCTGGAAGATTGGAAACCCAAGGATGGGGATCAATACTCTTAGGTGTGCTACCGTGGCTACTCTTCCTGGCTTTTTGGATTTGGATTTTTCGAACCATGCAGGCAGGAGGGAACAAGGCTTTTCAATTTGGGCGGTCCAAAGCCAAACTTATTTCTCCCGACACCCCTAAGGTTACTTTCGATGATGTCGCAGGAGCTGAAGAAGCAAAGACAGAACTTCAGGAGATAATTGAATTCCTCCGCGATCCTGAGAAATTCGCTAGGTTGGGTGGCAGACTTCCGAAGGGAGTGCTTTTAGTAGGTCCTCCAGGAACAGGAAAAACGTTGTTAGCCCGTGCCGTTGCTGGTGAGGCAGAGCGTCCTTTTTTTCAGATGTCAGGTTCTGATTTCGTGGAAATGTTCGTTGGCGTGGGCGCTTCTCGGGTAAGAGACCTCTTTGAGCAGGGCAAGGAAAACGCTCCTTGTATAATGTTTATTGATGAAATTGACGCTGTTGGTAGACATAGAGGTGCTGGTCTAGGTGGGGGTCATGATGAGCGAGAGCAAACTCTCAATGCGTTGCTAGTACAAATGGATGGTTTCGAGACGAACGCTGGTGTAATCCTTCTAGCGGCTACAAATCGTCCAGACGTTCTGGATCCAGCACTTCTAAGGCCTGGGCGATTTGATCGACAGGTTGTAGTGGATTCTCCTGACCTGAGGGGTAGAGAAGGTATTCTTGGGGTGCATGCGAAAAAACTTCCCCTGGACAGTGATGTAGATCTGAAGGTAGTAGCGAAAGGAACTCCAGGATTGAGCGGTGCCGATTTGGAAAATATTTGTAACGAAGCAGCCCTCCTGGCTGCCAGGGATGACAGTGATAAGGTGGAGATGAAGCATTTCGAAGATGCTAAGGACAAAGTCATGCTGGGGGCTGAGAGGAGAAGTATGGTGCTGACTGACTCGGAAAGAGAACTCACCGCTTATCACGAGGCAGGACATGCCGTGGTGGGACTTCGTCTCCCAGGTTTAGATCCGCTACACAAAGTTACTATAGTACCACGAGGTCGAGCATTGGGGATTACAGCTAGTTTACCTAAAGAGGATCGTCACACGTACACTAAGGAATGGTTGGAAGGCCAGCTCTGTATGCTTTTTGGGGGTCGAGTTGCGGAGGAGATGATTTTTGGACCAGAGAAGATTACAACTGGAGCAGGTAATGACATTGAGAGAGCCACGGCGATGGCTCGTCAAATGGTAACTCGCTTCGGCATGTCCGAGGTGATTGGTTTGATGACCATTGGACAGAACGAACAAGAAGTTTTCCTGGGAAGAGAGTTGGGACAGCGTCGAGAAGTCTCAGAGCATAAAGCACAACAAGTGGACCAAGAGATTAAAAGAATTCTAGATGAGTCTCTTGAGAATACTCGCGAGATTTTGAAAGAACATGAGCATTTGCTCGAATCTTTAGCGAAGGCTTTGTTGGAAAGGGAAACGCTAAATGCAGATGAGATTTGTTTATTGAACGAAGGGAAATCTTTACCTCCTTTAGAAGAGGAAAAAGATATGGATGGACAGGATATTGAGAGCACTGAGGATTGTCCTAAGGAGTCTATCGAGTCATCTTCTACAGAACAGGATATTGAGGAGGATAGTTCGGATGAGAAAATCTCTGACTGACATACTGGGCGATTAGTCTAGTGGAACAGCTAAGGATTTTTATTCCCGATTGGCCTGAAGTTTTAGAAATTTTATTAGTTGCTTTGTTGTTTTTTCGTATTCTACTGGTAATTCAGAGAACCAGGGCAATGCAGATTCTGATGGGCCTCCTGGTTCTAGCGAGTATTTATCTTTTTTCCCAACTATTGAATCTGGAACTTCTTGAGTACTTGCTCGAGACGGTGTTCCAGTACGGTGTCATTGCAGCTTTGGTAGTTTTTCAGCCGGAACTTAGGACTGCGCTCAGTAGTTTGGGGGAAAATAGGTGGTTTCGTGAGCCTAAAATAAGGCCAGAGGATTTGCTGATCGAAAAAATCGTCTCAGCCATCAAAGTTCTGGCCGGGAAAAGAATCGGGGCCATTATTGCCATCGAAAGACAAATTTCTTTGGACGATTATGGAGAGACAGGAAGTAGGGAGAAGATTAGGGTTTCCTCAGAAATACTGCAAACAATTTTCACGCCAGGAAGCCCGTTGCACGATGGGGCTGTAGTCATTGCGGGCAATGAGATTAGAGCGGCCGGAGCCATCCTTCCCCTGGGAAAGATACGAATGCAGCATGGGAAGCTTGGCACAAGGCATAGAGCAGCCGTTGGCTTAAGCCAAGAGACCGATGCTATAGTAATAGTTGTCAGCGAGGAAACTGGAGCAGTTTCTGTTGCTAGAGAAGGTCGTCTACAGACTAAAATAGAAACTTCTGAACTTAGAGAAATTCTGGGGAAAGCTTTACTAGATCATCCTTCAGATACTTAGGGGCTAGCCAGTTTTGATAGATCCGTTTAGAATCATTTTTCTTAAGACTATAGAAATTTTTGTGAAACGGCACTAAATTGTCGCCATTCTCAAGGTTTGCTAGGTTATACTGAAACAAGGCAAGCTGGACAACTACAATAAGGAGTTCGGATTGGATTCTAGTCAATATCATTTGCTCTCGCTTTTTTCTGATGGTGGCCTAATGATGTATCCATTGGTCATGTGTTCCCTAATAGCCCTAGGGGTGATGATCGCGAAGACTTGGACGCTATATATTGCTCATAGAAATACGAGAAAAGTTCTTTTGGAAGTGGAAGAATTTGCTGAGGAAGGGAGAATAACAGAAGCACTAGATATTGCAGCCACCCGGCCCGGCCCGGCAGCAGCGATCCTGGTTGCAGGCTTAAGGAGAATAAATCAGGGTGACGATGGTAAGGAATTGGCTTCCGCCATACGTACCACTGGGACTATAGAATTGGGTTTTCTTGAGCGTGGATTGGTTATTCTAGCAACTATAGCTAACGTTGCTCCCCTGATGGGATTTTTGGGGACAGTCGTCGGTATGATCTTGGCTTTTGCTGCAATTGAAGCAGCAGGAGACGTGGATCCTACTCTTGTGGCTGGAGGAATCAAGGTTGCGCTACTTACTACTGCGACAGGGCTACTGATTGCTATTCCAGTCAACATAGGATACAACTTTTTTGTAACCCGGATTGATGACCTGATTATGCAGATGGAGCAAGGAGCACAAAAAGTTTTGGATGTCGCGTATACGCACGGGGGCGGTACGAAGACGAGTTTTGTAGCTTCGGAAGTCAGCGACGGTTTTGGCTCTGAATGATTAGGGAAATTGTCAAGAAAAATACTACTCTATCTTAGAGGATTACAAATACTGTAGTTTGGATGAGTTGTTGGTTTTCAACCGCTTTGCTGGATACATAAAAGCATAAACGAGAGGGTTTCAGAATGGCAGTGATGGGCAAAAAAAAATCCAAAGTAAGTGATGAAGTACCGTCTTCATCGATGGCAGATATCGCTTTCCTTCTTCTGGTTTTCTTTCTGGTAACAACCACTTTTCCCAAAGACGCGGGATTAGCGATAGTTCTTCCAGAGCAAGGTGAGGATGTTGCTGTTAGTCAGAGGAATATTCTCCATATAGTTATTCAACCCAGTGGAATTGTCGAGGTCAAGAGAGGTGAGAGTCCACAGGTTCAACAGGTGCGTCCTGCAGACGTAGAATCGATTTGGCGTCAAGATGTTGCCGGCAATGACAATCTCATTGCAGCTGTTAAGACCCACCCAGATGCACCTTATAGATTTATGGTAGACGTTCTTGACGCTCTCCATACTGCAGGTGCAGAGAGAATATCACTTCAGATCCTAGAGGGTTAAGGCTATGCCAATTAAGAGTGGAGGATTTTCAAGGAAGTCTAAGACTTCTTCCGAAGTACCGTCTTCGTCGATGGCAGATATCGCTTTTCTTCTCCTGATTTTTTTCATGGTGTCCACAGTATTCCAGAAAGACAGGGATAGACCCATTGAATGGCCAGAGGCTGAAGCTACTCAGAAGATTGATGAAAAAATTAAGAATATTTTAAATATCTGGGTAGAAAGAAACGGGGACATCTTCATTAACGACAGACCGTTTGCTATGACGGACGTTGCTACTACTGTAGGCCCATTGTATGCAGCCTCAGATCGAGCTTTGGTTATTTCGATACGTTCGGATAGAGAGGTGAGGTATTCGACCATCGATCTGTTGCAGCAACAGTTAGTAGCAGCTGGGGTAATGAGAGTGGTTTTTGCAACCGAGCTTGAGCAACGAATGACGAGGGAAAGACGATGAACGCTGACGATACCAGTCTTATGAGCGAAGAAAGAACAGCTTCTTCGGAAACGGCGAATGATTTATTTAAAAGAAGCTTTGATTCTTGGTTTTGGGGATCCATGATCGTCGCAACATTTGTTCATGTAGCTCTCTTTCAATTCTGGCCCACACTAACAGCTGAAGACGTCTCGTTCTCAGCTGAAGAATTGGAAGCCATAGAGTTGCCACCAGAGATTGAAATTCCGCCGCCGCCAGAAGCTATTTCTAGGCCAGCGACTCCTGTTATCGCGACTGCCACTGTAGATGAAGATATAACTATTGCTCCTACGACATTTGAGGATAATCCAGTAGAGGATTTACCACCTCCACCGACAGAGACCAGGGTAGATATAGCGGCGGCACCAACGTTTACACCTATGACTGTACGGCCTGAAATCAGGAATAGAAGTACGGTGATTCAGGCAATGGAGAGAGGCTATCCTCCTATCCTTCGTGATGCGGGGATTGGTGGTCAGGTATTAGTATGGTTTTTCATAAATGAGCAGGGCAGGGTGATTGATAACAGGATTGCCAACAGTTCTGGTAATGCCCAATTGGATGACGCGGCACTGCGTGTGGCATCAGTCTACGAATTCACTCCAGCTCTGAATCGTGATCAAGTTGTTCCAGTATGGGTACAGATACCGATTACATTCCAGGTCAGGTAGCGGACTGAGCCTGAGGAGTGCTCTCTGTAGGAGAAACCTCGCCGGCTGTGGAGCTGGCGAGGTTTTTTTTTGAATTATTTTCCAAAGTGATGGAAGGAAATGAGTCAAGCTATGTATAGATCCCGGCTCGCAAGAGCTATGCCGAATGTTTTGGAGAAAATTGAGAGAGCTGCAGAGCAGAGTGATCGTAGTTTAGAAGATATAACTCTCGTAGCGGTGACTAAATCTCATCCAGTATCAGCTATTTTAGAAGTTCTCAAGTTTGAGGTTTTCGATCTAGGTGAAAATCGAATACTTGAGTTGAAGGCGAAACAGGAAGCCGTAAAGAATGATAGAATCCGCTGGCATATGATAGGTCATCTTCAGAGTCGTAAGATTTCGTCTGTGCTGGGTACGGTAGATTTTATTCATTCGATAGATTCCTTGAAATTGGCGAATAAATTGTCGGCCAAAGCGGTTCAATCTGGAAGAATAGAGCAGGTGTTATTGCAGATTAATGCCTCTAGGGAAGGCACAAAAGGAGGATTTATCGTTCCTGATATGGACGAGGATTTGTATGGTGCGCTGAACTTACCAGGTCTGAAGGTGGCTGGATTCATGACTATGGCACCACTGACTGATGATGTCAGGACCTTGAGGAATACCTTTAGGACGGTTCGAGAACTACAGCAGGACTTATCCAATGCGGGTGAGTCCGCTGGGCAAGTACTGTCGATGGGGATGTCTAATGACTTTGAAATCGCGATCGAAGAAGGTAGTACGATGATTCGTTTGGGGACAGCACTTTTTGGAAGGCCAAGCTAAGGAAAGTCTTCATTCTTTGGAACAAAGAAAAAAGTTAATTATCAATTGTCAAAAACAATAAGGTAGGATTTGATGCGATATCGGGAAGTTCCCAAGACAATTCTCGAATTAGAGGAGGAGATACTTTCTAGTTGGACGAAAGAAGATCTTTTTCGGAAAAGTTTAGAGTCGAATTTAGAAGGGGAGAGCTTCGTTTTCTTTGAGGGTCCTCCTACGGCCAACGGACGTCCTGGATTGCACCACATAATAAGTAGGACCATCAAAGACCTTGTTTGTCGTTTTCGAACCATGGAAGGGTTTCGGGTTACCAGGATAGCTGGCTGGGATACCCACGGTCTTCCAGTGGAGATAGAGGCTGAAAAAAAACTCAATATCTCAGGCAAGCCCGAGATTGAGAATTATGGGATCGAGAAATTCAATCAAGTCTGTCGAGATTCTGTCTTTACCTACAAAGATGAGTGGGAGAGACTCTCTGAACGAATTGGTTATTGGTTGGACTACGACAGGCCTTATGTGACCTTCCACAATGACTATATAGAAAGTGTCTGGTGGATTCTGAGTCGGCTTGCAGAGAAAGATTTGCTATATCGGGGGCATAAGAGTGTTCCCTTCTGTCCGCGCTGTGGAACTGGACTGAGTTCCCACGAAGTAGCCCAAGGGTATCGGGATATCGAGGATCCGTCTCTGTATTTCTTATGTCCTTGGATTACTGAAAATGGCGACCCCGACCCAGAGGAGAGAAACTTTCTCGTCTGGACTACTACACCCTGGACTGTTCCATCCAATGCAGGTTTGGCCCTGCATCCAGATCTGGAATATCTACAAGTCCAGAAGGATGGCCAGACGTTGATAATTGCAGAGGACAGATTAGAAGCAGTTCTGGGAGAAGATGTGGAAGTCGAGCGGAGGTATAAAGGATCGGATCTTTCGGGAGTAAGGTACGCTAGACCATTAGAAATTGTGGATGTCGAAGAAGAACGGGATAAAGGTTGGTTCGTGGTAAATGAGGATTTTGTCAGTTCAGAGGACGGCACGGGCATTGTTCATCTGGCTCCTGCTTTTGGATCTGATGACTATGCTGCTGGTCAACGGTATGGTTTACCTATGCTGAAGCCTGTGGATGAAACCGGGTCTTTTGCTACTGGACTGGATCTAGTTGGAGGGATGTTTGTAAAGGATGCCGATGAAGTTCTTATTCAAGCTTTGCAAGATAAAGGTAATCTTTTTCGACATTATAAGGAGATCCATTCGTATCCTCACTGCTGGCGTTGTGAATCTCCTCTGATCTATATGGCTAGAGAGTCTTGGTTTGCCGCAACCTCTAAATTGAGAGAACAGATGTTGACTGGCAATCAGGATGTTAATTGGGTTCCTGCAGAGATTGGCCAAGGCCGCATGGGCGAATGGCTGAAAGGAAATGTTGACTGGGCCCTTTCACGAGAGCGTTATTGGGGCACACCTCTTCCCGTCTGGGTTTGTGATGAAGAGCAGGAGCATTGTCAGTGGATTGGGAGTTTTCAAGAGCTGGAAGAGCGAGCAGGTAACTTGGGATCAGATTTTGATCCACACCGTCCTTATATTGATGAATTAAGTTGGGACTGCAGCCTCTGTGAAGGTACTATGAAACGGACCCCTGAGGTCATTGATGCCTGGTTCGATTCAGGAGCGATGCCCTATGCCCAGTGGAACTATCCTTTCAAAAACGAAGAGCAATTCCAAGCTCACTTTCCAGCCGATTTCATTTGTGAAGGTTTAGACCAGACGAGAGGATGGTTCTATTCGCTGATGGCTATTTCGAGCATGCTAGGTAAGGAGGTCCCATTTAAGAACGTGATCGTGAATGGTCTCATATTGGATTCAGAAGGTCAAAAGATGTCGAAATCGAGAGGCAATGCTGTCGACCCTTGGGATGCCATTTCTACTCACGGAGTAGATGCGATTCGGTGGTACCTAATTACCTCGAGCAATCCTTGGATGCCCAAGAGATATGACGATGCGGCTGTCCAAGAAGGGTCTCGAAGGTTTTTAGATACCCTACTTAACACTTATAAGTTCTTTACGCTATATGCGAATGCAGAAGATTGGAAACCGTCAGAAGAGCCCGAACGTGAATCTCAGGAACTTAATCTTTTAGATGTTTGGGTAAGGTCTAGGTTGGATTCAGTGATCAGGAAAGTTCGGAGTGAGCTAAACGAATATCAATTGACTAGAGCCTATAGAGCTTTGGGTGAATTTGTGAGTGAAGATTTGTCTAACTGGTATGTGAGAAGATCTCGACCAAGGTTCTGGGGAAATCTTGATGAGTCAGATACTCAGCAGGCATTTCAGACTCTATGGGATTGTCTAAGAAAGGTCTGTCTTCTTGCTGCGCCAGTGACTCCATTCATTTCAGACTGGATCTTTAGGGGTCTCACTGGAGACAGTGTGCATACGCAAGAATTCCCCAAAGTGACAGAACAAGACCATGACAGCGATTTACAAGCTGAAATGGAGATCGCAAGGGTATTGGTTTCTATGGGGAGGTCTTTGAGAGAAGAGGTTCGGATTAAGGTTAGGCAACCTCTAAAAAGAATCATAGCCATGGTTCCTTCAGACATTAGGCCTCGAAAGGAAATTTTGCGACTCATTCAAGATGAGCTGAACGTGAAACGAGTAGATTTTTCGGATTCGAAAGATGGCCTGTTCTATCTCACTGCAAAGGCGAATTACGAAGTTTTAGGACCCAGATTTGGAGGCATGACAGAATCAGTTGCGAGTGTGATTAGAGGGTTGTCTTCTAGTGAAATTGAAAATCATCAGGAAGGCAATCTGATCTCTATTGAAGTTGACGGTCAGCAGGTAGAGTTGGGACGACAAGACTTTAAAGTTATGGAACAGGCCCATGGAGAGCTTGTTCTAAAGTCTGAAAGGGACTATTTGGTGGCAATAGATCCTATGATTGATGAAGCTTTGCAAGTTGAGGGATGGGCTCGGGAATTAGTTAATAGGATCCAGCGTTTTCGTAAAGATTCGGGTTTATTGATCACTGATAGGATAAGCCTTGCTTTGTCTAGTGACGAACTGATTGTGAAAGCGGCTGAGCAGTATAAGGAGTTCATTTGTACCGAAACATTGACAATTGAGTGGGAGATTCAGTCGACACCGTATGACGTGAGTAAATATGATAATGTGAAAATTGTGGAGATAGATGATTTTGAAGTGACAATTGCTTTAAGGCGAAAAGCAGATCCTTCCCCTCGCCAATAAGAAACTTTGGATTTTGGAGGTTCAGGATATTGGAGAATGAGAATAAACAGGTTTTTAGAGTTTCTGAGGATGGTGCCCGGCTAGATGGTTATATAGCTACGAATTCTTGTCTTTCTAGAGCTCGCGTACAAGCTCTGATAATAGAGGGGAGAGTTTCAGTAGATGGAAACAGCGCCAAAAAATCAGATCGACTCAAGGCTGGTCAACAAATAGAGGTTCGAATTCCTCCGGCAATTCCCATTACATGCGAACCCGAAGCAATTCCAATTGACGTCGTCTATGAAGACAAGTTTCTGTTGGTTGTTAACAAGCCAGCGGGATTAGTAGTGCATCCTGGGCCAGGGCATGCGAACGGTACTCTCGTAAATGCACTTTTACACCACGTTGATGATCTGTCTGGAATCGGTGGAAAACTCCGACCTGGTATTGTACACCGTTTGGACAGGCACACATCTGGATTGATGGTAGTAGCCAAGAACGATAAGGCCCACAAAATATTGTCAACAGCCCTAGAAAGGCGAGAAGTGAAACGATTGTATATGGCTGCTTCGTGGGGACATTTGAAAGAATCACCCTTTAAGGTGGAAGAGCCTATAGGGAGGGATCCCGTGGATCGCCAGCGAATGGCAGTTGTCAGGGCTGGTCGATATGCCGTCACACGTTTTCGGGTTTTGGAGCGCTGGGTAGGCGCCGAACTATTGGAAGTTTCCTTAGGCACTGGACGTACTCACCAAATAAGGGTCCATTTGGCACATATTGGTCATCCAGTGGTAGGAGACGAGGTGTATGGGGTCGGTTGGCAGAAAGGAATGAGCGGTGCCAAGGTCAGTGTATGGGCTCGCGAGATGCATCGGCGTATCGGAAGACAATTCTTACACGCTTGGAGGCTTTCTTTCTGCCATCCCGATACTGGAAAATTAATGAAATTTGAGTCTGAACTTCCAGAGGATTTAAGAGAATGTGCAACTTGGGCTGCTTTGGGAAGCAGTTAAGACGTGGTATCTAAGTGAGGTTTTAAGACCGATAGGTTAAATTGGGAGATCCAATAATTTCTAACTTGAGAGGTTCTACGTGTCTCGCATCTTACTAGTGGACGATGAATCTGATATAAGATCAGTATTCCGAGACAAATTGGAGGCTTCAGGATTTGAGGTGGAAGAAGCCGAAAGTGCCGAGCAGGCGTTGGCCAGATTACATCATTTTGATCCCGATCTAATCATAACTGACGTTCGAATGGATGGAATCACTGGATTGGAACTTCTGGCAAGGATCCGTGAGTCTGTGAATGGCGTCGACGTCATAGTTATGACGGGACACGATGCCATGTCCTCGGCTGTCGAAGCAATGAAGTTGGGAGCGTTTGACTACTTGGTAAAGCCAGTGGGTCTGGAGCAGTTACGAATTGTGGTGGATCGTTGTTTGGAGGAACGCAAACTTTCTCAGAAAGAAGATGGCAAAAAAAGGAAAGAACAGGTTCCGGAAACAAACAAACGAACTATTGTGGGTCGAGATCCCAGAATGATTGAGATCTTCAAGATGATAGGAATTTTGGCCCGCAATCGTGCAACTGTGTTGATCAGGGGAGAGACGGGAACTGGCAAGGAAATGGTAGCCAGGGCAGTCCATGATCATTCTTTACACGCAGAGGAACCATTTATAGCAGTAAATTGTACAGCTTTGGCTGATACCCTACTGGAATCAGAGTTGTTCGGTCATGTTCGAGGTGCCTTTACTGGTGCTGTTACGGGGAAAAAGGGTTATTTTGAATTGGCAGGCAAGGGGACGATTTTCCTGGATGAAATCGGAGACACCTCTCCTGAGTTTCAGTCTAAGCTCCTTAGAGTATTGCAGGAACGGGAATTCTATCCAGTTGGCGGAGAGCAACCCAAGATCACTGAGGCCAGGGTCGTTGCGGCTACCCACCAACAGATGGAAGAATTGGTGTCAGATGGGGGATTCCGTGAAGATTTGTACTTTCGTCTCCGGGTAGTTGAACTCCAGGTTCCGAGTTTGCGTGAGCGTCAAGGTGACATACCACTACTGGCCGAGCATTTGCTCGTTAGGGTTAGAGCAGAGATAGGTAGTTCTGTGAACAGAATCTCTGAGGAAGCGATGGCTCGCTTGGAGCAATACGGATGGCCTGGCAATGTTCGAGAGCTGGAGAATGTCTTAACTAGAGCTGTGATGGTAGCCCGTGGTAAGATCGTGGTCCCAGAACATCTCAGCTTGGGAGTCTGGGAGGAAAAATATTCAGAATCAGCTTCGGGAGAAGAAGTGGCAACGGAGGAAAAGGACATGAATTTGAGTGCTGCTGTGGAGGCACAAATTGTCACAGTGATGGATTACACAGATGGGAACAAAACAAGAGCAGCTAAGATTCTAAAGATTTCCAGGTCTAAACTTACACAGTACCTTGAAGAGTTCGATCTATGATAAAGTCAAAAATAAAAAGATCTTATGAAGGTTTATTCGCCACAGTTAAAGTGAAAGAGATAGAACTGAAAAGGGTTTAAGCAATGCTGTATTTCTCGAAGAAAAATATGATTTTTACCGTTGCGGCTCTTGTGGTGATAGCGAGTGGGTACGTGTTGTTAGCTCAGGGGTCTATAACAGTAGCCCCGGTCCTTTTGCTATTAGGGTATTTAGTTTTTGTGCCTCTCTCGATCATCTCTTGATCTTCTAGGTGGACTAGAAACGTTTCGTGATGACTCTGGTCTGTGTGAATTGACGATGCCCGTCTTTAGATTTGTGGAACCCATATCCGCTTTCACGTGCACCAATCCAGGGCGTACCCCTGACACAGGGCGCTACACCCTGATTGATACCTACCATCCCAGCACTCAGTTCACGAGCCACTCGAGATGTTTCCTCTTCGTCCTCACCGAAAACGGCAGCACCTAGCCCGAAAGGTGTGGAATTTGCTTTCTGAATTGCTTCCTCTACCGAAGCAACACGAGTTACACAGGCCACGGGTCCAAATGTTTCATCGGAAGCTATGGACATTGATTCTGTCACATTGGTCAGGACGGTGGGTTTTACAAAGTTGTCCTTGTGTCCATCCCCTCCCAGAAGGATCTTAGCACCATCCGTGACTGCCTCATCTATTTGACCAAGAACGTGGTCTCTTTGTGTAGAGTTTACCATCGGACCCAGAGTGGTCGTTTCTTTCATTCCATCTCCGAGTTCCAATCCTTCTACCATATCTACAAGCAGTGCTTCGAATTTATCGGCGATTTTTTCGGGGACAAAAATCCTCTCAGTGCTCACACAGACTTGTCCAGAGTTTCGAAAGCTATTGAAGGCAGCGAATTTAGCCGCTTTTTCTAGGTTCGCATCTTCAAGTATTATCATGGGGTCCTTTCCACCCATTTCCAGCACCACTCTTTTGAACGTTCGACTTGCTGATCTGAGGATGTCTTTTCCAGTTTCTCTTGAACCGGTGAACGCAATAAGATCAATATTGCTTTCAACTAATTCTTTTCCTTGTTCGTCTGCGCCATGGATTACATTGAGAACGTCTTTAGGGAGATGCGTATTTAGAATGTCTACGAATGCTTGACCGCAAAGTGGTGTTTCTTCAGAAGGTTTAAGTAAGACTACATTGCCAGTAGACAGTGCGGGTATGACCATCCAGGATGGCATCGACAAAGGAAAATTCCAGGGGGTGATTGCAGCACAAACACCTAGGGGATCACGATATACAGTGGAAAAGCTTTTCTCGTCTGTATATGTCTCCGGGGCGACGGCTAATTCTATTTCTCCAAGCTCTTCTTCTAGCTGTGACCCTAAGGACTCTACTTCGACTAAACCTTCACGAAATGGTTTACCCATTTCACGTGTTATCAAGGAAGCCAATTGTTCTGTCTGCGACTGTATATCTTTATAGGCCTCTACTAATAATTTATTACGAGCCTGATGCCCCAACCGTTGCCAACTTGGCTGGGCGCTTCGACTTTTCTTGACTATCTCTGGGATATATCTAGGGTCGGTGATTGGTACTTCCCCGATCACAGTACCTGTGGCTGGGTTATAAGATTTCAAAGTTGGCATAGGTGGTATCTCGACCTTTGTGCTAATTCCATTAAACTAGATTATATTAGAACTTCGGTGGTGGTATCTCAACTGACAAGATGTCTGTCAAACGAAACGTTTCAAGGACTTTGAAATCTGACCATCATCTATCAGCAATCTGGTGGGATTGGTATCTTTCAGACTGCCAGCTTACTGTGGCAAGGGCGGTTAGCTCAGTTGGTTTAGAGCGCCTGGTTTACACCCAGGAGGTCACTGGTTCGAATCCAGTACCGCCCATGATAGCCTTCAGATGCACATTGCGCGCTGAGTAAAAGGGGACAAACTGAAATCCCTCAATTTTTGATTCAGGGGAAATAGACTGAAATGATATCTCCAGGAAAAGGTTTTTCAGGTGTTTCTGTCTTCCGTTTAGTAGACGGTGAATTGAAGAATAGAAAAGATGTGGTAGCGGTTGAAGAACCTTTAGAGATTAGAATAGAGTACGCTATCGACGGTGTCCTCAAGCGTGCGCCGATTTCTATAACTATGCGAACGCCAGGAGAGGATTTTGAACTGGCTGTTGGTTTCCTCCACGGAGAAGGGATCATTCAGGCCAAGGAGGATGTCAGAGAGGTTAGTTATTGCCAGGGAGACCAGCCACAGACGTATAACATTGTTTTGGTGAAACTGGCCAGTAATGTTCCCTTCGATCCCGAAGTTTTAGCTAGAAATTTTTATACGACATCCAGTTGTGGGGTCTGTGGGAAAGCTTCTTTGGAAGCTATAGATCTTAAGGATTGTGAGAAAATAACGGATGTAGGTCTCCAGGTGTCTTCAGATGTTCTCAGGCGTCTGCCTAGTATTCTCAGAGAAAAACAGGGTTTATTTGAACGAACTGGTGGTATACATGCCGCTGGATTGTTTACTCAGTCAGGTGAATGCATTTCGATACGGGAGGACGTTGGCAGACATAACGCAGTTGATAAGGTGGTAGGCCAGGCATTCTTGAAATCTATGATCCCTTTAGATAGACATATCTTAGTTGTTTCTGGAAGAACTTCATTCGAAATTATGCAGAAAGCTTTGGTTGCAAGGGTGAGCACTATTGCAGCGGTCGGTGCCCCTTCTAGCTTGGCTGTAGATCTCGCCAAAAAATTTGGCATGACTCTTCTGGGTTTTACCAAGGCTGATGGATTTAATGTCTATGC
>CAWWAX010000016.1:0-25077 GCA_963935005.1 uncultured bacterium | reverse complement strand
CTTTAGTGGGTGAACTTGAGGCGTTGCGAGGTTCATATGGAGCTCTTGGTAGGCAGTTTCAGGTGGAGACAGGGACCCTGCGCTTCCTAGGAACTAGCGGCATTAACCCGACTCTGAATATTTCAGCGAGCAATAATGTCCGTTCCTCGGTAGGAGATCGATTTGGTATCACCGCTTCTGTGACGGGAACTTTGGTGGCACCGAGGATCAGTCTGAGCAGTGAACAGGCTGGTTTTACAGAAGATGATCTACTCAGTCATTTGTATTTCGGGCGTCCGACGTACGCATTGACTTCGGGTCAAAACCAAGCAGTAAATTCTATGGGAGCCATTTTAGGTTCTGGAGCAACTTTAGGGCTTAGCACATTCAGTAATGAGCTTGGATCTGCAATGGCCAGAGAATTAGGTGTGGACTATCTGAGTATTACCCAAGAAGATTTTGATTTTCTAGGTAATACGAGCAGTACGCTGGGTACAACTGTTGTTGAAACAGGTTTTTATATGACTGAAGATCTGTTTCTGACTCTGTTATTTCGTCCTCTCTCCACCCAGGGATCAGGAAGCGGATTTGCCGGAGTTCGTTCCGAATGGATTTCATCGGATTCTTATACAGTGGAGTCTTTTTTCGAAGACCGGTTTTTCCGAAACAGGATGCTTGGTTTTGGCGAACTCGGATTTCATGCTAAGAAAGATTTTGGACTTTCTATTTTCAGGGAATGGATCTACTAAATAGGTATTCCGATCTTGTTGCAGTAAATTCCTTGTTTTGAATTGAATAGGAATGTGAGCTAAGAGATTTGATGAGTAATGGCTAAAGATTCTCTCGTAATCCGTGGTGCCCGTGTGCATAATTTGCAGAATGTGGACCTGGAATTGCCCCGTCGTGCCTTGGTGGTACTCACTGGACTATCAGGGTCTGGAAAATCCTCTCTAGCTTTCGACACCATTTATGCAGAAGGACAACGCCGGTATGTAGAATCACTGTCGGCTTATGCTCGTCAGTTCTTGGGTTTAATGGAAAAGCCTGATGTGGATGTAATTGAGGGCTTGTCTCCAGCGATCTCTATCGAACAAAAAACTCTTAACCGCAACCCTCGCTCGACTGTCGGGACTGTCACTGAAATCTATGATTATTTGAGAGTGTTGTGGGCTCGCGTTGGTGTGGCACACTGTAGGAATTGTGGGCAACCAGTAGCACGGCAGTCACCCGAAGAGATCACGGAGACACTCCTAAATTTAGGAGAAAATATAAAGATTGAAATCTTAGCTCCTTTGGTCAGGGGCAGGAAAGGCGAATTTCGAGAGCTTCTTGAAAAGGTGCGAATAAAGGGTTTTGTGAGGGCTGTTGTGGACGGTGATCAGGTTGATTTATCGATGCCTCCGGATCTCAATAGATATGAAAATCATGACATTTCTGTAGTAGTGGATCGCTTGGCACTATCATCGGATGACAGTGAACGATTAACAGAATCGGTTTCGACCGCCTTTGGTTTAGCGGGTGGTGTGGCTCAAGTGATAGAGCATCGAGGGAAAAAAGTAGCGGAGCATTTTTTTAGTGAGAATTATTCGTGCTTTCAATGTGGGACTAGTATCCCAGAAATAGAACCGAGGCAATTTTCTTTTAATTCTCCGCATGGTGCGTGTGAAACATGTGACGGGCTAGGAACCACCAACCATGTGAGTCCTGAGCTTTTAGTAGGAGATGATTCGAAATCTTTACTCCAAGGGGTGTTGCTGCCTTGGGGGAAGCCTTCTGGATATCTGATGAAGTCTGTAATCGCCGGATTGACTGAAGCATACGATTTTTCAGCGGAAGACCCCTGGATAGATCTGGTTCCAGAAGTAAAAGAGGCCATACTTTACGGATCTGGTGAGATGAAGATTCGTTTCCCCTATCGGAGAAAACGAGGCAAGAAATTTTATGAAGAGCCTTGGGTTGGTCTGATACAAGACATCAAGATTCGTCATCAGGAGACAAACTCTGACGCTATAAGAGGCCAACTGGAAGAGTACATGTCTACCCTGCGTTGTCCAGATTGTCAGGGAAGCAGGCTCAAAGCAGATTCCCTGTCTGTGACTGTTGCTGGGCGCTCTCTCGGTGAGATCACAGACCTTCCCATTTCGGATACTCTGGAATTCTTCAAAGGACTGTCATTAGATATTTCAAAAGGAAAATCTTCGGGTGTTCAGAGAATATCATCTGAGATCGCCCCTCCAATTCTCAGGGAAGTACACGAACGACTCGCCTTCCTGAAAGAGGTTGGACTCAGTTATCTAGCACTCGGTAGATCGGCAGCTTCTTTGTCTGGAGGCGAGTCACAGCGTATACAATTGGCAAGTCAAATTGGAAGTGGGCTTACGGGTGTTCTGTACGTTCTAGATGAGCCGTCTATCGGTCTTCATCAAAAAGATAATCAGAAGTTGATTGGAACTCTGAAATCTCTTAAGGAATTGGGCAATACGGTTATTGTGGTCGAACACGATGAGGAGACGATTCGAGCTGCGGATCATATCGTAGATCTCGGCCCTGGGGCGGGAATAGCAGGTGGGGAAGTCGTTGTGCAGGGAACTCTCAGTGAAGTTATGGAGGAGAGCCGTTCTCTCACGGGTTCATACCTTAAGGGTTCCAAGTGTATAGAAGTACCTGTAGTGCGACGCCCAGTTGATAGGGCCAATGTTCTGAGCTTGAAGGGTGCCCGAGGAAATAACCTTAACAACTTGGACGTTGATATTCCACTGGGATGTTTTGTTGCTGTGACTGGGGTGAGTGGCTCAGGTAAATCTACGCTTATCAATCAGACATTATACCCAACGTTGGCTCGCCATTTTTATCGCAGTAAGAAGTTGCCGGAATCTCATGATAGCCTTCATGGGTTAGAGTTGATTGACAAAGTCATTGAAGTGGACCAGTCTCCTATCGGCAGGACTCCTCGATCGAATCCAGCTACCTATACGGGGTTGTTTACTCCCATCAGAGAACTATTTGCTAAGTTGCCAGAATCTCAGATTAGAGGGTATGATCGAGGGCGCTTCTCTTTCAATGTAAAAGGAGGCCGATGTGAGGCCTGCTCGGGGGATGGTCTGGTCAAAATCGAGATGCATTTCCTTCCCGATGTGTATGTGTCCTGTGATGTCTGTCGCGGTCGACGTTACAACACGGAAACTTTGGATATTGCACTGAAAGGTAGAAATATTTCTGATGTGTTAAATATGACGGTTTGTGAAGCTCTTGAATTTTTTGATCCGTTTCCGTCAATCCGAATCAAACTACAAACGCTGTCTGATGTAGGATTGGATTATATCCATCTTGGACAGGCGGCGACGACACTATCAGGGGGCGAAGCACAGAGAGTTAAGCTCAGTAGTGAGCTTTCTAAACGCGGGACTGGCAAGACTCTATATATCTTAGACGAACCGACGACAGGACTTCATTTCGAAGATGTCAGAGTGTTGCTCAAGGTGCTTCATGAGTTGGTAGACAAAGGCAATACGGTCGTTGTGGTCGAGCATAATCTGGAGGTCGTTAAGACTGCTGATTGGATTATAGATCTTGGTCCAGAGGGAGGTTATGACGGAGGGAATATTGTAGCCGAGGGTCCTCCTGAAACGGTGATAAATGCCTCGAAGTCGCACACTGCGACTTATCTTGGAAGTGTTCTGAGGAGTTGACCTGTCCTTAGCAGTGTCTATTCAAAATCTGGACATGGTGGATAAGTTTTGGTTTCGCCATCATCAAACCATTCACCACATTCCTTACCCATGTCATAGGATCCCTGCCATTTTAGCTTGCTATAGATATCAAAGAATTCATCTGGCCCATGCCGCTTACCATCTTTATAGGTGGATTTGCTCCATAGCTGTCCACTTTCATAGTAGGATTCTTCTGTCCCATGTGCTCGGCCCATAATGAAGGTTCCTTTGGATCTCAGCTGTCCGTTCTGGTGGTAGGTCTCAGCGGGACCGTTCGCAGAGCCTTCTTTGTAGAAAGTCTTGGACATCAGCTGTCCGTTCTCATAATAGCTTTCAACCAAACCTTCTAATTCAGAGTTGCCACAGCCAGATATAATCAAGGCTAGGGCGACTACGGATACTTGCTTCATCAGCTCTCCTTGAGAAATCCATGAACAACTATAGCAGGATTTTCGTCGTCGCACTCTTTCTTTTGAGTGCCGATCATGAGAGACTATAATTGATGTTGAACGAAATTTTAAATTCAGGTTGAGTTTACGATGAGCACAGTATACTTGAACGGTGAGTTTCTACCGAAAGAAGGTGCAAAGATTTCGGTAGAAGACAGAGGTTTTCTTTTGTCGGATGGTGTCTATGAAGTAACTCCTGCGTATAGGGGTGAATTCTTCCTTTTGAGGCAGCACCTCATCCGACTGACAGGTGGACTTGCTTCACTGCGTATAGACTATGATCCAGAAGAGTTAGTTGAAGTTCATCGTACGTTACTCGACAAGAATGATTTATCTGAATCTGAAATCGCTATCGTATACTTGCAAATAACTCGAGGAGTGGCTGAGAGGACGCACTATTTTCCTCCCGCGGGAACTGCTCCCACGGTTTATGCATTCGCAAAACAATTCCACAGACCTTCCATGGAGCGTTGGTTAGAAGGCTTCGAGGCCGTGATTGTTCCTGATCGTCGTTGGTCTCGTGTAGATATCAAGTCGATCAGTCTGCTACCCAATGTGATGGCTGCACAGGCTGCCGTTGATGCTGGGGTAGACGACGCTTTGCTGGTGAAGAATGGTATTGCTTTAGAAGGTGCCCAAAATAATATTTTTGCAGTCAAGGGAGATGTTTTGGTAACTCATCCTGCTACTCAGGAAATACTGAACGGTATTACGAGGACCGTCATGATAGAGATGGCGAAATCACTGGGGATATCCGTCCAAGAGCGACCGATTCAGGTAGAGGAACTGGAGACTATTGACGAGCTGTTTTTTTCTGGTACGACCACTGAGGTTAGGCCAACTGTTCGGCTTGACGGTAAGCCAGTTGGCAGTGGAGAAGTTGGTCCAGTTTCCAAGGCGATCTATGCAGCGTTTAGAAAAGAAATTGGACAACCGATAGATCAAGAATTTTAGGTTAAGGAAGGGCGATTCTTCGCCCAGTCGCCTAAGGATAAATCAAGTACTGGTCCCTAATGGCTAAGAAGTCCTGTAGTTGGTTGGGCCAGTCACTGACAAGATCCTGGGCTGCAGAACCTGCGACAATCCCCTCACGTAAGGAATCAGTGCCTGCCAAGCGATCAAAATGGGAAGTCAGCCATTCCCATTTGTCACCAGACATTTTATATGTCTCTACCAGCAGTGCGACAGCTACTTCGGTGGGGTCGTAGTCGGTGGACGTAGCGATCAGCTGGACACCGTGTACCTCAATTCCGTCAAATTTTCCATCTCCTGGATTTTGAGGTGTAAATGTCACCGCCTTGAACGATACACCTGCGAATCCATAATGACGCATTCGTTCTGCCAGATTTTCTCCGTTTAGCCAGGGAGATCCGACCACTTGAAATGGGCGATCGGTACCTCTGCCGACTGAGAGATAGGTTCCCTCAAATAAACAGATCCCTGGGTAGTGAAGAGCGCTTTCGACAGTAGGCATATTGGGAGAGGGTTTGATCCAGGGAAGTTGAGTCTCTTCGAAAGTCATGTTTCGCCCTAGGCCAGAAACTGGGGCAATATGCAGTGGGCCAGGGATATTGAACTCTCCTTGATAGTATAGGGCCATTTCACCGGAAGTCATTCCGTGTCGCATTGGGATGGGGTACCTACCGACAAATGTGGAAAATTCAGGATACAACATATTCCCCTGGACGTTGTCACCTATTGGGTTGGGCCGGTCGAGTACTACAACTGAAACTCCATTTTCAAAGGCTGCTTCCATACTCAGAGTCATGGTGGAGATATAAGTCCAGTAACGGGCACCGATGTCTTGTAAATCAATCAATAGGACTTCGACGTTCCTCAGCATTTCAGGGGTGGGCTTTCTATTGTTTCCATACAGAGAGTAAATAGAAAGGCCAGTTCTCGGATCGACACCATCTTCTACTTCTTCACCTGGGTCCAAATCTCCTCTGATTCCATGTTCGGGTGAAAAAAGAGCAATGAGATCCACTTGTGGATGATTAAAAAGAAGGTCGATCGAGGAAGATCCTTCCGAGTCCACTCCAGTTTGGTTTGTTACTAATCCCACCCTTCTGTCCTTGACCAAATGGAGAGAATCCTCCAATAGCACCTGAATCCCCGGTCGTATTTTAGCAGATTTCTGTTGGATCGAGGCTTGAGCGGCGGAGGGAAGGAGGGCGAATAGAATCAGGGGCGTGAATAAGCGTATTAACCAGGATTGTGATCTTTTTAAGAACTTCATAGCTTGCTTCCTAGCGCTCCGATTTGTTTAACATCTCTATTTTTCTAGTCAAAGAGAGGTTTTGAAGACTCCCTCATGAGAATCCAGAAGACTCCTCAAGTCGTCTTTAATAAGACAGTGTTGAGAAACTTATGGATCCTAGCGATCCTTGTTTCTTCATGCTACAGACAAGCTCCTATTCAGGATCCCCTGGAGAACGCCACCCAGGAACGACCAGCTCCTGATCCTGCTCTGTCTCCAGCCTCTGATTCTTCTCAAGATCAGCCGACTTTGGATGTTGAACAGCCTGGTCACTTTGACGATTGGGCACAGACAGTTTTAAGCGAAATGACGTTGAGAGAAAAAGTGGCTCAGTTGATGATGCCCTGGATTTTGGGGGATTTTTCACCAGAGGGCTCGGATGACCACGACAGGGTAGTGGGTATGATCGACTCATTTGGGATCGGTGGAGTTATTGTTTCAGTGGGTTCGCCGAGTGAGGTAGCAGTAAAGCTTAATGATCTGCAAGATCACTCGGAGCATCCTCTTCTAGTGGCTGCTGATTTAGAGACTGGTGCTGGTTTCCGTTTTGGAGGAGGAATCGACGGTCCTACGAATATCGTTTTGGGTGGAGCTACCATGTTCCCGTCTTTGATGGCTTTCGGGGCAGCAGGTGATCCAGAATTAGCCTATGAACTTGGTCGGATAACAGGATTGGAAGCCAAGGCTGTTGGTGTACATGTTCCGTTTGCTCCCGTACTAGATGTCAACAACAACCCAGAAAACCCCATTATCAATATTCGCTCATTCGGTGAAGATCCAGCGGAAGTTGCCAAGATGGGAGTTTCATTTGTTCGTGGAATCCAAGACAATGGGTCTATAGCGACGGGTAAACATTTTCCTGGCCACGGAGATACCGGAATCGATTCTCATAATGCTTTACCAGTTTTCGAGCACGGTCAAGAGCGCTTGCAAGATATTGAGCTGGTGCCATTTCAGGCTGCGATTGATGCTGGGATGCGAGCTATTATGACGGCTCACATTGCAGTGCCAGATCTTAGTCAAGACAGATTGCCCGCAACTCTTACAGAGAAAGTCCTGACTGATCTTCTTCGCACCCAGCTTGGGTTTGAGGGCATCGTTTTCACGGATGCGATGGACATGGGAGCTGTGACCAGAACGTTCCCCGACGGTGAGGCCTCGGTGATGGCCGTCCTGGCTGGAGCTGATGTTATTCTGATGCCTAGTAATGTCGGAGAGGCCATAGAGTCTATCGTGGCTGCTGTGGAATCGGGACGCTTAACGGAGGGAAGGATTGAGAGATCCGTTAAAAAGATCCTTCAATTAAAAGAGGAAATGGGACTTCATCGAGAACGTAGGGTTGATGTGAATAAGGTTCCTTCAGTGGTGGGAATTCCTGCCCACAAAGAGGTGGCACAAACGGTTGCTGATCGGTCTGTTACACTCCTGCGCAATGGTGGAAACTTACTCCCATTGCTGGGCACACGAACTGCACGTGTGATGTCAGTTTCCTATCAGAATGGAAACAATCCATTGTCCGGCCGTTATTTTGATGCACGACTTCGTCAAACCTATCCTCGCTTGAGCCGGACATCGGTTAATAGATCATCTCACCCGGCCAAGTATGATCAGATTCTCAACCAAGCGGGACGTTCCAATTTAGTAGTTGTTTCCATCTATTCTAACTTTGCTGGGCAGGTCGAATTACCAGAAGAGACCGTGGATTTTATTGCGGAACTTTCCAGTCGTAATATCAGTCATATTGTTGTTTCTTTTGGTAGCCCCTACTTGATTTCGGAGTTTCCCGAAGTTCAGGGTTATTTATTAGCTTGGAGTTCAAGCCAGGTAAGTCAGGTAGCGGCGGCGGATGCTTTATTGGGTAAATTTGCTATCACTGGGAAGGTTCCGACTAGCATGAATCCTCATTTCGAAATGGGAGATGGAATCCGGGTAGCCTCCAAGGGAGAAGTGGATGGCAGGTAGAGTGGGTATGCACACGGCATTCCTCCTGCTAGCTATCGGAGCTTTTCATCCTGCAGTAGCTCAGCAGGTCAATCATTCTTCGTCTGAATACGATTTAGCGGAAGACGCTCAAGTTTGGGTGGAAGAGACTTTGGCTTCGATGAGTCTTAGGCAGCAAATAGCACAATTGATCATTCAATGGTTACCCGGATCGTACGCTTCTACGAACAGTTCTGAATTCATGGAATGGGCTGACTGGGTACAAAACGACCAAATCGGTGGTATTTACTTATCCATTGGGCTTCCACACTCCTACGCTGCAAAGATCAACGAGCTTCAGGACTTATCTAAAGTCCCCTTGCTAGTCACGTCTGATTTTGAGAATGGTGGTCCAGGAATGCGTATCAACCACTCATATGCGTTGCCTTCACTTTTGCCCCAGGGCGGGGGTACTAGCTTCCCGCCTACGATGGCTTTTGGAGCCATTGGAGATGCTGATATCGTTCACGAATTTGCTCGGATCACGGCGGTAGAAGCTAAAGCTTTAGGGGTCAGCTTGAACTTTGCTCCCGTGCTCGACGTTAACAATAATCCGAAAAATCCAGTTATTAACACCAGATCATTTGGGGAAGATCCATTTGAAGTAGCCCGTCTCGGTGCAGCCTATATAGAAGGAGCGCATCAGGGTGGATTATTAGTCACAGCGAAGCATTTCCCAGGGCACGGGGACACCGACACCGACTCGCATATAGGCTTGCCAGTGATCAACGCGGAATTGGGTCGTTTGAGAAACCTGGAACTAATACCCTTTGTGGAAGCTGTCGATGCCGGTGTTGATGCTGTGATGACAGCCCATATTGCTCTATCTGAACAGGATGGATCTGGAAGTCTTCCAGCGACCTTGGATCCAAGGTTTATGGAAGGACTGCTCCGTGAAGAAATGGGATTCAACGGTCTGCTTTTCACGGATGCGCTGACCATGGGTGCTCTCGCTGCACAATATGGAACTGGAGAACTTGCCGTATTAGCGATTGAAGCTGGTAATGACGTGTTGCTGATGCCTAGCGATATCGGCGAGACAATTGATGCAATCCATTCAGCGGTCGAATCAGGTAGAATCGCTACTGGAAGGATCGAGTCCTCAGTGAGACGTATCTTAGGGACTAAGGCGCAGATTGGCTTACATCAAAGTAGGACAGTCGACTTGAATGCCGTTGATGAGATTGTTGGCCGACAAGAGCATCTAGATTTTGCGGCTTTAACAGCTGAGCGGTCGCTGACTTTGCTGAGGGATGAAGATCATGTAATCCCTGTTGAGGTGGGCGAAACGCTGAATGTCTTTAGCCTCACGTATGCGAGAGAAGAACACTTGGTTGCAGGAAAGGAATTGGATGCCAGACTGAGAAGCAGAGTTCGGCGGGTGACTTCTGGGAGGATCGGTCCAAATACTTCTTCCGAAGAGTATGATGCGTTGCTGGTTGCTGCGTCGAATAGTGACTTGGTTTTGGTTAATATCTTTCTTCCGCCAGTTTCGGGACTCGGAGAAATCGGGGTATCGGAGAAGCTCAAGAGTTTCATAACCTCTAGGAAAGGTATAGCTCCGATGATGGTTACGTCTTTTGGGAATCCCTACTTGTTGCAAGAATTATCGGATTCTCCCGGTTATCTTCTGGCATGGGGCGATCATGAGGTATCACAGAGGGCTGTGGTTAGGGGGCTTTTTGGTGATATTGGTTTGAGTGGAAAACTGCCAATATCCATTCCTCCGTTTTATTCAGTAGGTGATGGATTGGATCGACCATCGGGTGCGAGTTTGCAGCAAGGTGCTGATGTACTAGGAACGCATCCTGAGACCGTTGGTATGTCGGAAGATGGCTTGGAAGCACTCGATCAACGAATCATGCAGGGTATAGCCGATGGTGCCACTCCGGGTGTGGCTCTAGCCGTCGCAAGAAAAGGATATCTGGTCAGGTTGAAGGGATATGGAACGCTGGATTGGGACGAATCCTCTGCAAAAGTCGGAGTAAACTCGATTTACGACTTAGCGTCGCTCACTAAAGTGGTGGGCACCACGACTGCGGCTATGGTGTTGATTGATGAGGGTCGCTTAAGCTTGGATGATCCAGTACTGAAACATCTGCCCTGGTGGGCAGAGAAAGGTTCTTCTAAGTCTACCGTCACGATCGGTCAGTTGTTGCTACACAGGGCCGGCTTGCCTCCTTTTCGAAGGTTCTATCATGAAATGGAAGGAGAAGCAGCTTACAAAGATGCTATTTCGGATCTGCAGCTGGATTATGAGCCTGGGTCGGCAACCGTGTATTCAGATATTGGCTTGATGACATTGGCTTTTGTGGTCAAAGAGGTGTCTGGTCGTCCTTTTGAGCATTTCTTGAAGCAGAATATTTGGGACAAACTTGGAATGAAGGACACTGCCTTTAATCCATCAGGGGACTTGAGAGACAGGATTGCGCCGACTGAAATGGATACGGTGTTTCGCCATGTCCATGTGCATGGCGAGGTCCATGATGAAAATGCGTATGCGCTGGGAGGTGTGGCAGGACACGCGGGACTTTTCTCGACGATCTCCGACTTAACTCTTTTCGGGCAAATGTTGCTTAATGGGGGCTTGCTTGAAGGCTGTCTTTCGGTCGATGGGAGTGATGGAGAGATCTGTGTCCCAGGTATGGAGGAAAGTGTCAGAATTGTTTCAGAAAGATCGGCCGACTTATTTACAAAGCGTTTCGACGATACTGCTTCGCGTGCGATTGGATGGGATACGCCCTCGGGAAGGTCTTCGGCCGGTGATTATTTTACTTCTGAAGCCTTCGGACATACTGGTTACACAGGGACGTCGATATGGTTAGACCCGGAACTCGATTTGTTTGTCGTACTCCTTACGAATAGAGTGAATCCGACTCGGGATAATCAGAAGCACGTTGCTCTTAGGAGATCAGTACACGACCTGGTTGCACTTGCTATTCAGGATGGAACAGTGGTGAAACGCAGCAACTAAAAATCTTCATCAATCTTTTAGTGTTTTGACCTCGCTTATGAGCGTGAAGCCCAGGTCCTCATCGGCTATCATCAAAGAGTAATCGATCCAAATGTCGGTTGGGTATCCACCAGTCGGATGGAATTCAACCTGCACATCGTGAGCGTTTTGATTGTAGGCATCCTGCAGGAGATCAAAGAGGCCATCAATAGTTTTGTACCAACCTGTCCAGTCAGAGAGAGGCAGTAGGTTTCCAGTAGCAATGTCGGTTACATCTGTGATGGCCTTTCCCTGGACCGTTACACGCACGTCTTTTAATGAAGCAGGGATGCAAAAACAACTTTTTGCCACATCGAAAGTATAATCAGTGAGGACTTGAGCGTTCCAGCGAGCACGCTGGTTCTCAAGTTGGTTCTCCGGTCCAGTTGGACTTGTACATCCCATCAGTAGCAGTAGGGCTAAGGGTTTCATTTTACAAATGTTGTCCATTGTCGTTCTGCCCCGAAATGTTTCCAGCAAATTGTGTTTCTAGTACAGACTTGTAGGTGCAGGATTCATGCCAAAGGGGGCAGGGACTATTCTGGGACAGAGGCAGGACAATCCCAACACTTCTATCTAATAAAAGGAAAAAAATTTCGGTGACCCCCCAAAAAAGAGGCTAGAACCCAGCAGCAAGTATTCGGAATCATAGAAGCTATGAAGTGAATGAGGAATTCATCCCTGCTTTGATCCAGAAATGCTGCGACTAACATAAAGCAGGTAACAAGGAAGCCGGTCCAATGAATAACAAGCGAGGATTTTGTGAACATATCTAGATATTATTGTTACTACTCTCTAAGAATAAGGTGGCTATTATTAAGATTGTTTTGTTCACTTGCACCTTGATTTGTGAAATGGAGATTTCGTGATAAAGCTCAAAGGAGTCTGTTGTGACTCTAGGGTGTGTAGTTATCCTTGTCCAGTTGTATGGCCCAAACAATCGCAGATTTGTTAACTAACCAGGAAGGTCATTCTGAATAGTTTTACGCCAGTCGATTTTACGGTGCTTTTTCTTTACCTCCTTGGAATCACGGGGTGGGGCGTTTGGCTAGGTAGAGGTCAAAGCGGTAGTTCGGATTACTTTCTCGGCAACAGAGGTTTACCTTGGCCAGCAGTGATGTTGTCGGTCGTGGCGACCGAGACTAGCACCCTTACCTTCCTAAGCATTCCGGGGATTTCTTATTTGGGAACATTGACGTTCCTTCAGGTAACGTTCGGCTATCTACTCGGTAGGATTGTGATTGCCGGGTTACTTTTGCCAGCGTATTTCCGCGGTGATTTGAGTACGGCTTATGTTCTACTCGGTTCTCATTTTGGGGAAACTACTCAGAAGGTATCCTCAGCAGTGTTTATGGTCACCCGACTTTTGTCTGATGCAGTACGTCTATTCGTCACCGCAATTCCTATGGCATTCATTACGGGATGGAGTTATCCAGTGTCCATCGGAGTCATCGGTTTGGCAACGGTGGTCTACACGTATTTCGGGGGAATCAAGGCGGTGGTGTGGGTCGATGTGGTCCAGATGTGTCTGTATGTAGGAGGAGCCATGGTTTCTATAATTGCTCTTCAGACGTTAGTTCCTGGTGGCTGGTCTGAGATCATTACCAGTGCTCGAGAAGCAGGTAAAATGACGATAATCGAGAGCTCATTTGATCTAAGTGTGCCATACACGATTTGGGCAGGAGTGATAGGAGGAGGCTTTCTCACCATGGCATCACATGGGACCGATCAACTCATCGTTCAAAGAATTTTAAGTTGTGGGAATATCACTGCTGCAAAAAAAGCAATGATAGGTAGCGGCATGGTTGTTCTTGGCCAAATCTTCATTTTTCTCATGGTAGGCTTAGGGTTGTGGAGATACTATGACGCTGCAACCTTTGCAAGTTCGGATCAGATCTTTGCAGAATTTGTAGTTGAGGCCCTGCCTCCTGGTATAAGCGGATTGCTTGTGGCAGGAGTTTTTGCTGCTGCAATGTCATCTCTTTCTTCTTCGATCAATGCTCTGGCATCCGCGACGACCTATGATTTTTTCGCTGTGATGTCTCAAAAAGATGATACTGCACTCCTTAAGGTAGGAAAATTGTCCACGTTGGTATGGTCGGTCCTTTTGATCGGTGGAGCGATCCTTTTTATACCGTTCAGTGAAGGGTCGGCCGCTGTTGAAGTGGCTCTCAGTGTTTCTTCCATTGCGTACGGAGGTCTTTTGGGGGCGTTTCTAGTAGCGGTCTTTTCTATTTCCAAGGATCAGGTGAGTGTGATCACTGGAATGGTCTTGGCAATAGGAACGGTCACGTTCATTTGGCTTTTTGCCAGAGACGCAGTTGCATGGCCTTGGTTTGTCCCCATAGGAAGCGCTATCACGGTCCTAGTAGCTGGAATACTAGGGAGAGTGCGAGTTAGTTCTAGTCGAGAGTCGAAGAACTAAAATATCATGGACCTTTTCCTGGGAATTGACGGAGGTGGTTCGCGCACCAGGGTGGTGCTTATGGATGGACACGAAGTGGAGCTCGGACGCATGGAAGGCACTGCCACTGGTCTCGACAAAAGTAGCGTGAATGATTCCGTGGAAGAGATTGAGATGTTGTGTGGCAAAGTACTCGGTGGCATTGAATCTTCGAAGGTTAACTTATGTGCAGGTTTAGCGGGGGCAGGGGATACTGCCATTAAGAAATCTTTAGAAAACGCAATTCAAGAACTGGGGATTGCAAAGAGTGTAACAGTCAGGACCGATGCAGAGGTGACCTTCATGGACGCCTTTGGACTGGATGAGCCAGGCATCCTTCTTATTGCGGGGACTGGTTCAACAGCACTAGGTAGAGGACTCAATGGTTCGAAAAGAGTCGGTGGCTGGGGGAGTATCATAGGAGATGAGGGCAGCGGATATCGGATAGGATTGGAATCCCTTAGATCAGTCATCAAAACTCAGGATGGAAGGATGTCGAGTACTTCCTTGTTGACCGAGGTGCTCGGTGCAGTAGGGCTAGAAGCTCCTCGAGATTTAGTTGCATGGGTATCGAGCGCTAAAAAATCAGAAGTAGCCGCGTTAGCCAACTCGGTTTGTCGGCTAGCTAATGAAGGAGAAAAGACTTCGTCCTTTATTGTGGGAAAAGCAATGGATGATTTGGTGGTTCATGTACAAACATTAGTGGAGCATTTGGGGCCTTGGACATCATCACCTCAGATTGTTTTGCATGGGGGTTTGATTGATTCTTCTGGGCCGCTCCACCATGACCTCATTTCGTCTATGAAGCAGCTGGACTGTGTCATTTTCGAGGAGAAAGTCGATGGTGCAAGAGGGGCCTGTAGGATGGCGGCTTGTATTCAGAATGCCGAACAGAACAGGTCGAACTTGGGAGTGTTTCCCTAAAGGAAGGTAGACCTTGAAGGAAGATTATTCGACAATGACTTGGACGACTACCACAGGGTTAGGTATCAGGTTGGCAAAGGTGTAATCCGATTGACCGAACGAGCCAGAAAAATTTTTTCCCATGGAAATGGTTTGGAAAAAACCCTGTTGCTTTTCGTATTTTCTCTGGTGTCGAGAGTTGGTATTTTAAGGAGACTGTTTACCCGTGTGTTCCTTAATCAAAAGCTCTGAGTTGTAGGGCTAAGGTGCTATACCGAGCATCTCACCAACCGCAGCGGTAAGGGATGTCATCCCACTCTTAACTCCTAGGTTGAAGGAAGTCTCTGCATCTATACCATCAACCCAAAAAGACTTGAGGGCCAACATGGCTCCAACTCGATTTCCGCTGGCGCAGTAAAGGACGGTCGTTTCGTCATTTCGTTCATTCAGAAGTCGTGCAAAGGTTTCGACGTTTTCTTTGGTTAATGAGCCCGCACCTGAAATGGGTAGCCGAGAAAATGCAGTGCCAGTTCCCTCTGTATAGCTTTCTTCCCAACCAGCTCCATCTTCCGCTTCTGGACGCAGTGAAATAAAGCTATGCACTCCGGCATCTTCCAAAGCCTCGAGCTGTTCCACTGTAGGTTGCCCGCCAAGTATCAAACCTGGCTCTAGTGAATTCACATTTCGCAAACCGATTTCAGTTGCAACGCTGAATGCATCTTCCATGGTATCCGTTGTTTCAGTTGTGCAAGAAACTATGAGCAGTAGAACTAGAATATTTAGGGCTTTGCGGATAAGCATAAAATCAGTCCTCTAGGTAGTGGTTCATGTTAAAAATCTTCAGTGACGGCCATCGATAAACTTAATTGTTCAAATCAATCGAGTATCCATATTTATGTGATTAGTTTGGTTCTCGCTATCGAAGAGCCTCTTCTAAAGCTGTCGCAGCATCGGTGGAACCATCGCGGTACTTCACGATAACAGGGGCATATAGTTGTATATTTTTTTCAGTTGCAAAAGTTCCTCCGGCTGGCCTAGACCCTGGAACAACGACTGCACCTGCAGGAATTGTCAGAGGTTTTCCTGGTTGGGAACGGTAAGTAGTTTCACGAACAAGGTCATAAACTGTAGTCGCCGAAGTAAGTTGGACCCCTGGTGCTAGTACGGCGCCCTCTCCCACCAATGTTCCTTCGAATACTCCCGTGTTCCCGCCAATCAAGGCTTCGTTCTCAATGATTACAGGCCGCATGCCTATAGGCTCGAGCACGCCTCCAATTTGACATCCAGCACTGAGATGTACCTTCCGTCCAATTTGGGCACAAGAACCTACTAGTGCGTGAGAGTCAATCATCGTGTCGTCATCTACATAGGCGCCGATATTGACGAATGCAGGAGGCATGATGATTACGTTAGTCCCCAGAAAAGATCCCCTACGGACTGAGGTGCCTCCTGGGACAATGCGAATGTTATGGTCCAGACCCTTGGTGTCACGAAGAGGTAGAGTGTCCTTGTCAAAAAAAGGACTAGGTGCGTTCGGAAACTCTGAGTTTTTACCTATTTGAAATGTCAGAAGAATCCCTGATTTAACCCAGTCGACAGCTTTCCATTCACCACCCTGCTTTTCAGCAGATCTAATGATTCCTCCGTCGAGTGCGTCCAGAAATGTTTCTACCAGAGATTTCGCTTCGGCGGGGTCGTCCAACTCTGTTTGTTCGGTAAAGTTTAGAATTCCTGCTTTGAGATCGTCTTTTGTCATTTAGTGTCCTTGACTATATCAACCCTGCCTGGTGCAGAGCTTCTTGTAGTTTGGGTGCGACCTCTGGCGATAGAGGTACCAACGGCAAGCGATACCGAGCTTTCATTCTGCCCATCATTTCAAGGGCGGCTTTGACCGGTATAGGGTTTGTTTCCAAGAAATTGGCTCGCATGAGCGGTAAAAGGTGGTAGTGCAGGTCCCGTGCCTTGTCGTATTCGCCTGCGAGGGAAGCTTCTACCATTTCAGACATCAACCGAGGTGCTTGATTGGCCACAACGGAGATAACTCCATCCGCTCCAGCCGCTATCAAAGGGAAAGTAAGATTGTCCTCTCCTGATAGTATGCTAAACCCCCGGGGTCGATCTTTTAACAAGCTCATGACCTGGTCGAAATCAGCTGAGGATTCTTTGATCCCTACAATATTTTCTATTTCAGCGAGTTTAAGGACTGTTTCCGGAAGGACATTTGAGGAAGTACGTCCTGGGACGTTATAAATTACGATTGGACAGTCTACCTGTCCCGCTAGTGTGCGGTAATGTTCCACAAGGCCTTGCTGTGTAGGCTTATTGTAGGCGGGACTGGAGGAAAGTATGCCGTCGATTCCCAGTTCAAGAACAGCATGCGCTCTGATTACAACCTCGGCAGTGTTGTTTCCTCCCACCCCTGCCAGGATTTTGGCCCTGTCTTTCGCAGCTTTTACAGTTTCTTGGATAACAAGCAGTTGTTCTTCCACAGACATGGTTACACTTTCGCCTGTGGTTCCGGCTGGAATCAATAGCTTGACACCGTTTTCTATTTGAAATTCGATGTGTTTTCGAAAAGATTGGATGTCTATCGAAAGATCCTCAGAAAATGGCGTAACCAAAGCTACTCCAAGTCCGCGGAAATAAAGGTTGTTGGGATTGTCATTTTCTATCGTCATTCAGTGTCCTCTCTGGGAAACATGTCACGCAAGGTGAAAACCCCAACCTTTCCGAAGATCCATTCTGCAGCGAGTACTGCTCCTAGGGCAAATCCGTCGCGGTTACTTGCCTGATGAGCGATTTCTATACGTTCGTGTTCATTTTCAAATTTTATAATATGGTTCCCAGGGTTTTCTCCTTCTCTTGTACTGGTGATGTAAAGAGTATCAGGGTCGGGTTGTGTGGGAGGGGAGCCTGAAGTCCAGTTATCCTTGGAGGAGATCTGATCAACCAATGTATTGGCGATAGCGATTGCTGTTCCGCTGGGTTCATCGACTTTGTGTTTATGATGGGATTCGTGGATGCTTGACTCATAGCTTCCAACGAAGTTCGACATTTGACCAGCAAGCTTTGCGATTTCTTCCACTATATGGATGCCTAGAGAAAAATTTGGAGCATAAATCAAACCTGTCCCTGCAGCGTTCACTGTTTCAGTAGTTTGTTGAAGGTTGTTATGCCAGCCAGTTGTCCCAGAGACAGTATTGACGCCAGCTGCTGCCAAGTCTGCGATATTTTTCGGCGCTGCTTTCGGCGTACTGAATTCAATGGCGACGTCTATTTCTGGTAGAGTTTGGGAACCACGGATGTGCGTTGCCAAGTGAGGATCGATTTTTGCCACGATATTGTGCCCTCGTTTCGTAGCGATTTTTTCTACGGTTTGTCCCATCCGTCCATAACCTACTAGAGCTAGCTTCAAGTTTTCTTTCCTCTCTAGAGTCAACAAACTTAACGTATGACGTTTTTTAACCTTTGAGCCATAGTTTGAGAATTTGCAGCCAAGACGGTTCCCGAGTCCAAGGGCAGAGTGTCTCCCTCAATGCGACTGACAAATCCTCCCGCTTCTTGGACAATCAATTGGCCTGCTGCAAAATCCCAGGGGTCTAAGTAAAGCTCCCAAAATCCATCGAACCTGCCTTCGGCGAGGTAACAAAGGTCAAGAGCGGCCGATCCACCTCTCCGTACTCCGCCACTAGTTTTTAGCATTCGTGCTAGTTGGCGGGTGTAGCTTTCAATGAGGACTTCTTTCTTGAATGGAAAACCAGTGCCTATTAAAGAGCGTTCAAATGTTTGAACATTGGATACTTTTATGGGACTATCGTTTTTCCAGGCGCCATGGCTTTTTGCAGCCCACCATTTTTCTCCCGTGGGTCCGCAGGAGACTGCACCGACAACGACCATGCCATTTATAGAGAATGCAACAGAAGAACAGTGCATAGGATGACCATGGAGGAAGTTGGTTGTTCCGTCTAGAGGATCGATAATCCAGGTGGGACCATCAAGGCTGTCTAGGCTTTGAGGATTATCTGGTAATTCTTCTGAGATTATTGTGTGCTGGGGATAGATATCTTTGATGGTCTGGATACTAGCTTTCTGGGCTTCAAAATCGGTTATCGAAACGAAATCCGCTCGACCTTTGGAAGAAGCGTCCTCGGGGTTTATTGCACCTGAGTGTTCGCGGTGGATAGCAGATGCAACGTCTGCAGCTGCACGCGCCGTATCTAGGGCTTCCGAAAGGTTGGCAAAGTCACTCATGTTGTAAGCTAAAGTCCGGTTCAGTTCTTCGTAAAATGATTTAAGATGTCAGGAGGGTAAGAAGGTATGTGGATCAATGCTCACACTCAATACATAATTTTCGTATTCACATCTGTGTCGTTGGTCCCTAAGTTTACACTATGAAAATCAGACTCGAAGTTGAGATGCGTTAGAAGGCCCTAGGCTTATAATGAAACGAGGTGCACTCACATTTAAGGCTTAGGGTCAATGCAGGGGAATAAGGCAAGGGTTATGAATTTGACGACAGACAGAAAGAGAGTTTTTTCGGGAGTGCAACCTTCTGGGTCTCTTCATATTGGAAACTACCTTGGAGCCATCAAGAACTTTGTTGATCTGCAAGATGACTACGACTCTGTTTACTGTATAGTTGACTTGCACGCAATTACGGTATGGCAGGATCCAAAAGGTCTAAAGGAGAATATCCTTGAAGTTGCGGCTGCATACATCGCTTCGGGGATCGATCCTCAAAAGGCCACAGTATTTGTTCAATCACATGTGCCTGCTCACGCTGAACTGGCTTGGATGCTGAACTGCGTTGCTAGAATTGGCTGGCTGAATAGGATCACTCAGTTCAAAGAGAAAGCGGGGAAGAATAGGGAAAATGCTTCTGCCGGCCTTTACGCTTATCCTAATTTAATGGCCGCAGATATTCTTCTGTATCATTCGCATCTAGTTCCAGTCGGGGATGATCAAAAACAGCATCTTGAACTGACACGCGATATCGCTCAAAAATTCAACAATGACTTTTCTGCTAATGGCGGGAAAGATTTCTTCCCGATACCAGAACCAATGATTCTGTCTGCTGGATCCAGAGTGATGTCTCTTAGGGATGGTCAGAAGAAAATGTCGAAATCAGACTCTTCTCCTATGACTCGGATAGAAATGGTTGATGATAATGACACAATCAGTAAGAAGGTGATGAAAGCTACTAGTGATCCAATGCTACTCCCCGAAAAAGTAGATCAGTTGGAAGAAAGGCCTGAAGCAAAGAATCTACTGAGTATCTATTCTGCTTTTTCGGGTGAAACGATCGAGAAGGTTGTTGCCAGGTTTCAGGGGAGCCAATTCTCTCAGTTTAAGAAAGAGTTGACTGAAGTGATAGTTGAAAATATGGGACCAGTTCGAGATGAGTTTCTTCGTTTAAAAGCCGACAGATCCTATATCGTTAAAGTGTTGAATGAGGGAAGAGAAAGGGCGGTGCAAAAATCTGCTCCAGTGGTCAGTGAGGCAAAGGCAATCATGGGGTTAGGTTAAAATAAGATTGTTAACCTTCCAGGGGTTTCCAAGGCAAGTTGGGATAACCTTGAAGAAATATGTTGCAAGGTAGGACTTGATGGACGTTCTATATTTGTAAGTGAAAAATTTATGGTGATTCGATTTACTCATTTTGAGTTATGGAGGTGAGTTACATGAGTGTTGATCTCAGAGGTGTCTTCGTACCGTGTACGAGTCCGTTCGACTCTACGACAGGCGAACTAGATGTGATTGGACTAGAAACCAATTTGGATAGTTATTTGAATCACCCAGTGCGTGGGATAGTAGTCGGAGGAAGTACTGGTGAAGCTGTCCTTCTAGATGAAAGCGAGAGATGTGAAATGCTAAGAGTGACCAAAAGGAAGCTCGGTGCAGGTCACTTACTTATAGCAGGTACGGGTGCTGAGTCTACTCGTTTGACAATAAGCCGATGCGGTGAGGCTGCGGATTTAGGCGCTGATGTAGTGTTAGTTCAGCCACCAGCATTTTACAGAGGTGCTATGACTGAACTTGCACTCATGAAACATTATTCAGAAGTAGCAGAGGCTTCTCCCATTCCAGTAATAGTCTACCAGGTCCCACTGCGCTTAAGCACCCTGGAGTTTTCCGAGAAGCTCGTCACCGATCTTTCGCAGATCGATAATATCATTGGAATAAAAGATTCTCGAGGTGACATCGATATTGTGAAGGACATGATTGCTACAACACCGCAAGATTTTCAAATACTAGTAGGAAGTGGTGCTATTCTAGCTCCTTGCTTGGAACTGGGAGCGGCAGGAGGAATTTTGGCGGTGGCCAACCTGGCACCTGGAGTCGCCGCTCATATCTATACCTCTTTTGCGGCTGGAGATTTGACCGAAGCTACAAGACAGCAAACCGTGCTAAGTCCAGTGCACAATACGGTGGTCGGTAGTATGGGTGTTCCAGGAGTTAAAGCAGGGTTGGATGTGTTGGGTCTAAGAGGGGGACATCCTCGTCCTCCACTTTCACCCCTGGGGGCATCCGGTCAGGAGAAAGTGGTTCAACTGCTTCAGGGATTAGGTCTTGATTCAGTGAAATCGTTTGTTCGTTGACTGGGCAACTAGAGGCATCTAAATTCTTCAGGTTCTCATACAAACAGCGTGCTTGTGACTTTGGAACAAGTATTCAGCTTATATCCTCAAGGGCCTGTAGTGGTCCATTTAATGGCGGGTTATAGAAGTGCTACCAAATAATGACAAAGGGCATTGTCGAGTCGTCATCGGCTGTCAGTGGGGAGATGAAGGGAAAGGAAAAATCGTTGACGTTTTGGCTGAAGACGTGGATCTGGTAGTTAGATATCAAGGTGGGGCAAATGCAGGACATACTGTTCAGCTAGCCGAGGAAGAATTTATTCTACATCAGATTCCATCGGGCATTCTTCATTCCGAAAAACGTTGTTTGATTGGTAATGGAGTAGTGCTTGATGTTGCAGGTTTCCTGAAAGAGTACGACCAGCTAGAAGAAAGAGGTATTAATCCGCAAGGGAGGGTGGGCGTAAGTCATGGAGCTCATTTGGTTATGCCCTATCACAAAATTCTCGATCAGGTATCAGAAGACCTGGCAGCGGAAAAAATCGGGACTACTGGCAGGGGTATTGGTCCTACGTATGAGGACAAAGTAGGTCGACGAGGACTGCGAGTCGGAGATCTGCGGCATGCGGAGAGAAGAGATACTTTAATGGAGCAAGGGCAAGCTCGGGCCCAGAGTATTATTTCTAAAAGTGGGTCGACATCTGGTATACTGATGGAAGACAGGGAAGCGTTTTTGGCAGACGCTGATCGGCTAAAAGAATTTGCTACCGATGTAGGCCTGGAGATTGCGAACGCATTGGCGAGTGGCCAGTCCGTGCTTTTGGAGGGTGCCCAGGGTACCGCCCTTGATGTAGATCACGGTACATATCCGTTCGTGACTTCCTCCAATACGACTGCTGGTGCAGCGGCAGTAGGTTCAGGGATAGGACCAACGATGATCAATTCAGTTACTGGAGTTGTCAAAGCTTATACCACCCGTGTCGGTAATGGGCCTTTGCCTACTGGATTTGATCCTGAAATGGACCAAGTGATTAGGAAGTTAGGAGGGGAGTTTGGAGCTACGACTGGTCGTCCCCGCAGATGCGGTTGGTTCGACGGCGTTCTGGCCAGATTCTCGGCTAGAGTCAATGGCTTAACGGGTTTGGCCGTAACAAAACTCGATGTTTTGGACACTCTTCCAGAGGTCTCTGTTTGCACTGGGTATCAAACTGTGGATGGAGTCATTGAGGACTTCCCTGCAGACTTGGTACAACTAGGTGTGGTTGAACCAGTGTATGAAACTCTTCCTGGTTGGATGGTTCCTACTCATGAAATTTCTACACGACAGGGCCTGCCGAAAGCTGCTCGGGCTTTCTTGGGAAGACTGGAAGAATTGGCAGAAACCCCTATAGAAATGGTTTCGGTCGGACCTAAGCGGAGTCAGATTATTAGGTTCTAATCTTAACCTTATTTATAGCAAATTTTACCAAACCGTTGAGACTGTCTCAATATCTCTTTATCTTTCCCATCTTTGTTGCACTACTGAAGTCCAGGAGATAACTAGAAAACGCATATGTCTGTAAAAATTCGCCTTCGCCGCACGGGTCGTAAGAAACTGGCCCATTACCGTATTGTAGCTACTGAGTCGTCTTCTCCCAGAGACGGCCGATTTATCGAAACATTGGGCTATTACAAGCCCATGGAAACTCCTGCTCGCCTGATACTAGATTTGGAAAGGGTTGATGAATGGTTGTCAAAGGGTGCCGTGCAGTCAGAGACGGTCAGAACTTTGGTCAATCGGGCAAGGAAAGGCGGGGATAGTACAGTTGCCATAGGTGAGTTAGACCCTGGGGAAGCAAATCAGCTAAAGGCAGCAGCCTTGGAGGAACGCAGAAAGAAAGAATTGGCCAAGGCAGAAGCAGCAGAAGCAGAAGCAGCAGAAGCAGCAGAAGCAGTAGCGGCGGCAGCGGCAGCGGCAGAAGCTCCTGTAGAAGAAGCTCCTGTAGAAGAGGCTCCTGTAGAAGAAGCTCCTGCAGAAGAGGCTCCTGTAGAAGAAGATCCTGCAGAAGAAGATCCTGCGGCAGAAGCTCCTGCAGAAGAAGATCCTGCAGAAGAGGCTCCTGAGTAGCCACTCTGAATTCCAACCAAGGATAGCTGTGGATAAATCGCAGTACCTGTTGGTGGGTCAACTTGGGAAACCTCACGGAGTAAAGGGCGGAATTCGAGTTAATCCCTTTACTAACTATCCAGAAATTTCATTTGCTCCTGGAACAACTCTTTATCTAGGTGACGACAAGGGAAACCTTCCCACCAATCCCAAGGTGATACGATTGGGCGCTGCTCGTCCTTTCCAGACTGGATTGCTGGTCAATCTGGAAGGAATTTTCGATCGGAATATGGCTAGATCGTTGACAGGAAGCCACATTTTCTTACTAGCTGATCAAGTCGCAGAGTTGCAAGAAGGAGAATATTTTTGGCATGATTTGGTAGGAATGGAAGTTTTTGATTTGGAAGGTGTATTTTTGGGTAAAGTTAGTGGTGTATACGAGCTTGCTCCAGTGGATTTGCTAGAGGTCTCTGGCCCCGAATCAAGTTTTATGATCCCCTGCAGTAGCGAAATAGTGGTAAATGTTAATCTGGAAAGAAAGAAGATTTTTTTGGATCCGCCAGACGGCCTTCTGGATTTGTGATATGGAGACCCCCGCTCGCTTAAAGGTAAATATCGTCACTATTTTCCCTGAGTTTTTCAGGGATCCACTCAACACGAGTATTCCCAGCAGAGCGAACGATCAGGGATTGGTGCAGTATAGGATGGTTGATCTGAGGTCCTACGCTAGAGATGCCCGTGGCACTATAGATGATATCCCTTACGGAGGAGGTTCAGGCATGGTGATGAAGCCAGAACCATTTTTCAGAGCAGTAGATGATCTCACACCATCTGGCCCCGTGGTGTTGATGTCGGCAAGAGGAAAGAGGTTCACCCATGAGGATGCTGTGAGATATTCTGTAGGACCTGAGCTTACTCTTCTTTGTGGTCATTATAAGGACGTAGATCAAAGGGTGGCAGACCATTTGGCCACAGAAGAAATTTCCATTGGTAATTTTATTCTTTCAGGAGGTGAAATTCCTGCTTTAGCTGTAATCGATGCGGTAGTGAGATTGTTGCCAGGAGCTATAGGAGATCACGACTCAGCTTCAACTGACTCTTTCTATGAAGAACCAACGTTGCTAAGTCCGCCTTCCTATACGCGTCCTTCAGAGTATAGGGGTCATGGTGTGCCCGAAATTCTCCGGAGTGGAGATCACAAAAAGATTAAGGAGTGGCGACAATCCCAGACAAAGGTTTTTTCGAAGGAATAGGAAGAGGCCCGTAAAGAGATGTTAGCACTTCCCTCTTCACCCGTGAGTGAGGGTTGACTATGTTTCAACCCTGAAAAACTAAGAACTCTGATTGACTGGAAGTAGAAAATGGACGAAGAACAAGTAGTTGAGGAAGCAGTGAAAAAGACGGGCGATTTAATTCAGGAACTGGATAACGAATCGCTTCGCGAAGACGCAGTCGAGTTCGCTCCCGGAGATACAGTCCGAGTTCTTTACAATGTGCGCGAGGGTTCCAAGGAGCGAATACAGGCGTTTGAAGGTGTTTGCATTGGAAGACGGGGTGCTGGAGTAGGCGAAACCTTTACAGTCCGTAAGATTTCTAGCGGGGTTGGAGTAGAGAGAGTCTTTCCTTTACATGCGCCCACAGTCACAGGCGTTGAGGTGTTGAGGCGAGGTCGAGTTCGCAGGGCTAAGCTCTACTAC
>CAWWAX010000015.1:0-27405 GCA_963935005.1 uncultured bacterium | reverse complement strand
AAGTGGTTGATCATTGGAGGATTAAGACGAGCAGGGATAGGACAGCCGATGAGTACCAGAATCTTTTGGGTTCCATGGTGAATAATAGGGGGGTCCCGCTAGATGATTTAAGGAGAACAGTCGTTGGCTCTGTAGTTCCAGGTCATACACCCGTTGTAGTCAAAGGATTAGAAGGGCTTCTAAAACAAGCTTGTGTTGTAGTAAACTCCGAGAGTTCTCTTCCTATAAGTCTTGAGGTGGAAGAACCTCTGACTGTTGGAATTGACAGGATAGTGAACACTTTGGCCGCGAAAGTGATTTACGACAAGGATGTTTTAGTGGTTGATTTCGGCACGGCCACATCATTTGATTGTATTACTGCTGATGGAGTCTTCATCGGGGGAGTGATCGCTCAAGGATTAGAAGCTGGCGTCGACTGGTTGGCCCACCGGACTGCCAAACTCCCTTCAGTAGAACTATCAGTTCCAAAGAGGGTGATCGGGAAAAGAACAGAGGAATGTATTCAGAGTGGCATCTTCTTTTCCTCAGTGGATGCGGTTGATGGAATAGTTCACCGGATTCAGAGAGAGTGGGGAATTTCAGACCTGACAGTGATTGTGACAGGAGGGTATGGAGAACTTGTTAGGCCCCATTTAAAAACGACTAATTACTTTGAACCTTTTCTAACCTTATACGGACTCGCACTAGCAGGACGTTTCTTGGTGGATGGCTCTGTCGCCATCGGCTAATAGAGAGCCTGTCCTCCCCCCGTTGACAGTTCGTTCTGTCACATTAGTTTCTAGTCCCTACCGTCGCGCTCTTATTTTGCGTGTCGGAAAGGGTTTCACATTTTGATGAAGCGATAATTTAACCAGCAGGCAGGAGGCATTTCGGATGTCGACGAAGGATGCAGCGAGTATTAAGCCACTTGCGGATCGTGTAGTTGTTCTCCCAGTTGAAGAAGATGAACAGATGCGGGGGGGACTGTACATACCAGATACCGCAAAAGAGAAACCCCAATCGGGGCAGGTTGTGGCTGTAGGAGAAGGGAAGCTGTCTGATGAAGGTGTCCGGATAAATCCTGATGTCTCAGTTGGACAGGTGGTTTTGTATGGTAAGTATAGTGGTACGGAGGTGAATGTAGGTGGAGAAGATTATCTCATTCTGCGCGAATCAGATATTCTAGCTGTCATTGGCTAGGAGTGAACTTCCTTCATGAAAGTAAGTTTAAGACAGATTTAATTCTAAGAATTATACTCAGGAGTAATTAAGAAATGGCTGCGAAAGAGCTTGGTTTCGACGTTGATGCTCGTGCTCGCCTCAAAGCGGGGGTCGATAAGTTGGCTCAGGCTGTGAAGGTCACACTGGGCCCAAAAGGGCGAAATGTTGTGTTGGATCGGAAATTTGGTTCTCCTACTGTCACAAAAGATGGAGTGTCTGTGGCTAAAGAGGTGGAACTAGAAGATCCAGTGGAAAATATGGGCGCTCAGATGGTCAAAGAAGTTGCGACAAAAACATCTGATGTTGCCGGTGATGGAACTACTACAGCAACGATTCTTGCCCAAGCCATTTATGGCGAAGGTCTTAAGAACGTCACTGCCGGTACAAACCCGATGGGGATAAGGCGTGGAATTGACCAGGCCGTTGACAAGGTAGTGGATGTCTTACATGAGCTTTCTACTGATACACAGGGAAAAAATGAAATTGCTCAAGTCGGAGCCATCTCTGCGAATAATAACCCAGAAATTGGTGATTTGATTGCTGACGCCATGGAAAAAGTAGGAAAAGATGGAGTCATTACAGTTGAAGAAGCTAGGGGACTTGAGACCACCCTGGAGACTGTGGAAGGAATGCAGTTCGATCGTGGTTATTTGTCGCCATATTTCGTGACAGATACTGAACGCATGGAAGCGATAGTTGAAGACCCCATGATTCTTATCCATGATAAGAAAGTTTCTTCCATGAAAGATTTGCTTCCAATCCTTGAGAAAGTTGCTCAGATGGGAAAACCTCTTTTGATCATTGCAGAGGATGTTGAGGGAGAGGCATTGGCCACCCTAGTTGTCAACAGATTGAGAGGGACGCTGAAGGTCTGTGCTGTCAAGGCGCCAGGATTTGGTGACAGGCGTAAGCAGATGCTCGAAGATATCGCGCACCTTACTGGTGGTCAGGTAATCTCTGAAGATGTTGGATTCAAGCTAGAGAATACAGTGACTAGCGATTTGGGAACAGCTAAGCGTGTAGTTATAGACAAAGACAATACGACTATTGTGGATGGAGCTGGAGAGAGAACAAAAATCCAAGGTCGAATTGAAGAAATTAAGGCAGCCATTGGTAAGTCTACTTCCGATTATGATACCGAGAAGCTCCAAGAGCGCCTAGCTAAACTCTCTGGTGGTGTCGCAGTAATTAATGTTGGAGCGGCTACAGAGACTGAGATGAAAGAAAAGAAGGCTTTAGTTGAAGATGCCCTACATGCTACCCGAGCAGCTGTAGAGGAAGGAATAGTTCCAGGTGGCGGAGTCGCCTTGGTCCGAGCTCAAAGCAGCCTTGAGGATTTCACTGTGGATGGCCACGACGAGCAGGTCGGAGTGGACATTTTAAGAAGAGCACTCGAGTCTCCAATCCGTCAAATTGCTACTAATGCTGGGAAGGAAGGATCCATCGTTGTAGCTAAAGTTAGAGAAGGAGAGGGGTCCTTTGGGTATAATGCTCAGGCAGAGGAGTATCAGGATCTAGTAGCAGCTGGAGTTATAGATCCTACTAAAGTGGTACGTTCTGCTCTGCAGAATGCCGCTTCTATTGCTGGATTGCTTCTGACTACGGAAGCAGTGATAGTTGAAAAGGCTGATGCAGAAGCGCCAGCCATGCCAGCCATGCCAGGCGGTGGCGGAATGGAGGGAATGTACTAAAAGCACTGAGTCGGCAATCTGTGGCTTAGAGATATTGGGCTCATGTCTCCCTGCTCCTTTCTTTCGAAGGGTGTCGGAGGCATGGGCTCTTTGTCATATTGGGTTGGAATCCTTGGTCTCGATTCTGATTCTGAGTTTTGGGGAATGCTGTTCTAAGTAAATGTGGTCCAGTGGTCTTCAAGGACGAGTTGATGTCGGACCGAGTGGCCTGTAATTGGTCTATTCGGCGGGAGATGAAGAGGAGTTCACAAGATGTCTGAAGTTAGAGTTAAATTGCCTGACGGATTAGTGCTGGAGATGACTGAAGGGTGTACAGTACACGATGTGGCCCTGGCGATAGGCCCTGGACTGGCCAAGGCCGCAGTGGCCGGAAAGGTAGACGGACAAACCTTTGGATTATCGTCGGTCGTTCCCGATGGTTCCTCAGTGCAGATTCTTACAGATAGAGATTTAGAATCTTTAAATGTATTACGCCATTCAGCTGCTCATGTACTGGCAACCGCAGTTCGGGAGATCAGACCAGATGCAGCTATTGGTTTCGGCCCAGCGATAGAAGATGGATTCTACTACGATTTTGGTGTGTCCGAGCCGTTTACTCCTGATGATCTTGAACTTTTTGAAGAAAAAATGAACCAAGTAGTCAAGGAAGATTACAGTTTTGTTCAACAAGTTGTGACCAAGGAAGAGGCGAGAGAGTTGTTCTCGGATGATGACCTCAAATTGGAAAGATTAGAAGAATTCACTAATGAAGACGTGATAACGGTCTACTACAACGGTCCTTTTCTCGATCTTTGCAAAGGTCCTCATATTAGTTCCACCGGTTCCCTAAAACACTTTAAGCTACTATCGGCCGCTGGCGCTTATTGGAGAGGTGACGAAAAACGTCAGATGTTACAACGGATCTACGGGACGGCTTTTTTTTCAAAGAACCGACTAGAAGAACACATCGGTAATTTAGAGGAAGCCAAGAAACGAGACCATCGAATTATCGGCAGGGAATTAGACTTGTTTTCTACCGATAGTCGTGTTGGTGCGGGTTTGATTCTTTGGCATCCAAAGGGTGCTATTGTTAGGAATGAAATAGAAAAATTTGAACAACATTTGCTAACCAAACATGGTTATGAACAAGTGTTCACTCCACATGTCATGAATGAGAGAATCTTCGAAGTATCTGGGCATCTGGAAAATTTTAAGGAAGGTATGTTTGGACCGATAGAAGTAGAAGGTAGCTACTATCGCCCTAAGCCTATGAATTGCCCAGGGCACATAGCGATATACCAGTCCAAGCAACGTTCATATAGAGAATTGCCTATCAGAATGGCTGAATTTGGTACTTGCTATCGCTATGAGCGCAGTGGGGTTTTGCATGGAATGTTGAGGGTTCGTGGTTTCACACAAGACGACGCACATATATTCTGCACACCAGAGCAAGTGGAAGCAGAGATACTCGGGCTTTTAGATTTGGTCGACGAAATGTTGGAAGCATTTGGCTATCCTTACAATATCGAGGTAGCAACAAAACCAAAAGATAAAGCCTTGGGGTCCGATGCGGACTGGGATGAAGCACTTGCGGTTCTTACGGGCACACTGACGGATAGAGGAGTACATTTCGAATACGACCACGGCGGGGGAGCATTTTACGGTCCTAAGTTGGATTTCAAGCTCATCGATGCAATTGGTCGAAAATGGCAAGGACCTACTGTTCAACTAGACTTTAATCTTCCCGAGCGGTTCGATCTGGAATATGTAGGTGAGGACAATGAGAGGCATCGGCCTGTTATGCTACATCGAGTTTTAGTTGGTTCTATGGAAAGATTCGTCGGAGGCTTGATTGAGCATTATGCTGGTGCATTTCCATTATGGTTGGCACCAGAGCAGATTCGTATTTTACCCGTATCAAACAACCTGAAAGGACCAGCTGAAGAATTACAGAGAGAATTGATTGAGAATGGAGTGAGGGCGAATGTGATAGAAAGGGAAACTCTCGGGTACCGCATTCGGGACGCCGAAATGTCAAAGATTCCCTATATGGCAGTGATCGGTAAGGAAGAAGAAAAAAATGGTACGGTTGCGTTGCGAAAGAGGGGTTTGGCGAATAAACAGGAAATCATGACGAACAAAGAAGTAGTCCAAAAACTGAAAGGAGAGATCGAAAGTAGATCATTGCCTTGACGGGTACCGTTGTCTAGATGATCTTCTAGCACAGTGCTTTTTAAATATTATTAAGTGAGTCTAAAGATGTAGCGACTCCACCTTTTGGTCCTTATGAGAGATTAAGCGATTACTGGGTCGAAAAGTCTTGGTAAAAAGGTGAAAGTCGCCCGATTACATAAGGAATTTTGGCCCGATGAATTCGGGCCTTTTGTGTGCTATTAACAATCCCTACATCAACTCAAATTTATAGACAAGGAGCTCAAGATTAGCGAACAGAAAGTTCTTGTTAACGAGCAGATAAGAACCAGCCCAGTGCGATTAATCGATGAAGAGGGGGGTCAAGTCGGTATAGTTCCAGTGGAGCAAGCCCTGGAGCTTGCTAAGGGGAGGAACTTGGACTTAGTGGAGATTGCACCGGACAGTCAGCCTCCAGTCTGTAAGCTGATGAATTATGGAAAATATAGGTACGAACTTCAGAGGGCAGCTCGAGAAAACAAAAAAAAGCAACACAATGTCCAAGTTAAAGAAGTGAAATTCAGGCCAGGGATTGCAGAACATGATTACGATTTCAAGACGCGTCATGCACGAAGGTTTCTTAAAGAAGGGAACAAAGTGAAGTTAACCATGATGTTTCGAGGTAGACAGAATGCTTATCCCGAAATAGGGCGAGAGGTTTTGAACAGAGTGACAGAAGATCTTAAAGACGTTGGTAAAGCGGAAGCTTATCCGCGTTTGGAAGGAAGGGTGATGTCGACAATCTTGGCACCCCTCAAGTGAATTTTCAGATAGTTTCGTTGTATAGGAGTTTAAATAGATATGCCTAAAATGAAGACTAATCGGGGTACAGCAAAAAGATTACATCGTACCGGTACCGGTAAACTCAAGAGGATGCGAGCGAACAAAAGCCATATGCTGACGAAGAAGTCGGAAAAACGGAAGAGACGTTTGCGATCGTCAACTTTAGTTAGTGGAGCAGACTTAAAACGCATGAAGAGACTTTTACCAGGATCCTAGTGGAATAAAGGAGGCAAAAGGTGCCGAGAACAACATCAGCTCCCGCTAGGAACAAGCGGAAGAAAAAGATTTTTAAAGAAGCCAAGGGGTATTTTGGGGGAAGAAAGAACCTCTTTCGAACAGCGAAGGATGCAGTTGAAAAAGGTTGGGAACATGCATACCGTGACCGCAAAAATAAAAAAAGAACTTTTCGAAGATTGTGGATTACGCGTATCAATGCAGCGGCTAGACAAAACCAACTATCGTATTCCCATTTTATGAATGGTTTAAAAAAATCTGGAATTGCGCTGAATAGGAAAGCTTTAGCTGATCTGGCTGTTCGTAACCCAGAGGCATTCAGTGCCTTGGCAGAACGTGCGAAGGAGCAGTTAGAGGATTCCTAGTTGAACCTTTGGTCTTGAGAAGCTTCTTGATATCGATTGTTGCTGGGCAAACTCTGACTTAAGAGTCTACCTCAAGCAATCACTAGCTGTTCGCGGATGGTATGTGGTAATTAGTAAATTTCACTCTATTAAGGGACATTTCTGAATGAGTCCTAAGATCGACCTTTTAGACAGCCTTTCTGAGATTGAGCAGTCAGCTTTAATTGGGATTTCTAGAGCAGTCAACCCGGAAGAATTAGAGGCCCTAAGGATTTCCTTGCTGGGCAGAAAAGAGGGTAAGCTGTCTCGAATTCTAAAGGGAATAGCTTCGGTTGAATCATCTGAAAGAAAGCTGATAGGTGCAGAGGCGAATAGGATAAAAAAAGTTCTAACAGAAACCCTGGAAATTGCGCAGGCAAATTTTGAGGCTAATGATAAGGATAATTCCAAATTCCTTGATGTCACTCTTCCTGGAAAAAAGCAGTGGAAAGGTTCGGAACATCCGATTAACTGTGTGATCGATGAAATCTGGCAGATTTTTCGGTCGATGGGTTTTACTAGAGTTCGAGGTCCTGAGATAGACTCCGAATGGTACAATTTCGAAGCTTTGAATACTCCGCTTGATCATCCAGCAGCTGACGAACAAGACACTTTATATCTGAAAGAGTCAGGACTACTAAGAAGTCATACTTCTCCAGTACAGATACGAACCCTCGAAAATCATTCACCACCAATTCGTGTACTCGCTCCTGGCATGGTATATCGGCGAGACACATACGACGCGACTCATACCCCTGCCTTCCATCAGATAGAAGGCTTGGTGGTCGATGAAGGGATTACTTTTATCGATTTCAAGGCGACCTTGGCCGAATTTTCCAAAAGATTTTGGGGAGCTGGTACTAAGGTGCGCTTCCGGCCATCATTTTTCCCTTTTACTGAACCAAGTGCTGAAGTAGATGTTAAACGTATTGTCATTAGAGACGGTCAAGAAGTTGAGACAGACTGGATTGAAGTAATGGGAGCTGGAATGGTGGATCCTAATGTCTTAGAAAATGTTGGGTATGATCCGGAGCGTTATACTGGGTTTGCCTTTGGTATGGGGCCTGGTCGTATGGCTCTTCTTAAGTATGGCATATCAGATCTTCGAATGTTTTCTCAGAATGATGTCCGCTTCTTGTCACAGTTGTCAGATGGACCAATTCGATGAACATCTCATATTCCTGGCTGAAAGAAATCATTCCAGACATGAAAATGAAACCCGAAGAAGTGGCAGACCATCTCGCTTCCCGTGGTGCACCAGTAGATATCAAAGGTGGAGGCGAAATTGGGTTGGGAAGTGTAGTAGTGGGGAGAGTCAACACAGTTAAGAAACACCCCAATGCGGATAGACTTTCCATTTGTGAGGTTGATAATGGAAAAGAGGTTCTCCAAGTGATCTGTGGTGCTCCTTTGATCAAGGAGGGAGGGCATTATCCGTTCGCGGGTGTCGGTTCGGAACTTCCAAATGGTATGAAGCTGAAAAAAGCTAAAATAAGAGGTGAATTTTCCAACGGTATGCTTTGTTCTGAGATGGAATTAGGCCTAGGGATAGATCAGGGTGGAATAATGCTGTTGCCTGAATCTGTCTCTCCAGGGGAACGGTTGATAGAAGTATTGAATTTGGGAGAAATTGTTCTTGAGGTTGAAGTTACACCTAATAGAGGTGATTGGTTGTCACATTTGGGGTTGGCCAGGGAAGTCATTTCTACAGGCATGGAAAATTTACAACTCCCATCTATTCCAGGTGCAGTAGATCTAACGGTCAGAACCAAAACAGGACAGCACAAGATCAGTGATAATGGGGTGAGTATACGCATTGATTCACCAGATTTATGCGATCGTTTTATGGGAATAGTGATTAACGACGTGACCGTTGGACCTTCACCGGATTGGTTGGTAAAGAAACTTGCTGCAATTGGCCAACAATCGATCAACAATATTGTGGATGCTACCAATTATGTGATGTTAGAATTGGGAAGTCCGATGCACGCCTATGATTTAGATAAGATGGAAGGCGGACAAATTATAGTTCGAAATGCAAGTGAGGGAGAAAAAATAAAGGCGCTAGATGGGATAGAGTACAATCTCACAAGTGAGATGTTACTGGTGTGTGACCAGTTCGCCCCTCAGAATATAGCTGGAGTGATTGGAGGCATGGATTCTTCCGTGACCGAAGATACTGTGAATATGTTTTTAGAGTGTGCTTTATTCAAACCAAAGTCGGTGAGGAAAACCTGTAAGAAACTTGGAATAGCAACCGATGCGAGCTATCGATTCGAAAGAGGTGTGGATCCAGAAGGGCATTTAGGCGCAATCAAGCGTGCACTTGAAATAATTCTAGCAATTGCAGGTGGAGAAGCAGGTCGGTCGATCTTAGAAGTAGGACCTAAACCCTACAGAGCGAGTCTCCTCCCTTTGCGTCTGAGTAGGGTGGAGTCGGTTCTTGGCCTCTCATTTGACGCAGATGAATTACAGAGAATGCTTTCGTCGATTGGTTTTGGGATCGAGCGATCGGAAAAGGATTCTGTTGTGGTCAATGTTCCGAGCTATCGGAGTTACGATATACTTCGAGAGATAGATCTGATCGAAGAAGTCGCACGTGTTTATGGTTATGATCAGTTCCCTGAAAATCTCAGCCCTTATCTTGCGAGCAGTGTTCCAGATCATCCCTTGTTTGAATTGGAAGAAGAAGTCCGTAAAAGTTTTACGGATGCTGGTATTCTCGAAGCGATCAATCCAGCATTCGCTAATTCCAGGGAAGGCGATGTGGAGCTCTTGAATCCAATTTCTTCTGAAGAAAGCCATCTTCGAAATTCTTTGCTTCCTGGTCTTCTGCGCAATTTAGAATCCAATTTTGCGAGATCGACTAGAGATATACGTCTGTTTGAAATAGGGACTGTATTCAGAGCACTAGTAAGTAGCGTTGGTGAAGAAGGAAGAGAGGCAACGAACGTGGGAGCTGTTATGACCGGGAGCAGAACGCCACACCATTGGTCTACAGTTAAGTCAGACCCTATAGATTTTTGGGTGGTCAAGGGAATTGTAGGTGATGCTCTAGAAGTGTCAGGATGGAAGGCCGTTTCTTTGGAACTCGGTGTCAAGGATAGTGACCTGTGGGTGCAAGGTAGAGCTGCCACAATAGTTTGTGGAGGCGAAGATGTTGGTTCTTTTGGACAAGTTTTGCCTGAACGATTTGAAGCTCCCAAGTGGGCTGGTGAAGTTTGGGCCTTAGAGTTCATACTTCCCTCAAGGATAGCTGAAAAAGAGGAGCTGTTTTTTAAATCACTTCCACAGCACCCTGGTGTAGACAGAGATCTAGCCTTATTACTGGATCTTGGGGTGTCCTCAGAGGATGTTATCAGTAAAATCGAAGAAGCAGGGGGACAATTTTTGAAGGAAATTTCGATTTTTGATGTGTATGAGGGTAACGAGATACCCAGCCGTAAGCTTTCTTTAGGGATCCGGATGCGTTTTCAATCCTTTGAGCGTACTTTGACCGATGTCGAGGTGGAACTAGTTGTCGAAAGGATAATTAGAAAACTTGCGGAGGACCTGAGTGTCCAGCAACGACTATAGAGAGAAAAACCAAGTGGCTCTCAAGCACTTGGAAAGTTCTGTATCTTCAATAGTCGAAAAAACCAGTCAATTAAGGAGTCAACTGGACCTCACAAGGCAACACCTCAAACAAATGGAAGAGGCTGTTGAGAGTGTGAAGAAACAGGACGGAAAACCGTTGGAGACACTTCGGAAACTTCGTACTTTAGAACAGGACAATAGAGACTTAGTTGGCCGATTAGATCAAGGAAGGGCGATGCTAGATCGCTTACTTTCCAAGATAAAATTCATAGAGGGAAAGAGTTGACCGAAAGATCTACAAAAATCGTGACAGTAAGGATAGGAGGGAGAGATTACACGATTCGCTCTGATGCAGATCCGAAGTATACCCGCAGGTGTGCAGAGTATGTCGATAATAGAATGCATGATATTGGAAAAGACTTGGGTCCATTGGAATCAGAAAAACTTACCATACTGGCAGCATTATCCATTACAGACGGTTTGTTTCAAATGAAAGAGGACGAAGAGGCTTTGTCTAGGCAAGTTACAGCTACGATTGAATCTATGGTGGAGCGACTAGAGAAGGTAATTTTGGAAGAATGACTTATGACGTCTTGCGTCCCAAACAGATCTGATTCTATTCTTTTAGTAGAAAATTGAGTTCACTATTCGAGCACATGAAAGATTGTGTCTGGGTTTGGAGTAAATAAATGTATCCGCTGCTTAACGTTTTACTAGTGGCGACCGTAGGGCTGGTAGCGGGATTCGCAGGTTATGCTTTCCATGGTGTGAGAGAGCGCTCCCGACAGAAAATAGCTCAGGCGGACGCTAGTGATGAAGCTTCGAGAATTTTGGATCGAGCTGAAAAAGAAGCTGAGAACCTTCGTTCAACATTTGTTCTGCAAGGGAAAGAGGAGGTTTTAGAGCTTCGAGAAGCATGGAAAGATCAAGAGCTTAAAAATCGAAAAGGTATCGAAGAAAATGAAAGAGCTTTCGCCCAACGATCGAATCGCCTCGACAGCCGGTTCGATGTCCTGACTGAGAAAGAACTCCAACACACCAACCGTGAGAAAGAACTAGAAAATAGTAGGGAGAAGCTTCTTAGTGCTAGGGAAGAGGTAGAGTCAGAAACAGCAGAAATCAGACAAAGGCTGGGCTCTATTAGTGGTCTATCTGTCACCGAAGCTAAAGAACAACTTTTTGAAGATCTTAAGAGCGAAGCTAAAGCTGAGGCTGCTAATCTTTTGCGAGAGATCAAAGATGATGCAGAAAAATCAGCAGAACGAGAGGCAAAAAAAATCTTAGCTTTAGCTATTCAGAGAATGGCAGCAGATGAAACAGCTGACATGACTGTATCAGTGGTGCAGTTGCCGTCGGACGAAATGAAAGGACGGATTATAGGAAGGGAAGGCAGGAATATTCGATCCTTTGAGCAGGCCACTGGGATCGACTTACTGATAGACGATACGCCCGAAGCGGTTGTGCTTTCAGGCTATGATCCAATTAGGAGGGAAATAGCTAGGTGTGCTCTCGAAAATTTGGTTGAAGATGGACGTATCCATCCGGCTAGGATTGAAGAAATTGTTAATAAGAGTAAACAGGAAGTGGACAAAACCATGGTGGAGGCTGCCGAAGAAGTACTCTATGACTTGGGAATTCACAATGTACATACTCAGATCGTTAAAGTCCTAGGGCGACTGAAATTTCGCACATCTTATGGTCAAAACCAGCTCAGACATTCCAAGGAAGTAGCTCAACTGGCAGGAAGTATGGCCGCAGAAATGAACCTGGATGTTCAGATGGCCAAAAGAGCTGGATTGTTACATGACGTCGGGAAGGGACTGACACATGATAAAGAGGGCAGCCATGTTGAGCTTGGTTACAGACTTTGTAAGAAATATAAGGAATCTGACATCGTCCTCAATTCGATAAAAGCTCATCATGGTGAGGAGCCGCATCACTTTCCAGAGACATTTTTGGTAACGGCTGCAGATGCTATTTCAGGATCTCGACCTGGTGCGCGCCGGGAAATGTTCGAGGGCTATGTCAAACGCTTGGAAAAACTCGAGGAATTGGCGATGGAAACAACCGGTGTGGAAAGATGTTTTGCGATACAGGCTGGTCGAGAGATACGGGTGATGGTCCAACCGGAGAAGATCAAAGATGCCGATATGGAGAGTTTGTCCGAAGTCATCGCAGGAAAAATCGAAGATGAATTGCAGTATCCCGGACAAATAAGGGTAGTAGTCATTCGTGAGACTAGGTCCGTTGGCATTGCACGGTAGTGTGATAAAAATTAAACCTGCTGTGGGGATAGATTGGACTCTCACTCTCTTGGTAAACTTAGGTAGTTTTAAATGTGGAGAAAACTGAATGACAGCAAAGATTATATCTGGCCGAGAAATTGCGGAAATTGTACGTAAAGAGGTCCGAGAAGAAGTAGTGCGACTTAAATCTAAGGGAATTACTCCTGGGCTGGCAGTGGTCCTGGTAGGAGATGATCCCGCCAGTAGTGTTTATGTAGCGATGAAAGAAAAGGCAGCGAAGAGCCTATCCATAAACTCTAGGCAGTTGACATTGCCCGAAGAAACTTCGTCCACTGAAGTAGAAGGAGTAATCGCAGGGTTGAACGCTGATCCAGATGTTCACGGAATATTGGTTCAGCTTCCTTTACCAGAACAAATTGACGAGAATGTGTTACTGTCGTGTATTGATCCAAACAAAGACGTCGACGGATTTCATCCCATGAATGTTGGTCGCCTAAGTGTTGGAAGTCCTGATGTGGTCGCGCCGTGCACTCCAGCAGGAGTGATAGAGTTGTTGATGCGAAGCGGATATGATCCCGCAGGGAAGCATGTTGTAGTGATCGGTCGCTCCAACATAGTTGGTCGTCCATTGGCAACGCTGTTAATGGGTCGAGGAAGGGGAGGAAATGCTACGGTTACAATAGCACACAGTAGGAGTCATGAACTAAAGTCTATCACTAAGAGAGCAGATATACTGATTTCAGCTGTTGGTCGAGCAAACCTGGTGGATCATACAATGGTCAAACCTGGGGCCATAGTAATAGATGTTGGAGTGAATCGAGTGACCGACGATTCTAATTCTAGAGGGTACCGATTGGTGGGTGATGTCTCTTTTGAAAAAGTCTCAAAACTAGCAGGTGCTATAACTCCAGTTCCAGGGGGAGTTGGACCTATGACTATAGCCATGTTACTGAAGAATACTGTTCAACTAGCAAAACGCTCTTTAGAACTAAGAGGCCAGGAATACTGACCATTATGGATGATGTTTCGGAAATATGGAGTGTTTCACAAGTCAATCGAGCTGTAAAAAAACTTATTGAAACGAACCTTGAAGGCCTTTGGATTTTGGGTGAGATAGCAAGTTGGACTAGAGCCAGCTCAGGGCATTGTTATTTTACGCTTAAAGACGACAAATCTCAGATTCGTTGTGTCATGTTCAAGTCGGATGTTTCGAAACTCCCTCTGGATCCAGATACTGGAATGGTGATTAGAGTTTTCGGATCCCTGAGTCTGTATGAACCTCGTGGAGAATACCAAGTAGTTGTCCGTGCTCTAATGGATGAGGGTGGAGAAGGCCTGTGGCGACTTGCCGCAGAAAAAGTGCGCAAAAAGTTAGAAGGTGAAGGTTTGCTGGACAAAGATCGAAAAAAACAACTTCCTAAATCAATTAAAGCTCTTGGTGTGGTAACATCTTTGGGCGGTGCGGCCCTCTATGATATACTTAAGGTCGTTGAACGAAGGGCCCCCTGGACTAAAGTGATAGTAAGGGATACTAGGGTGCAGGGGGAAACTGCAGCCCATGAGATTTCAGAGGCTATCAGAGTGTTGTCTGAGAGTAGTATGGTAGATTTGGTGATAGTGGCTCGAGGCGGGGGTTCGATGGAGGATCTTTGGGCTTTTAATGAGGAGCCGGTCGCTCGATCTATTGCGGCATCTCCCGTTCCTGTGATATCAGCGATAGGCCATGAAGTAGACACAACCCTATCGGATTTAGTGGCTGATTTTCGAGCTCCCACTCCTTCCGCTGGGGCAGAGATGGCTGTCAAAGATGGCAAAATGGTAAAAGATCTGTTGGCTATGATATTTGAATCTATGTTTCTGGCTATGAGTACGCTGACATCTACATTCCGTAAGGAATTGACTGCTAAACGAGAAAAATTAATGAATTTTCAAGATGCGGTTGTTAATCCTCAAAGAGAATTCCTGGACAGGACAGCTGATGAACTTGAGTCGGCAATGCAGGCGGTAATGTCTACGACTAGGAAAGAGCTTTCTAGTCTAGAGAACATGATGGAAGTCCTCTCGCCACTGGCCACGTTATCTAGAGGCTACGCATTACCCAGAAATGCTGAAGGAAAAATCCTAAAAACAGTAGATAGTATCCCATCAGGAATTCGGTTTTCATTAAGAGTATCGGACGGAACCGTTTCCTGTGAAGCACTAGGAAAAGACAATTGATGAGGCGACATTAGCAAGAAAGTGGATTTTGAAAAGGTTCGGTTAGAATGGTAGAAAATAAAGTCGAAAAAGGTCCAACCTTGGAAGAGAGGCTTTCTAGGTTGACTGAGGTAGTGCGTAACTTGGAGGAGGATACAATTGATTTAGAGGTTGCACTGGAGCTATTCGAAGAAGGGATCCAGCATGTAAGGGAGGCCGAAGTGATTCTCAACCATGCAGAACTCAGAGTGAAAGAGTTGATAGGATCAAGTGAAAACCTGGAGGTCCGTCAACTGAAAGATAATTCCTAGTGCCATCTGAGGGTGTGGAAACTGGCCTAGAAAAATTCTTGATTTTAGAGAATGATAAAGTGCATGAATCGCTGGGTCGTTGTAGTGAATGGATTAAAAATAAGCTGCCTGCTAGATTCGCAAGACCTATTTGTTATTCGGTAATGAGTCAGGGGAAACGCCTGAGGCCGATTTTATGTGTTATGGCCTATCGCATCAGTGGGGGAACTTCTAAGTCGGCTATTTACGATCTAGCGACTTCCATTGAACTCATTCATTCGTATTCTCTTATGCACGACGATCTCCCCTGTATGGACGATGCAGAATTGAGGCGTGGTCGGGCAACGCCGCACAAAATCTACGGGGAGAAGGATGTTCTTAGATCAGGGGCTTTGCTGATTCCTACGGCTTCGCTATGGGCAACGATGGCATTAAAACAACTTGTATCTACCGATCTGTTGAAGCGCGAAATTATTATGGAACTAAATAGTGCTGCTGGTGCTAGTGGTATGGTTGGTGGTCAATATTTGGACCTAATGGCTGAGGGGAAAGTCGTGTCACCAGAAGTGCTGGAAAATCTTCATCGAATGAAGACTGGAGCTCTACTTAAGGCATCTGTGACGATGGGAGGTATGGCTGCAAATACAAAGCAAAGCACACTAAATACTTTGAAACAATTCGGGCACTGGCTTGGACTTGCTTTCCAAATAAAAGATGATCTACTAGACGTCACTTCATCAACGGAAGAGTTGGGGAAGTGTCCCAGTGACCGTGTTCATTCCAAGAGTACTTACGTGTCATTATACGGTATTGAAGACGCCTCAAAGATGGCTGAAGAAATGAAGGAAAAGGCACTGGAGACTCTGTCTTTAGCAGGGCTGAATGACCCATGGTTGATCTCATTGACAGAGTATATTCTTAAGCGAAAAAGATGATTCACAAAAGCATGTACTTGTTGAGTAATGTTTGATTTATCTTCATGGGTGGAATGACTATAGAATTAGGAGATAACAGTTGACACTTCTGGAAAAGATTAAGAAGCCTGAAGATATTCGGTCTCTGTCACGGACTGATCTAGAACAGTTGGTCGCAGAGTCGAGAGAGCGACATGTGGACGTTGTTTCGAGAACAGGTGGGCATTTTGGAGCTAGCCTGGGGGTAGCTGAATTGACAGTCGCACTCCACTACGTTTTTGATACACCTCGTGACAAACTCATCTGGGATACTGGTCATCAGGGATATATCCATAAGATTCTTACAGGTAGAAATGATCAGCTACATACGATTCGAAAGAAAGATGGACTGGCTCCATTCCTTCAACGAGATGAGTCAGTCTATGACCACTTCGGAGCAGGGCATGCTGCAACCTCTATCTCTGCAGCTTTAGGAACTGCCATTGCAAGGGATTTTAAGGGTGATGATTTTGAAGTAGTAGCAATAATTGGTGACGGGGCAATGGGATGCGGTTTGGCATATGAAGCACTAAACAATGCGGGCCATACTGATAGAGATTTAACAGTTGTGCTGAACGATAATGACCATTCAATCGCTCCGAATGTCGGAGCCATGAATAAGTATCTTACCGGCGTTATAACTCATCCAGTATATAATCGTATAAGAGATGAAGTGAAAGATCTGTTAGCCAAATGGACTGGTGGTCCAGAAGGTTTTGTTAAGAGAGTTGCCAGGCGAACTGAAGACAGTGTTAAAGGTTTTTTTGTGCCAGGAATGTTGTTTGAAGAATTGGGGTTTAGATATATCGGTCCAGTTGATGGCCATGATCTGAATTCCTTAGTCGATATTTTGACCAATGTTCGGCTAATGGATGGCCCCGTCCTAGTTCATGTGGTGACCCAGAAGGGTAGAGGCTATGCTTTGGCCGAACAGGATGCTTATAAATGGCATGCAGCATCTCCATTCGACAAAATCAGCGGTGAGACTAAAAGTAGTGTTCCAGGCCTTCCTAGATACCAAAAAGTTTTTGGTCAAGGAATTAAAGAATTGGGAGAGATTGACCCCGAACTAGTTGTAATTACTGCAGGTATGCCTGATGGGACGAGTACAGATGTTTTCCAGAAGGCTTTTCCAGAAAGATTTTTTGATGTAGGCATTGCTGAAGCCCATGGTGTGACAGCTGCAGCTGGAATGGCTACCCAAGAGGGTATCACCCCGGTGGTCTGTATATATTCCACTTTTTTACAAAGAGCTTTTGATAGTATCGTCCACGATGTTGCTCTACAAAAATTACCCGTTGTATTTTGTATGGACCGTGCTGGGATAGCTGGACCTGATGGACCAACTCATCACGGTTCATTCGACATTGCCTATATGATGCTGGTCCCCCATATGACAGTTACAGCTCCCAAGGATGGTGTTGAAATGTTGTCTTTGGTGCGCATAGGTACAAAATGGAAAGATGGTCCATTCTCTATCCGTTGGCCTAGGGAAGCAGTCCCTAAAGAAGTTCCTGGAATTAGCGAGGTTCCAGATATAGATTATGGTACCTGGGAGACCCTTAAAAATGGGTGTGATTTGGCATTCCTTGCTGTCGGTACCATGGTGGGAGTGGCATTGGAAGCGGCAGACGTTCTAGAAGAAAAAGGAATTCGCGCTACAGTAGTCAATTGTCGTTTTCTGAAACCATACGACAAAGAAATACTTCTCGATGTCATTCGAAAACATGACAAGATTATATTCCTTGAAGAAGGTACGGTGGTTAATGGATTTGGTGCTTTCATGGCTCGTGAGATAGGAGATTTAGAAGAGGATTTTTTTGGAGAAGTTAAGTGTTTGGGGCTTCCAGACAGGTTTATTGAACACGGTCCAAGAGATACACTGTTAAAGGAATTAGGTCTAGATGGAGAGGGTGTAGCTCGAGAAGCTCTTAAGATGGTTCAGAGCAAGTCTTAACTTTTTGTGAATCTATAGAAGGAGTCAAATATGGATGCTCAAAGTCAGATTAGACGGATAGGCGTCCTGGGACATTCAGTGTCTGAGGACCTTCCCGAATGTTTGGAATACCTTTTTAATTTCTGCCGGGAACATGTTCTGGAAGTACAGGTGGAGCCAGCTCTGCTGAATCATTCTCCTGAGGATGTCGACGAGCTGCAGCTTGATGGGGAAGGAGTGGACCTTCTAGTAGCTCTTGGTGGTGATGGCACCCTTCTGCGAGCGGGAAGATTGGCTTGTAGGAGTGACATTCCGGTACTAGGCGTCAATCTCGGTCATCTAGGTTTTCTCACCGCACTGCCAAAAAGAAATCTAGTCAGGTGCATGAACCAGATTCTGGCTGGAGACTATATTTTGGACGTCAGATCTATGTTGGAGGCCCAATTGGTTCATGAAGATGGATCTAAGGGAGAACCATTACTTGCATGGAATGATTTTGTCATTCACAAAAGTGGTCTAGCCAGTGTCACTCGGTTGGGAATTAGAGTTAAAGAGGGTGAAGAATGGAATGAAATGGGCAGTTTTGCAGGAGATGGATTAGTAGTTGCAACGCCGACTGGATCAACAGCTTATTCTCTCTCAGCCGGGGGACCGATAATCGATCCATCTGTGGATTGTTTTCTAGTTACACCAATCTGTCCCCATACATTAAATATTAGACCGATGGTTATTCCCGGACTTTCTAAAGTGGCTGTTGACTCAGTTGAAGGGACAGAAAATCTGGTCTTAACTGCTGATGGCCAACTTGCCATTGACGTTCCCTCTGGGTCAAAGATTTATGTTATGCAGTCTCAGGTAAAAATTCACTTGGTTCGGTTTCCAGGCCAAAACTTTTTTGGGACCCTTCGGCATAAACTTAACTGGGCGGCGGGGTCTTTGAGTTAAGAGCTACCTTAAAGTCGGACTCCAAATTCAAAGAGAGATGTTTTAGGAGTATTGCCTCCTTTTCCCCAGACTGCTTTTCGGTATAGCAGGTGGAGTTCTAACGGCCTGCTATTTGCAGGAAATCGTTTAGAAAATATGAATCCCCCTCCCACTTCAAGGAGGTTCTGATCTGTCTCATGTTGCAGGGCTTTAGGATCTAAACATACAGAAAGGTTGCAGTCAGGCATTGAGACCATGGTGTATTTATCGCTTTTTTTATTGAAATATCTAGTGTCAGTTAAAAGGGCTAGTTCTCTAGTAAGTCGGAACCGAGGTGAAATTCGGACTTGTGTATAGTCTCCAGGTGTCCAATTAAGCAATTGAGTGGTTGAAGAGGGTGGGAATGTTACGTGGGGCGGTGCGATCCTTCGTGTTATGGTGGTTGGTCGTTGAATGCCATAGGATGCTTCCAGCCAAACACTCCACAGCTCAACATCGGACAAGTTTACAAAAACTTTTAATTCGAAGTCATTTTGTCCGTCACCATTTCCAACATCAACGAAGTTGTTGGCCAAGTCAGACTGTCCCGTTCCCAGACGGAAGAGACCGCCTACACCTACCAAGTAGTTGATATTACGAGAGGAAGATGGCTCACTCTCAATATCCTTTTTGTTTTTGGAAAGCATTTTGAAGTTGCTGAAGAATTCGATGTCACCCAAGGTCCAAGGTCTCAATTGGGATTCTAAGGAAACTGCATCGATACCGTAGGAGGGGTCAGTGATTAGTGACAGGTAATGTTTTTGTGAAATCAGATTCGTGGCCAATGGCATTGTTGCAGGGAATGAATTGACACCCAGATTAGAATGAGCCGTCGATAAATCATCGAGTCGGAGTTTTAAAAGATTTCCCGCAGCTGAGTTTGTCAGTGGGAAAACTCCAAAACCAGTATATGATTGGGTAAGAGTCTCGCGAAACGTTTGGCTTTCTTGAAGCACACTGTAAGCTTCTATGCATTGTGCGGATTCTACTCCAGAGCTGCACAAGTCACCGATGATATTAGAAAGTTCAGATTCAGCTGAATTCAAATTGTCTAAAAAACTATTTACTCCAGCTACATTATCGATAGTTGGACTGATGCCCACGTTGGAGTTCTCAGGGTTGAAGTGTGTGCCGATTTCTGTTCTTTCGCGTGTGATAGGTACCGTCACTCCGAGGGTTAGGTTGTCTAACAGTCCTACGCTCATAGTTAGAGGTATTCGTACTGCATCCTGGGTGATGTCTGTGGCAGTAGATCCCAGGACGACAGAGTAATCTTTCTCATCGATGATATCACCAAGTTGATTTTCCAGCTTGGATAAAACTGGGAAGAATCCTGATCCTATATTGGAAGAAGTGAAATCGAAACCGAGCGGTTCGACTGTTTCGACAATGGCTCCACTCTCTAGTCGCTTACCGAAACGTTCAGAGGTATATAAATAGATTGAAGAAGTTTCTATTTTAAATTGACCAGAAGCTAGGATCGGATTTGTCCAATCCTGACCAGAAGCTGGTGTTGCTCGAAGGAATAGTGGGATGAGAAAACATCCAATCACAAGGGTGTTCAACCTGAGGGTGGTAATCTTGGTGATGATAAACACTCTTTGTCAGATAGTAGAAGATTGTTATTTTTGTAAGATAGTTATGGCAGAGCCTTCTGGGAACTTGACAAGTCCATCACTGTATCTAGTTTCTAGCGCGACAATCAAGAACACATTGGCGATGTGTTTTCGATTCAAAAGTGTGTGTGCGTAGTATAAGCGGGAATAGCTCAGTTGGTAGAGCACAACCTTGCCAAGGTTGGGGTCGCCGGTTCGAGTCCGGTTTCCCGCTCTGTAAGGGAGGAAACTTTAGGCCTGGCTGGGCTTGATATGGAAGTTTCTTCCAATTTGGCGCCGTAGCCAAGCGGTAAGGCAGAGGCCTGCAAAGCCTTTATTCCCCGGTTCGAATCCGGGCGGCGCCTCTCCTTCCAATGCTCTGGTGGAAAAGAATCGAGTTTCCTAAGATTGATCTGAGCTTAGAGGGCATCATCATCTCTAACCCTGCTGTGATAAGATCTATTTCTCCTAAAGGATTTAATGGTGGAGAAATGGTGACAATTCGGGAGATTGTAATGCATAATTCAAAATGGATTCAGATAGTTTTGTATCCCTTGTTCATGGGGATTACCGTGGTGAATTTAGAGTCCCAGGTCCTTCCAACTCCAGAGGAGTACTTCGGGTTCGAAATCGGTACCGATAAAAAACTTGCAAGATGGGACGGAATCCTCGAATACTTAACCCTAGTTGGTGATCAATCGGATCGTATAAAGATCGATACCTTGGGTTCGACAACTTTGGGCAATCCATTCCTGTCAGTTACGATCAGTTCTCCAGCGAATCTCGCCCGGTTGGAAGAAATTCGTTATGAATCCAAACGTATAGCTGATGGACGAATAACAAAGTCGGAAGCACTAGGAATAGCTCATAAAAATCCTGCGACTGTGTTCATTAACCACAATATACATTCTACAGAAATCGGATCTTCTCAAACTAGTATTGAGTTGGTTTATGGCCTGGCTACGCAACGGGATGACCTGACTAATCAAATCCTTGATAATGTAGTCACCGTGCTTATCCCTTCTGCGAATCCCGATGGCCAAATCATGGTTGCCGATTGGTATGATAGAAATGTAAATACCGATTTTGAAAGAGCTCGGATGCCTTGGCTTTATCACCATTACGCTGGTCACGATAATAACCGAGATTTTTTTCAGGCCAATCTTGTAGAAACTCGGTATTGGATGAAAGAGATTTATCACAAAACTTTTCCACAAGTTTATCTTGACCAACATCAGATGGGGGGATCAGGTCCGAGGATGTTTGTTCCTCCTTACCCTGACCCCATGAATCCAATGGTTCATCCGTTGCAATGGCAACAGCTACGATTTATTGGGGGAGGCATGGTGGCTGATTTACAGGAAGCGGGAAAACAGGGGGTGGTGACAGGTTCCATGTATCGAATATGGGGTCAAGAGGGGGCGCTAACAGGTCGATACCACAATATTGTTGCTATTCTGACAGAAACGGCGAGTGCTCATACGGCGAGTCCAGACACAGTAGCTTTGTCGGCGCTGCAGCGAGGTGCTTCCCCTGGTCGAGGATTAAGCGAGTATGGCTTTCAAATGGCTTTTGTCGATCCTTGGTGGGGTGGTGAATGGAGCCTCTCCGATATCGTTGATTATCAGATGGTCTCAGCGATAAGTGTGTTGGAACAAACAGCTAAATTCAAAGATCACTATATCATGGGCAGATGGCAGATGGGTTCGGAAACCATAGCAAAGGGTGAAAAAGAAGGCCCAAGGGCCTATGTGATTCCGAGAGATCAGAAAGATCCAAATGCAGCGGTAGAGATGGTGAACAAACTCATTCTGGGAGGTATAGAGATCCATGAAAATAAGGCACCTTTCCAGGCAATAGTGGGGTCGGGCATCTGGGAACCCTTTGGTGGCCCTGTTGAAGAGTCCATTGATAGCACAGAAATAGATTCAAACGAAGAAATGGGCAGTGAAGATGAAGAAGTGGAAGAGATGATTAATCGGATGATTCCAGAGGGGTCTTGGATAGTTTATGGGGCACAACCTGGAAGAGCAGCGGTATTCGATCTCATCACTCCTCAGCGTCGCAGGGTACAACGAGAGTGGCCTGATGGACCATTTATGCGGTCTTACGATGGGGCGGCCTATACTATGCCAATGCAAATGGGAGTGGAGGTTATTCGGGTAGATAGCCTTTTTGAGGTTGAAGGGGAAAGGATTGTTGAAGCTAAAATCACTGTACCAAGTGTGCCTATGGCTCACACCTGGTATGGCATCAGTGCTGAAGTGACTCGGAGTTATGAGGCGGTTAATCGAATCTTGGATGCTGGCCACTCAGTTTTTAAAGCAGAGACGACTTTTGGACCTATGTTCTTAATGCCAACTTCCGAGACAGGTTTGCGAGCCATTTTGTCGAAGATTTCCAAAGATATCGGCCTGGTGGTGATAGCTGACCCACCAGAGGTTTCTTCGGTTCGCGAACAACGCAAGTCACGCCTTGGTGTCTACCAAGGTTGGGCAGGTTCTATGGATGAGGGTTGGACTCGATTGGTCTTAGAAGACTTCGAATATCAATATCGAACTTTGATGGACGACGATGTTCAGCGAGATGATTTATCAGAAAATCTAGACGTTATAATTATTCCATCGGAGATTCCGCTAGAGAGGTTGATTCAAGGTGCGAGTGATGAGGACGCTCCGCCAGAATACACTGGAGGTATAGGAGACGAAGGTGTGGAGAGCTTGAAAGCTTTTGTAAGAGATGGGGGAACCCTCATTACTTTCGAACGGGCTGATGCATTAGTACTTGAACATTTTGAGATACCGATCAGAAATGCCTTGGAAGATATCGATAATTCCGACCTCTTTTTACCCTCATCGCTGTTTAGATTAGAGCTCGACCAAGAATCTCACTTGACCTTTGGCCAAGGTGCAGAAGTGCCTGCAAAATGGGCGGGAGGTAGAGCTTATGAGCCCACCGATTTTGGAGGGGAAGCTAAGCAGATAAGTGCCGTCGCTAATTGGGCTAGAGATACAGATCGGCTTCTGATGAGTGGAGCTATCGTTGGGGCCGAATATCTGGCTGGAAAAAGTGCGATTGTAGATATAGCTTACGGATCTGGTAGGATCATAATGTACGGGTTTAGGGTTCAGCATAGAGGACAAACACACGGAACCTACAAGCTTTTGTTCAACGCATTGCTGCTGGAGAGTATGGGTACCCTTCATTAGGAGGACAACATGCAAAGATATAAAATCATTGTTCTGTTCTTTAGTGTAATCTTGGTCAGTATTTCCTGTGAACAGGAAGTAAATCAAGATGGATATCCAGCTGCCGCTCGGCTTAAATTGACTGGGCCAGCAAAAAGATTCTGTTCTGCGATATGGGTCTCAGAGCGAGACCGTGAAGAAGCTCTTTACAATAGCGTTCTTTGGGATGACCAATTGGTAGCAGATTATGAGGATGGAGAACTATCTTTTGAGGTTGAAGAAGAGCGACTTATCGTTAGCGCTTCCCAGCGAGGCGTGACAGCCAGTGCACGTTTTCTGGGTGATCAAGGCTGTGTGATTCTTCGCCCTGAAACGGACAAGGTTTTGTTCACACCTAGAGAGGTGAATAGTATTTTGTCTGAGGCAAGTACGATGATGTGGCCCATGGGAGACAGATTGCCCGAGACCTCTCCTTCTCCAGGTGTGAATGACCTACTCTTAGACGAAGCGGCGGAAATATTTTTCTCAAATAATTTGGACCGTAGAGCTGCCTTCCTAGTTCTATATAAAGGACAAATTGTAAAAGAGGCTTATGGTTCTGGGGCGCATGCGGAAATGCAGCTCGAAAGTTGGTCGATGGGAAAAAGTATGACTGCTACTTTGATTGGCCGATTGGTTCAGATGGGCCATTTGGAGTTATGGCAGAAAGCGCCAGTGCCTGCGTGGCAGAATACACTAGGCGATCCTCGTAGAGAGATCCGTATTGCAGACTTGCTTCGGATGTCTAGTGGACTTCGTTTCAGCAGGGAAGGCGGTTCGACACCTGAACAGAAGGCGTCTTCTTACATCCAGGGCCAGGATGATCACAGGATCGGCTATGTAGCTCCAATCGATATATTTCAATTTTCTACCAGTAGAGATCTGGAGTATACTCCTAATACAGTCGGGAGGTATCGGAATTCCGATCCCTGGACTCTGGGCTATTTAATCCGAAGAACAGTAGAAAATGTTATTGGTGAGGAATACCTGTCATGGCCACAACGTGAACTTTTTGACAAGATTGGCATCCGACGCTTTGTCGCAGAGACTGATATTTATGGGAATTTCATCCTGACTGGTTATAATTTTGGTACTCCTAGGGATTGGGCTAGAGTCGGACAACTCTATCTGCAAAAGGGCATGTGGGAAGGAGAGCAATTAATACCAGAAGGCTTTGTCGAATTTGTTCAAACGCCAGCCCCAGGATGGGAAGAACCCATCTACGGAGGATTGTTTTGGTTGAATACCGCAGATGAAAGTGGACGAGGCCAGCGTGTCGCTGCATTGCCTCCCGATACTTACAATGCTGCTGGAGCTGGCGGTCAATCTACATATATTATTCCTTCGCATGACCTGGTAATTGTAGTCATGAGTCATAGAGGTGGGGCGAACTTGTCTCCAGACCGAAATAATCGAGAGCATAGAGCTTTAGGATTAGCGGTACAAGCTGTCAATCCTGACTGGACATGGCAGTAGTTATTAAAGAACCCATCATTTCTCTATAATACCTACTTAGACTGAAAAAACTATCTTCTAAGTGTGGTGACTTCGATGACACCACCACCCCATCTGCCACCGAATCGGAATGTTGCATCTCTTCTGCTAACAAATCTCATGGTTGCTACATCCTCGGCTGGCAAGCCTCGCAAATAAGCCATACTGTAGTTCTGATTGTCGACACGAGCGGTAGCCTCATCCTCCCCAGCTCTAGTCCTAAACCAAGTCGGTCTCAGCCTTCCTATGGCTTCATAGGCCGACATTGTCGAGTAGATTCCTACCAACTCGGTAGCGTCGATCTGATTGGGGCTAGATCGTGTCGTTCCATTTGCGCTATTCCCACTTGCGCATCCTATTAAAGCAAGCGTGACGAACACCGACAAATATTTATAGTAAGATTGCATTTAAAACCTCTTTTTAACAAAGATGGGATAACCGTTTAAGACTAATATCCGAGGTATAGCTGCGCCAGGTGTTTACAGGGTTATATCAATGAATAGAGGTGTGTTCAATTATCTGGTATCAGGCTATAATTTGGACCAATGGTAAAACCCAATGACTTTAGAGCTCTTAAATTGTGAGTATCAAAAATTGTGAGTATCAAAAACCACTATCTACCGAGAACTTCAGCAGGCAGAAAAGCATGTTTGGCGTTTCTGTTCGTTGTTTTGCTCTCACAGCCACCAATTGTTTTCTGGGTTGATCGAAATTTTCAGGCTATCTGGATTTTCGGTGTCCCGTTCTTATATAGCTATCTAGCTATAGTGTATGTAGCTCAGATAGGGGTGCTCATTTGGGCTCTGTGGAGAAAGGTGTAATTTTGGAAACCTGGGTTATCGCTACTGGTCTGATCTTTGCGTATATGGCCTTCACAATTGTGATAGGATTCGTTGCAAATAGAGCTTTGACTGTGGATATGGAAGATTTCCTACTTTATGGACGAAAGGCAGGTTTCGTTGTCCTCTATCTCTCTGTAGTTGCGACCTACCACTCTGCGTTCGCTTTTTTGGGTTCGAGCGGATTCTTCTATACTCATGGGATCGGCTTTTGGGAAGCTGGAACATGGACAGTGTTAGTGGGCGCGATCACATACACCCTTGGTGTGAGAATTTGGGCTCTAGGTAAGAAATTTCGGTATATGACACCAGCAGATATGCTGGCTGATTTCTACGAAAGCGAGTTAGTCAGAGTTGTTGTTGCGTTGGTTTCTGTATTCTTCACCATTTTGTATATCCAGGTTCAGGCTCAAGGTCTAGGGTATATTATTTCAGTAGCTTCTGGGGGACGAATTTCCTTTGAATTCGGTACGTTTATCTTGCTTGTCGTAGCTTCAGGATACTTGATGGCAGGAGGTCTAAGAGCAGTCTACTGGACAGATATGATCCAAGGCATTTGGATGTATGTGGCGGTGTGGGCGGGGGGATTGGTACTTTCCTACCGTTTGTTCGGAGGACCGTTAAACCTATGGAAAGAGGTGAAGGCAGTTCGTCCGGATCTACTTTCCCTCCCGGGACCAGAAGGGTTTTTTACTCCAGGAATGTGGATAGGGATGACTATAGCACTATCTTTTGGAATCATTGTACAACCTCACATGATGATTCGGTACTATACAGCGGCGTCGGGGAAGACTATTAAGTGGCTAGGTGCTACGACTCCAATTTTTCTGCTCACCCTCTACATTCCAACGGCATTGGTTGGCTTAGGCGGAGCGGTTGCTTTGCCTGGTCTCGAAAATCCTGATCAGATATTCCCAGAGATGCTGTTTCGATTTGCCCCAGCGTGGTTGACTGGACTGATATTAGCTGGCGCTACAGCGGCGGCTATGTCTACTTTAGACTCTATATTACATGCTAATATGACAGTGTTGACCCGAGATGTTTATCAGAGATATCTTGCTCCTGGACGACCGGAAGGTCACTATTTGTGGGCTGGAAGGGGTGTTGTGGTTGGGTTGGTGGTAGTTGGATATATTTTGTCTGTAAATACTTTCAGTTTTTTAGTTACGCTCGTAGCTCTCTCTGGATCGGGTGCGCTCCAGCTTCTTCCAGCGATTCTGGGAGTCTGTTACCCAGTTAGAAAACCATTTACAAAAATGGGTGTTCTTTTTGGGATGGCTGCAGGATTCTGTACTTTGTATTGGGCGTTAGTGCTTTCCCCACATCCAATGGGAATACACGCTGCTATTTGGTCTTTGGGCACGAATGTATTGGCCTGTATAACTGTGTCGCGTTTCACAGAACCCCCGACCGATTCTACGATTCAACGTATCCACGGAACTCTAGAAGAATACTTATATGGTTCTGGAGAAATCTCCCTCACAGAAGAATCTGAATAGAGGGCTAATTTAGCTCTCGGAGACTGGTCTCGAGCAGCTCTCTCGTCTTCTTTGGCTCTGCGGATCCGCTTGTAACTTTCATCACTCGGCCTACCAGATAACCGAGTATCTCAGTTTTACCATCTAGATAT
>CAWWAX010000014.1:0-27870 GCA_963935005.1 uncultured bacterium | reverse complement strand
TAGTCGACGGTCACGGGGAGGCGGCAATAATCGTGTTGTAAAATTTTCCAGTGATGGGACTTTCATAAAAGACTGGGGTGGAACGGGAAAAGAGCACGGCGAATTCAGGGACCCACACGCTCTAGCGATGGACTCACAAGGACGTTTGTTCGTAGCTGATCGTTCAAATGCTAGGCTTCAAATTTTTGACCAAGAAGGTAACCATATTGCAACATGGACTCAGTTTGGTCGACCAAGTGGACTATTCATTGATAAGAATGACATACTGTACTCGGCCGATTCAGAGTCTAACAATACTTGGGGTGCTAATCCTGGATGGAAACGGGGTATCCGTATTGGGAGCGCCAAGGACGGTATAGTGACAGCATTTATACCCGATCCTGAACCAGACCCAGACAATGCTGGAACTACCGCTGCAGAAGGTGTAATGGTAGACGATGAAGGAAACATCTATGGTGCAGAAGTTGGTCCTCGTATGGTCAAAAAATATGTAAAAAACTAGTCGTAATTTTTAGTATTAACGAAAGGAGATTTCGGGATTCTATTCTGGAGTCTCCTTTCGTTTTTCCATATTTTCCCAAGCGAATGTAAAATCTTTCAACTGCTTCTCTAGCTCAGTTTTCTCCTTACTCAGATCCGTCGTCTTCTGCGAATCATTATTTTCATAATAATTAGGATCAGCAAAGATATGGTCTATTTCTTTAATCCGAGATTCTATAGTATCAATCTGAACCCATAGTTCTTTTTCTTCTTCTTTTTGTTCAGAACCTCTGTCTTTTACATTTCCCCTAATTGACGTCTTTGCGATTTTTTTCTTCTGTTTCTTTGTTTGCTTGGCTTTCAAGACTACTCGATCAACATCCAGATGGTCATCGCCACAGAAATGAACATACTCCTCATAAGTCCCTTTGTAATCCAATATGCCTTCAGGATTGATTTCGAGAATTCTATTAGCCAACTGTCCGACAAACCACCGATCATGGGAGACAAACACAAGAGTCCCATCGTATTTTTTAAGACCATTCACTAACGCTTCTATGGATTCCAGATCTAAATGATTGGTCGGCTCGTCTAAAACAAGAACATTGGGATTTAACATAGACAATCTCGAGAAAACTAACCTTGCAGACTCCCCTCCAGATAGCGCACTTAAACGCTTCTTGCTTTCATCTCCCGTAAAAAGCATTAAGGCCATCCTCGAGCGAACATACCCTATGTCTTTTTCAGGACAAAAACCCCAGATCCATCCTTCAGCTGTTTCCTTAGACAACTTAAAGTGATCTTTGTTATCCTGCGGGAAATAACCCAAATGTGTCTCATAACCCCATTCTATTTCTCCCTCATTTGCTTGCAATTCTCCCATTACAATCTTCAAAAGTGTCGATTTTCCAATTCCGTTGGGACCCATAATCGCCAAACGGTCTCCACGTTCAACTAGAATGTCGACTCCGTTTAAGACCTGCTTCTCTCCAAATGCCTTCTTCACTCCTTTTACCTTAAGCACATCCCTACCACTCGCCCTCTTTTTCTCGAAACGAAAAGTGGGATACTTGCGTGAGCTCGGGGGCAAAGCGACCAAAGTATCTGCCTTTTTCTCGATCATTCTGATTTTACTTTGTGCTTGTCTAGCCTTACTCGCCTTAGCTCGAAATCTATCTACAAATTTTTGATGCTCCGATATTTCGCGCTTACGGGAACTGATTTCCTTCTCTCTTCGCTCTCGTTCGGAGATTTTCGCCTTCAAAAATTGGCTGTAGTTACCGGTATACATTAGGACGGTTTCATAATCGACATCCAAAATCTTATTTGAAACATTATCAAGAAATCGGTGATCATGGGAAATCACTACCACGGCCCCAGCAAAATCTTTCAAAAAAGTTTCAAGCCACCGGATAGAAAGTATGTCCAAGTGATTTGTCGGCTCATCCAGCAATAACATATCGGGAGAACTGGCCAGCACCTGTGCCAAAAGAACTCTCAACTTAAACCCTCCCGAAAGGGTCGATAACGGTTCTTGATGGACATTTACTGGTAAGCCAAGGCCCTCCAGTATCTTTGTTGCTCGTGCTTCAGCAGTGTATCCGTCATTTAATTGTATTGTCTCTTCCAAATCAGAGAATCTATCTGCGTCAAACTCTTTTTCTGCATTGGCTAGTAGTATTTCTTTAGCTTCCATCGCCTCCCATAATTCACTATGCCCCATCATAGCTACACTGATAATTTTCCTATCTTCATAGAGATACTGATCCTGCCTTAACATCCCCATTCTTAGGCGCTTGGGAACAGTGACCGAGCCCCCACTAGGTTCAATGTCTCCTCCAAGAATACTTAGAAGAGTCGTCTTTCCAGAACCATTGGCTCCAACCAGTCCACAACGATCTCCAATGTTTATCTGTGACGAAACGTTGGCAAACAGTGTCCTGTTTCCATAAATTTTGGAAATATTTGAGATTGAAATCATGGCAACAACTTAAATAAAATTCTTCAGACCGATATCCCTCTGATCAATCATAACTGAAACCACGACCGCATCCGATATCTACTGTCATCTATCACGGATCCACTTAGATTGGATCTATGAAAAATATCTTTTTAATCAGTTCAGTTTTTGTACTTCTATTTACATTGTCGGCATCGAGTCAAGTTCCAAAAAAACCCCATGTAGTAATCCTAACTACTGGAGGAACAATAGCATCACGTAGTAATGCCCCTAGCTTAGAAGGCCCTGACCTGGTACAAGCAGTTCCCCAGATACTGGACTATGCCACTGTCAACGTTGAGGAGATTGCTCGAACAGGCTCATCTCATATGACCCCTGATATCTGGCTACGTCTTGGAAAGCGCATTAATGAAATTTTCTCCGAGGATGAGGAAATTAATGGAATCGTTGTCACACATGGCACTGACACCATGGAAGAAACTGCCTATTATCTGAACCTAGTCGTTAAGGATGACAGACCAGTCGTCATGGTAGGCTCCATGCGTTCAGCTGACATAATATCTGCTGACGGTCCTTCCAATCTTCTACAGGCAGTCAGGGTCGCCACAAAAGAGCATTCCAAAAATCGTGGCGTAATGATCGTGCTAAATGATGAAATCAATTCAGCTCGCGATGCCAGGAAAACCGACAACCAAAGGGTACAAACATTTCGGTCTGTTGATCACGGGATCCTTGGATACGCAGATCCAGATACAGTCATCTTTTATCGGAATCCTTCACACCTACACACTGTAAACAGTATTTTTCAGTTGAATGAAGTGGAAACCCTTCCAGAGGTGCCCATAGTCATTGACTATGCAGGATTTGATGGTTCCACCATCATCCAATGGGTGAACAGAAATCCAGCAGGGATAGTAGTTCAAACTTTTGCTGGCGGACGGATGAGCTCTGGTGCCCTGAATGGGATCCAAAAAGCTACAGAAGAGGGTATCCCAATCGTCATCGCCTCAAGAGTTCCTGGAGGCAGAATTTCTGGAAGCCCTTCGATAGCAGGAACGATACTGGCACGTGACCTGCCTGCTCACAAAGCCAGAGTCCTCCTCATGGTAGCTTTGGCGGGAAAGTCTCCGAAAGAAAACCTTACGTCTATCTTTAACCAATATTAGCAATAGTAACCGATCATATTACCATCTTGTCAGAAGAGATAACGACATGGAAATCCCCGAAGCAAATAAGGGAAAGAAAATTTGGAGAATAGTGTTGCACGCCACTTGTGGAACCGTTCTTGTCACAGGGATCCTCGGCTTCGATATAGACAAACCAAAATACCTTACCGTTGTTGCATGTATCTTCGCACTTTCACTTTTTTTCGATCTTCTTAGACTACGTAATGAAGGGATTAATCGGTTTTTTCTAGAAACTTTTCGGCGACTCGCAACACCCCGTGAATCTAAAAGTATCGCATCCTCCACTTGGCTTGCACTCGGGGTTCTCATAACGTTGACTTTCTTTCCACAAACCGCAGCATTATCAGCTATCCTAGTACATTCATGGGCCGATCCTGCGGCAGGTTATATAGGAAAAAAATGGGGAACGCGACCACTGCTAGGTGGCAGCGTAGAAGGAACAATGACTTTTGCTTTTATAGCATTCCTCACACTGACTATTAACCACTCTATTCAGGTAGCCTTTTGTTCAGGTTGCTTATGCGCCTTTGTGGAACGCTTGGCTTGGCCCATAGATGACAATCTATTGGTCCCACCTTTTTGTGCTGGGATACTCACGGCTCTGACACTTTTCCTTTAAGTAGCCCATGAAATACTGTTCGGGAACAAAAAGGAGAACCCCGTCCGATCTTTACTCGATCGAAGAAGTTTGACATGTTTTTTGAAGAATGGGCCTGGGTAGACTCGAACTACCGACCTCACGCTTATCAGGCGTGCGCTCTAACCAGCTGAGCTACAGGCCCTCAGAGGTATTGCAAAACTAATATTTTAATACGCCACGCTCAACCTGGCAGGGATATTCTTACCATATCGAATTCCTGTAGCCACTTCTAAATTGATGGATGAAATGCCAAACCACCTATTCAACCTGGATGAATTGCGATTAACTTTACTGAACCATTCACAAAATAAAGAAGGAACCTGAGGATTATGGATCAACTAGATGCAATGAAATGTGAAGCTTGCAGAGTAGGGGCACCACAAGTAGAAAAAAAAGATGCAGAGGAACTCCTAAATCAAATCCCACAGTGGTCTCTAATCAAAAGAGAAAATATAGACAGATTGGAACGCACTTTCGACTTTGCCAATTTCGTTGAAGCTCTACAATTCACTAACTTGATTGGAGAAGTAGCGGAACTAGATGGACACCATCCTGCTATCCTTACGGAATGGGGCAGCGTCACTGTCACATGGTGGACCCATAAAATCTTAGGTTTACACCAAAATGATTTTATCATGGCAGCTAAAACTGATAAAATATTTTTGAGATAAGGTAACCCTAGTAAAGATCCTTTTGGCTGCTCTCAAAAACCCTTTCCACCAGGAAAGCAACTCGATCTGGATCTGTATTTTTATCTATTCCATGACCTAGGTTAAAAATATGCCCAGGCTCCGGTCCCCCTTCTCTCAAAATATTGTCGATCCTGGATCCAAGATCCTCTTTTGAGGAGAAAAGTGCCATAGGATCCAGATTTCCTTGCACAGCAACGTCGGGGCCTAGAACATTTCGGGCGACTGATAAAGAAGTCCTCCAATCTATCCCCACAACGTCTGCACCACTGTCTTTGACAGTCTCAAGAAGTGTAGCCCCTTGGTTTGGAAAATAAATCAATGGAATATCAAGGTGATCCAAAGCTTTAATGATTCTACAAACTGATGGAAAAGCGAAAGCTTTATAATCTTCGTCGGCCAATAGCCCCGCCCACGAGTCAAAAATCATTAAAGCCTGTGCGCCTGCCTGAGCTTGTGCTTGCAAATATCCGATCATCACATCTGTAAGTTTTTCAAGAATCACTCGTGACAACTGAGGTTCTGCAAAAAGAAAACTTTTAGCTTTAGAAAAAGTCTTGGATCCTTGCCCTTCTACGAGATAGCAAAACAAAGTAAATGGAGCTCCTGAAAAGCCTATCAGAGGAACAGAAACGGGCAGTTCTTTCCGTATGATCTTGATCGCTTCAGCAACGAACGGAGCATTCTCGTTCAGATCAGGGATCCTTAGGGCATCAATTTGTGAAGCCGTTCTCAGCGGGTTCGTTACTACTGGTCCAGGATTGAACTCCATTTCCACCCCCATACCCTCTACTGGAGTCATGATATCACTGAACAATATAGCCGCATCAGTTCCGAAACGACGGACTGGCTGCAGTGTCACTTCAGCAGCGAGTTCTGGGGTTTTGGTGAGAGTCAGAAAATCAACTTGAGAACGGATCTTTCTATACTCGGGAAGATATCGCCCAGCCTGCCGCATTATCCAAACTGGAGTGCGAGTGGTAGGCTTACAGCGACACGCAGAAATAAACAAAGGCTCAACTTCTATATTCGAAGATCTATTCAACTTCCAGAGCTTCCCTTAAGCTTTCGGGCAATCTCTTTGGCAAAATAAGTTATGATCAGATCGGCCCCCGCCCTCTTGATCGACAACAAACTTTCGGTCATGACCTCTTCCTGATCCAACCAACCCTTTTGCCCTGCTGCCTTAATCATAGAGTACTCCCCTGACACCTGATAGGCAGCAGTAGGGACTCCAAAGTTTTCTTTTACTCTCCATAGAACATCCAGATAAGAACCCGCTGGTTTTACTATGATAATATCTGCCCCTTCTGCTATATCTTGATCAACTTCACGCATGGCTTCATTAACATTCGCGGGATCCATCTGATAACTTTTTCTGTCTCCACTTGAAGGACAAGAGTTCGCTATGTCCCTAAACGGACCGTAATAGGATGAAGAGTATTTAGCCGCATAAGAGATTATAGGGAGCAACGAGTGCTGATTCTTGTCTAACACTGCACGGATAGCCCCTACCCTGCCATCCATCATGTCACTCGGAGCTACTGCATCAGCTCCAGCATTCGCATAGGCCAGTGCCATTCGTGACAGTATAGGCAGGGTCGCATCGTTATCAATTTCACCGTTTGTTCCCAAGACACCACAATGTCCGTGATCCGTATATTCACAAAGACAAACATCGGCCCAAACCAAAAGGTCGGGACAAGCTTCTTTGATAGCCTCAATCGCCATAGGAATGATCCCTTCTGGATCATAACCTGGAGAACCGTGGTCATCCTTCGTGTTTTCATCCGGTACTCCGAAAAGCAAAACAGCTGGGATACCGATCTCCGCGACCTCCATAGCTTCTTCGACCAATTGATCAATCGACAACTGGTAGATGTCTGGCATGCTCTCTATGGCATTTCTAACGCCTGTTCCTTCTGTCACAAACATAGGATAAACCAGATCGTCCACAGATAATCTGGTTTCTCTCACAGCACGTCGCCAAGTCTCATTTTGTCTCAGTCTATGATGACGATAGCCTGGAAACTCCATTCCAATACCTTTTGTCCGTGTTGAGAGGTCCCCACTGTAGTCCATCTGAAGAGCCTGCGTTAAACATCCCTAAGCCAAAATAGCCTATTAAAATACATCTGTTGCTGACCTCATACCAAGTCCTAAGATATTTTCTATATACTGAGAGCGCCTTACACCATCCGTAAACGTCGACCTCATACGAATCAAATGATAAAACACATTAGCGGAGCTCACCCTCTTCGGACATCTGTATCACATACTCCGCTATTTCCTGATGGGTAGCAAACCAGACATTTTCATCTTTCTGTTTTATATGTTCGATTAACTCTTTCAAGATTAAAATCCTAGACCGATGCCCTATCACATGGGGATGCATAGTCAACAAGAACATTGTTCCCTCTTCATAAGCGACGTCAAATTCATCCTTATAAACTTGTAACAATTCTCTAGGAGAGCTATAACTATTCCCTCTCGGATTAAGCAGGGGAGCGTCATCTAGGATCCATTCCACTGGAAGCTCAACCAAACCACTCGGTTCACCTTCAGTCAAGAGTTCATAAGGTCTATCATCAGCCATTAAAGATGAGTCATATAAAAAACCTAAGTCCTGGATGATTTTCAATGTATTTTGACTGAAATTCCACGATGGAGCCCGATAACCCACTGGCCGAGATCCCGTCATTTTCTCCATGTACTCGATCGCTTGAACCACGAGACGTCTCTCAACCTCCTCAGATAACTGAGTGTTAGTTTCATGTATCCATCCATGAATGGCGAATTCATGGATTCCATAAGACTGGATAGCATCTACCATACTGGGATTAAGCATCATACTGACCGAAGGAATAAAAAATGAAGCCGGAATATCGTCTTCTTCTAGGACGTCCAACACACGTCCGAGAGCAACCCGAGCACCATATTCTCCCTGTGACAAAGCACCGATGGACAAGCTCCCATTCCTCAAAGGAATCGTTTCATTGTCCACATCAAATGAAAACGAAACAGCGACCTTCCCTCCATCCGGCCATCTAGATGGTTGTAATGAACGGCCAGCCCTAGCAGTGCTAATGGCTTCGCGAATTTCTTCCTCTGACCATTCATAGGAAGGATTCGGGCTCAGCTCGGAGGATTGCGATCCTTCACTACCTGGAGCCACATTGACTTCTGTACATCCTAAGAGCAATCCCAAAGCTACAAAGGGGTAGACGCCACCTATCATTCTTACCTGAACCATTCTTAATCCTCCGACAATATCATTGAGTATTGAAGCAATTTTCTAGTAATCTACTCTCGCCTGAAAAGTGCTAGTCAATTGTAGGTCACTTTGACATTCATTACAATCAGAGCGATCACAATCATTCTTTATAGCCAGACGTTCAAATTTCACGTATGTGCTAAGCATACCCCTGGGATAGTGTTCAGTGTATAGATCGCCTACAAACTATGGAAAGACCTTTCTTAAAGCTCTACTGCTTGTTGTAATGGTATTCATAGGATCCAAAATCTTTCATAGAGCTCGCCGGCAGAGCTACCTTACAATGGCTGGAAAGGCCTTGATTACATTGGCCATTGAGCAAGAAATCTATTTCACCACAAATTTTACTTACACATCAGAGCTGACAGATTTGAACATGAGCGATCCCGAACCTCTGTCAGTATTTTTAGCCGCCACTTCAGATGGATGGTCCGCCATCGCTCAACACCAAAACCTCCCTAGTGAGGACGGCTGCGTTATCTATTTCGGAACAGGTGAAATACTTCCCGTTGGCAACACCACTCCACGCTTTCCAGGTGACGTAGCATGTACTCCCTAAGGATTGTTTATTAGCGAACCCTGCTCAAGTGCCAAGGATCGCTCACCAGTTTCCCGGGAGCGATCCTCAAAACAGACTAACGAATCACTCTACTGCTGAGTGACTGATCTGGGCCTCTCCCACTCTTTAAACCATTTCCGTAAATACAATTGAGTGCGTAAAAAATTAGAAGGTGTCGAACTTGTTCCGTGCCATTCGTTCTTGAACCTAACCATTAGCGTAGGCACCTTAAGGACTCTCAATGCCTGATAATACTCTTCGGTCTGAGGCATCGGAGTCCGAAGATCTCCTTCCCCAGTCATTAACATCGTCGGGGTTGTGACATTGCCGACATACATCAAAGGTGAACGACGGAGATGTTCACTGGGATCGTCCCAGGGATATTCTGCAAAATTTTTATACCAGGTTGCACCGTCTGTCGTACCAACAAAAGACAGCCAGTTAGTAACTGGACAATTTGCAGAGGCTGCAGCGAATCTGTCAGTGTGTCCTACCACCCATGATGTGAGCACGCCCCCTCCAGAACATCCATAAACAAACATATTATCATCATCGACGTAACCTCGACTAACCACCTCATCAACTCCCGCCATCAAATCGTCAAAATCTTTATCGGGATAGGCGTTCTTTATAGCATTTCCGAAGGGGCTACCATAACCTGAGCTTCCTCTTGGATTAGTATACAGTATGACATAACCATTAGCAGCGTGTTCCTGCCATCCAAAGTTAAACCCCACGTTATACATCCCATGAGGTCCTCCATGAATGGAAAGCATCAGTGGATATTTGCGAGATTCGTCAAAGTTTGGAGGCTTTATAATCCATCCTTGGATATCGAAGTCATCGACCGATTTATACCAAATCTCTTCAATGTTTCCCAAAGTAACACCTTCTAAAATATCATCATTGACATGAGTGAGTTGGTGTATTGGTGCATCGATTCTTGTCCCGAAAGACACTAAATCACCAGGTTGGTGATAGCTACTTAAAACTCCAACGGCCACCCCCTGAGTATCCATTGAAGCCATAGATAACATATGATTTCCATTCGTCACTGCATAAGGCTGACCGTCAACAGGCGCAAACCACAGGTTTTGAGTTCCGTGCATACTAACATTGAAGTAGACTCCACTACCGTCCTGATTCCAGGTGATATTACCCAAACTCCTACCCATTTCGCCACCGAGACTCCTCGGATTACTGCCATCCGATTCCATGATATAAAGCTGATTCTCTCTATACGTGTCGTCGTTAAAATCCTGTCCCTGATAAGCTATATATCGCCCATCTGGTGACGGCACTGGACCAGTGTCGGGCCCGTGACGGTCTGTGAGTTGGTTGATTTCACCTGTGCCTAAAACCGCTTGATAGATTTCCGACTCTCTCCAAACATGTTCCGCTTCATCCACCCTCAAAGAACTGAACACCAAACTCAATCCGTCCGGCATCCATTCTGCTGCACTATGATTCCAGTCACCGTTCGATATCTGCCGAGGTGTACCCGCCTCAGCAGGTACTGTGAACACATGAGTGTATCCTTCATCTATATAACCCCGGCGATCTCGTCGATAAGTCAAACGTTCAACTACTTTAGGACCGTCCACCCACTCTGCACCATCGGGCTCCTGCGGCAGCTCTATAGACCATTCGCTTTCAGCCGACTGTACATTCATGGTAAATGCAATCTGTTTTCCATCTGGGGACCATCTGAGATTAGCAGCAGATTCTTGTGTGCGAGTTATTTGTGTCGTAGCGCCTTCTGAATCCATCCAACGCACAAAGATCTGTGAATTTCCTGCTTCATCTTCCGCCGTAAAAGCTATCCTTAAGCCATCCGGTGACCAAGTAGCCCCAGATCCAGTCATCAAAACACGATTTCTCGTCCCATCACTATTCATGATCCAAATAGATGACCGTCTTCTGTCTTTGAGTTTATCCACCCAACCTCGGCTATACAAAATGCGTCCGCCATCAGGAGAAATCCTCGGATTCGCAACGGTCTCCCAGTCTAAATAACTACTCAACTGCAAAGACTCCGCAGGGGCCTGACCCGAAAGACTCGTTTGCAAAAGACAACTGCCCATCACCATAGCTAATGTCAAAACTTTAAATAACATGTGGAACCCCCGATAAATGAACATTTTGCAAACCATTGTCATTAGTAACATCCTTCTCTTACCCAGAGTTACATATTATAGGCATGACATACCAACGGAAAGATTAGCCATAACTTGTTCGCGAGCCACACTATCCTTCAAGAGGAGATGCGTCAGCGTCACTTGAACTCCCTATCGGCGTTTACTATCCACCAGAATCACCCCATTCACAGCATCTGGATACATAGAAACTGCAGAAGGTCCCCGCAATACTCTGATCCTTTCGACATCACCCGCAAACGTCTCCAACAGAACATGCGATGTTACTCTAACACCATCAAGATAGATAGCCGGCGTATTACTTACGGTCATCGACCCTTGACCCCTTATACGAATCTCAGGGGCACCGGATGCCGAAGAGTTTCCTCCTAAAACTGTCATTGAGGGAACTCTTGCAGCCAAAAGTCGCATCACAGTCAAGGAAGACTCAGCCTCGGTTGGCCTGATGTCACCCAAACCAGGACCCTCTTCTTTACGTCTGCCACGATCGGTCACCACCCTAAGCTCATCAAGCAGCAAGCTCATAGAACTCATATAAAAATGGACGAAACTAACGCCACCTATACTCACTATTACCGGTTCCACTCTGGTGATATATCCACTTTGGTTTACTCTGACAGAAACCGATCCCACTGTCTGCCCTGAAAACATGAAATGCCCGTTACTATCAGTCACTGTCTCTAACCCACCCTCTTCTAGGGTGATTACTGCACCTACTAATGGAGTGCTAGACAACCCGTCCAAAACTTCCCCTATAATCGTACCGGTCTTCTGTAAGGCGTGCCCAGGCTGGAACCCAACAAGTAACATCGCCAGCATAGCGCACCTGAGCCCTGAGCATACCATTTGTAATCTCATACCTTGCATCGGACTCTCCTTGTTCATATTCCCCAAAAAAAATGGGGAGAATGCCGAAGCACCCTCCCCACTCTTAAACATCTACTCCAACTGAGTGTCAGGCCATACTAACAGGCCTTCCCACCCCTGATGGCAAAACTGTATTAACCAGTAATCCAGTCTTTGTAGCCCTCAGGAATGTTGTTATTAGCGTCGTTTTCTGCCTTAGGCAGTGGGAAACACAGATTAAGTGGATCCGCTGGAACGCTATACCTGGTTGTCAACGCTGAAGGAATGTACTCAAGTGCATCAAGTGTTCCAGGAGTACTATTCTCACGCCAGCGCCACCGGTCACCGAACCTACGACCTTCTAGGTTCAATTCTAGATAACGCTCAAACTTCAGAGCTGTCCAACCTTCAGTTGTCGTGCTTGCCGTAACTGCAGGCATCTTGCCACCCGCACTACCATCGAACCGAGTGATTCCACTCATGTAGTCAGGGCAAGTAGCACACGCATCGTCATTACCTTCAGCTGCTGCATAGGTCAAGTCTAAGACTGCTGCATCGCTGAGGTTGGCCTTATAGACATCGGCAGCTTGTCTCACGCTATTAATGTGAGTCATGGCTGCTGCAAGATTACCGGCCTTAAGCTCAGCTTCGGCCTGAATCAATGCCATTTCGTGACCATCAACTAGATCCAGTTGAATTTTCCTCTGATTACCCTGAATAGGTTCAAAGAACCTCATTTCACGCCCACCTGCTGCAGTACGAGGCGCATAGACTTTCAGATGATAAAACATTGGGATCATTAGTGTCCAGGTAGGACGAGGTGGATGGGTTTGACCCCTGACCGCCGCCGACTTACCTGCTGGAACCTCTCTCGAACCGTTGTCGTAACCCCATGCTACACGAGAGTCACCGGTTTTGAGGAAGTGGGTTTGTGCTGGAGTTCCCCATGCGGACATGGATTGGAACCCAAGACTTGCGACGTGTCCTGGAAGATACCAGTACTCACTATCGTCGCCTGAATACCTTGTGGTGTACTTGAAGTCCATAGCAACTGTTGCTGCGTCGGTCTTCGCACCCGCATGGTCCCCACTATACAATTTTGCTGCGGCACGTGCACCTATAGCTGCTGTCGCCAATGCTGTTTCCCCTGAAGCAGAGGCTATCGCATTAGCAGCTGTAAAGTGCGCAATCGCCAACGGTGCATAATCCAATTTACCGGATGCTGCGCCTCCGTCGATTACTGTACTACAAGCGTTTTCCATCAGAGTACGTAAAGCAATCCCTGCCCAAAAGTTGGCATGGGCTGCAGGAGCGTATTTACTGACATCGGCCACATTGCCTTCTTCACTAGCGAAACGCCTAAGCGCTTCCTGGGCAATCCAACGTCCTCTATGTAAACCACCCCAAGAACCACGTCCATCATACTCATCACTCAATTTTGCAACTTCTTCTTCCGGCCGCACTCCTGCCGAACCGGTATGGCCACTAGGCATGATATCATGCACGATGCTGCCTCCGAGGAGACCGTATGCACCCAACCCACCCGAAACTGCCCTGATAGCACCATTAACGATACCCTGGTGCGCTCCAGCATCATTCAGGTTTCCGTCTTGAACGGGGCCTGGGTTAGTGACTTCGAAATCGCAGGCTGCCAAAGCGATAGCACCAACTAGTGCTACGGCTGTCAGCCCCCGTGAAATCGTTCTGTTTTGATCCATCTTTTTTCCTCTTCTGAGGCCGGTTGTTTATTCCCGGCGTTTGTCAAATTTAAGCAAGTTTGCGCGGGCCCCTCAGACCATAAGGCCTGAGGGAACCCTGTTATTCGGCAAACAAGCGTTAAAAGATCATCCGCATCGCGACTGTCCAATAGGAGACAGGCGGTAATGTTTCATCAATTCCCTTCACCATATCGTGGCGGAATTCGCCAGATGCGGTGGTACCAACACTATTCTCGTTCTGCTCTGGGTGACCAGTGATGAGGTTCTTATGTGTCCAGAACGCAACATTACGGCCAGAAATGGTCAAGTCAGTTCTATCACTGAACGTGAACATACCCGGGAGCAAGTTGGAAATTGGCACGGACAGAGTCAGGTCTCTCAACTCTGCGAAGTCAGACTCTGAATTGGCGTAACTGTACGTTGCCATTCCAAAGCATTGTCCTTCTTCCCATGCATACATGTTGGCTGGACGGCTTCCAGGCCACTGCGGACCAGTGGTCGATCCAAGTGTACCTGATGTCCAGTTTGGGTCCACTTTCCGATATGCGTCGTAGCATTTCGGGTGGGCAATTGTACGCCCAGTGGCTCCAGCCTCAAAGTAGTTACTTATCCATGCACCCTTCAGATACTCTCCTCTTGCAGACAACTGCAGACCGCCAGGCAGTCTGATGGAGGTATTAGCACTGAAAATATGGGTGGGATTAGCAGGACCGTATATCGCATTCCCGCTGGAATATACCGCGTCCTCTAGGTTATCTGCATTCATAATACGTTTTGCGTAGATAACTGGGACAGGTTGTCCTTCAATGACCCATCCGTACTCACCTACACCGAACTGAGCGGCTCCACCAAGATCTAGAACCTTACTGTGGTTCGTCGACATGCCAAGGCCAAGGTCCCAACCGAAATTCTGACCGTTGATGATGGTCGTGTTGGTACCGACTTCCCAGCCTTTATTCTCAAATTCTCCAACGTTTTCGAGCTGTTTGCTCCAACCACCTTGTGTCTGAGAACTTGCCACCCTAAAGAGGGCATCACTCGTCAACTGATGGTAATAGGTAACTTCGGCGCTAAACCGACCGCCGAACCATGAGCCGTCCATTCCATACTCGTATTCCCTCGTCCTTTCAGGCCCGAGATCACCATTTCCGAGATTGTTTGGATAGAACGCTTGCTCGTTGAAATTAAACCCAACTGGGCTCCAAGTACGAACTTTGTCGAACGCACCAGGGGACCGACCGGCGAAACCATATGCTGCCCGAAGTTTGATTTCCCCGAAACCTTCTGGGAAAAACCCTTCGTCAGACAAAACATAGGATCCACTCAATTTGGGATAAAGTTCAAATCCAAGACTTTCACCGAACGCACTGTTACCGTCAACACGCAGACCGGCGGTTACGAAGTACTTGTCTTGGAAGGCCAACATGTTTTGTGCAAAGAAACCACCGGTGATCACACGAAGCCTATTCTGAGTCATATTCTGCTTGGTGGCTGCACTACTTAGAGTGTAGATACCAGGACCAGGATAGTTACGTCCAACCATTTCGGAGTTTTCAATTTCGTTCTCAACGCCCTGCATACCGAAGGACACAGTGCTGCGGAGTCCGTCAGTCAGCCAGCCTAAATCCAATCCAAGACTTCCTGTGTAGTCGAGACTCCAAATTCCATTTTGAGACATACCACGGCGACCTTCACCTTCTATTTTATAGTCGGAGAAGTCACTCATAATTCCGATCGGACAAAGCCAGCAATAGTCCTGGGAATTAAAGTGGTCGTCTTGTGAATAGTCATAACCAACCGTCAACCGATGCGTAAAGTCAGCACCTGGCGTGTAGTTAATGGTTAGACCAGTCGTAGCTCTGGTGATAACGTTGCGATATTCCTCACCGTTCAACAGTAGCCTTAAGGTTTCCTGGTCTCTACGACCAGCCATATAGTTCTTCGGACCCCTGATAGCACTCATCATGATGGATGTAACAGAGTTACCCATCTGGGCTTGAGTGATGTCAGTTCTTGCGAAGGTGTTATTGAACTGTAGCATCAGATCTTCAGTAGGACTGAAAGTAACGTTCGCACGAACGTTCATCTTCTGCTCACCGTCGGTCTCTACAGCACCAACGTTGTCGTTCCAAGCACCAGATACGAAGTAACCGATATCATCGGTTCCACCTCTGACACTCATAGAGTAGCGCTGACGGTGTCCCTTACGGAAAACCTGGTCAAGCCACATGTAAGGCACTTCCGACGTACCGAATGGACGGAAGTAAGCATAACCCTGTTGGGTTTCAGCTGTCCATTGAGGAGCACCGTTACCTCCACGCTTGGTGAAGATCTGGATAACTCCTGCTGCAGCCTCTGCTCCGTAAAGAGTTGTAGCTGCAGGACCCTTAACAACCTCGATCCTATCAATGTCATCAGGGTTCAAGTCGTTGAGCGGGCTGTATGGATCTTCAGCACCGTTCTGAGATGAACTCGGCTCACTCTTCGCACGCATACCGTCAATATAGATGAGCGGCTGATTACTCAGAGCTGTACTTGAGTTACCCCTAAGACGAATGTCTGCACCCGAACCGGAGTTACCGGAACCAAACTGGATGCGAGCACCGACCACACGAGTCTGGAGAAGTTCTCCAATCCCGGTCACCGCTTCTGGAACATCGGCGAGATTGACCTGTGCAATTTGATTTCCCACCTCGCGACGGCGGGCCTGACCGGCTGTTCCTGTAACAACGATGCCATCAAGAGCCAAAGCTGCCTGAGACATACTGAAGTCAGAAGATGTTGCCGAACCATCAGACACGGTTACCATCTGATCGACGTTCTCAAATCCGATCAGTGTAGTCCGCAGTGTGTACTCACCTGCAGGAACATTTACAATTAGGTACCGACCTGAAGCATTGGTTAATCCACCAAGGCCTGAGCCTTCAATGAACACCTGGGCTGATGAAAGCGGACGCCCTGACGAGCCTTCCGTGACGAGTCCTGTGAGCGAGCCTTGCGCCCAAGCAGAACCAGGAGCCATAGCCAACATAGCCCCAAACGCCATTGTGAGAGTTAGTAGCCGAATAACGCGCATTAGTACCCTCCTCCAAATAATAAGTAGGTGACACAATCGTCACCGTTCTAACGCTAAGCACTCAATAGTATACAGATAACAAATAACGCACCCACAATTTCTCGGTCCTAAAACCAAGTGGGCACGCTCTGCTTTCTGCCTTTTTAAGCGCTCCGAAAAATACCAGGCATATTTATTGGGTGCAAGAGCTATCTTAAACTTTCGCTGCCATAAAACCCTATTTTTCTTGTAAACACTGGGTTTTCAGTATACCTAGAAAAAACAATATCAAGTCTTATCTTTAAAGCATTTCGATCGAAAACCCTTAACTGACGAATTTTTTGAAAATTGCTCGAGGATTCATAGGGCCCTGGTATTGCCTCAATTCACCAAGCACTCAAGGACTCCCAGTCAAGACCGTCTGCAGCTATTTTCCTTCCCAACTTCACAACCATTTTGTCTGACTACCCCTGCCGACCAGTCACTGCTTTCTTGCTTACGCCGTATGTCCGTATCTCTTGCCTGTTTTCATCAGTGTGATTTCAAGCTCACTTCACAACTGGTCCTCATGACCCGGGGTGCCATAATTAGGAGGGAACTCCACAAACCTGCAATCTATTCTCAGTGACTACTTCGATCGGCCCTACTTCAGAACGAAATGGATCCGTCGCACTAGGAAGATGTCAACGGGGTTCTCGTGTCCATGATCCACCCAAGATACTCCATAGGCCTTGGGACAATATGGCCTAAAACTCACTATGGCGCATAGAATCGTTCAATCTATGAGCGATAAGTCCTGTAAGTCGCCATTCTTGTCCGTCCTCGATAGCTCACCTTCCCCATTTTCAAGGGAAAGGAATCGAGATAATTGGATTCGTTGTCATCATTTGCGGCGCCTCTGGTGCTACACGTGATGTAGTGCCACCAAACCAACCACCCCCAAATGCTGCCACGGTAAATGCGCTGAAACCAGCCACCACCAAACCCGTTTTCTTGAGATCGAACTGTCTCACCGCAGACTCTGAAATAGCCCAATTAGGCATCCTGGCCGTGTAGACCGAACCACCCGCTCCGCGCAACAAAATTGACAGGCTATCTCCCGTGGTCTCTGTGACTCGTCCAACAAGCCCTCTTCTTCTAGCGTCAAGTCGCCGAGCATCGTACCCGTCACTGGCCGCCTGATTAAGAACGCGCCCAAAGCTATCCTCATCAAGCCTAACCCTGACAGCGGTCCCTGGCGTAAGTGTTTCTATTGAAGAATCCATATAGGCATAACACCCTGAAAGTGGTACGCATACAACGAAAAGGGCCACTTTAGAATACGCTTTTAAGCTTTTGGAATTTAGTTCCATGTTCAAAATACTCCTCTTTAAACCATCACACGGCAGGCAAGGGCCTTTTCACCAAAGCTTCTCACCGAAATATCTGCAAGCTTTCTTTCAAAACAAGAGATAGGGTTGACCCGACACCTCTTTCCAAAGGCAAGGCCAACCCTATCTACTCCTTTATCCCCTAGCTGTTCCGTATCTCATCGAATCACCTCGAGGTACTAGTTACCACTTATCGCTGATTTAATCAGTCCTACAGTACGATCCGCTCGGGCTTCAACTATCTCTCTCGCGAGCTCAAGGGATGTGGCCAAATCTGCGATTGAGACACCATTGATAATAGCCTGACCTGTTTCAACCCTCTCTTCCCAACGCACTGACTTAGTATCATTAATCAGCATATTAAAGGTTATACCAGGGCTGTCATGCAATCCATCGCTTGGCATATCATCCGTCTGCACACCTCTTTCTCTCAAAACATTGCGTGAGCCTGCCGGCGCCCTGTAATACTCTCCGATATGAGCAACAACCGCGCTTCCGTCCCATTTGGCGGTCAATCGTTCCGCCACGGCTGCCTGTCCACTCTGATTTCCGCCACTGTCTCCAATAAAGATGATATTTTTAAAACCGTGCATCTTGAGACTGTGGGCCACATCCGTCAGCACTGCTTCAAATGTCTCCTGCTGAAGACTAATCGTACCCGGACTAGTCATATGCCCAGTCTGTGGTTCAATCGAACCCTCTGGAACAAATTTCAAAATGGGAGCACATAGGGCATCTCCCAGTTTAAGAGCAATTACCTCACAATTTTTCGCCAAAACATAATTGTGTTTCCCCGTCACCAACCAGGGACCGTTAGGCTCCACTCCGCCGGTCGAGATAATCGCAGTAGTTTTCCCTGCATTGAGTGCATCACGAACATCCATCCACGTCATCTCTTCGATCCAAACTGTATTCGCAGTCGGTAAAGGATTCGGAGTGTCCACACAATTGTACTCGTTTAGCCTGCAATCTCCACCACCCATCGTTCGTGGATCTGGGGCAGGCCTTTCCTGGCCACCTCTTCCTGCTCCCCTTCCCGGCCTTTCAGGCATTGGAAGAGTGCCACCATGGAGTATCGCTTTCTTGATGGATTCTGAAGTAGTCCAGGCCCTGAACTGAACGATTTTTCTCGCTTTTTCAAGGGATTCGACTCTATCAGCAATGGAAACACCATTAATGCTAGCAAAACCAGCTTCAAGGCGCTCGTCATATCGCACTGAGTTGGGGTCAGTTATCATCATGTTTAGAGTGATAACTGGATCGTCATGCAGATTGTCTGATTCTCCAGAAACCAAACCCTGACCAGCCATATAATTGCCAACACTACCGTAGTCATAATATTCCTGGACGTGAGCCACTAGCGCATCACTTCCCCAGTCAGCATTCAGCTTCTCGGCAACATTGCGTTGGCCACCCTGATTTCCGCCACTGTCCCCAATAAAGATGATATTTTCAAAGCCGTGCATCTTGAGACTGTGCGCCACATCTGTCAAAAGGGCTTCAAATGTCTCCTGCTGAAGACTTATAGTCCCCGGGCTTGTCATGTGGCTGGTTTGAGGCTCAATCGAACCTTCCGGTACAAACTTGACTATAGGAGTACACAACGCATTGCCAAGTTCCTTCGCGATAGCTTCGCAGTTAGCTCGCAAAACATAATTGTGTTTCCCCGTCACCAACCAGGGACCGTTAGGCTCCACTCCGCCGGTCGAGATAATCGCAGTAGTTTTCCCTGCATTGAGTGCATCACGAACATCCATCCACGTCATCTCATCAATCCAAACTGTATTCGCAGTCGGTAAAGGATTCGGAGTGTCCCGGCAGTTATATATGTTCGCGGCACAGTCTCCACCACCCATACTCATAGGATGAGGCTCTGGCCTCTGGCCCGATAAAGGGGCAACCACCAGTAGCAACATCGCTATACTTAGCATCATTTTCATAAATATTCTCCTAAACTTGGCTGTTACTCTGCACTCGGCGCAGAATTTTTACTTTTAACTTAAGGCGATTCACATTCACACTGTCCCCCGAAAAGCCACAGTCCCAAGAGACAGGATGGTGCCAAAAATAACACCCCGCAACCATGGCACTTGGAACCATTCACGCCCAGAGCTCCTCACTTTACTTACAAGTGCTCCTGCTACTTGGTATGAACCAACGCATTAAAGAAAGAATTAAAAGTTCCATAAGACTGTGTCCTATGCTGAGGCCTGAACCCTATCAACACTACTTTACCATTCCCGCATTTAACAGAAAACATCCTAGGCTAAAGCACTATAGTAGTACTGTTACAACTCAGTAAGGCCATATAACATATACTAAAACCGCCAACGTTTTGTGACGATATATAGCTAGACAACCAAGTATGTCTTAGGTTTAATCCCGGTGAAAATCACCGATGCTCTTTAGTGTACGCATACGTACAAGATTTTACTGATGGAGGATAGCCCCGTGAAAAGTCTGCGCAATGTAATGCTGACCCTGACGTTTTCGATGTTCGCATTCATGCCCGTCCAGGCACAGTTTCAAAATGTTGGCTCTATTGATTTTCCAACTTCGGCTTCAGCAGAAGCCCAACAGAAATTTCTTCGCGGGGTAGCTATCCTGCATTCCTTCGGATGGCTACAGGCTATCGAGCAATTCCATGCTGCCCAAGAAATAGAACCCGACTTCGCGATGGCGTATTGGGGGGAATCTTTGGCATACAACCATCCCTTAAACTCTCAAATGGATCCCGAAAAACCTCGTGAAGCACTGCATCGGCTGGGTGCCACCAAAGCTGAACGTCTTGCCAAGGCTCCTACAGAAAGAGAAAAAGGATTCTTGTCAGCAGTGGAAACCCTTTGGGGCGATGGAGACATCGTTGAGCGTAAGCTTGGTTACATGGAAGCCATGAGCAAACTACATGAAGAATATCCAGATGATCCAGAAGTAGCTGCATTCTATTCTTTGTCGATGCTGAGCGCTATCAGTTCAACTGGAGATTTAAGCAAACGCCTCAATATCCGAGCTGGCGACATCGCATTGCGTTTGTTCAAAGAAAACCCGAACCACCCTGGAGGAGTTCACTACACCATACACTCCTTCGACGATCCTCTTCTAGCGCCACTAGCCCTGGAAGCGGCGCATCGATTCGCTGAGATATCTCCTTCAGTATCACATGCGATACACATGCCTACACATATCTTTATCCAACATGGAATGTGGGATCATGTATCAGGAAATAATCAGAGAGCCTACGACGCCGCTCGCAATCTATGGAATCCAAATGAACCGATGGGTGATGCAGTACATGCTTTGGATTGGGGTCAATATGGTGATCTTCAACTTGGAGATTATGAGAAGGCCAGACACTGGATCAAGCGCATTGAAAGCATGGCCGGAGGTAAGTTCCTAGAAAACGATGTAAGCGATGCCGGTGGTCAAGGTCGTGTAATGGGTGCCGTCACACTACTCAAGTCACGCTACATCATTGAAACGGAAGAGTGGGCCATTCCCGCAAATATTACCAGTGATTTAGCAGCTGATGAATTGCTAGCTGCGGCTCTTAGCGCCTACCACCTAGGAGATGGATCGGCTTTGGAAGCCGCCAACGAAGCCTTGGAAGAAAAGTGGAGTGCATCTAGGACGCCTGGAACAACCAGAAGTCCTAACAGAAACGGGATCATGTCCCAACAGGTAAACGCTTTACTCCATACATTCCAAGGACGTCCACAACAGGCTATGGCAACCATGGATGACGTGGTTGCAACCGTCGAAGCCATGATGCCACCTCGAGGGGCTGCTTCTCCGTTAAAGCCAGTACATGAACTTTATGGGGAAATCCTGATGGACCTAAACCGTCCACAGGAATCAGTGGAGATGTTTGAGACATCTTTGCTAAGAATGCCGAATCGTCCAAGGTCACTACTGGGGCTGGCGAGATCTTACGTCGCCATGGGGAACGACCAAGACGCAGGAGAAGCATACCAAGTCTTGACTGAAGTATGGAGAGATCGGGAGTCTTTCACGGGGTTCCAAGAGGCAATACGCTTCCTGGAAGATGACGGTCAAATGCGCCGTTAATCCCCACCCGAACTGCACTCAAAATAGAATTTTGAACTCAGGAGGCTCATGGTGAAGTTATATCGTCAGCTTAGGGATACACTGGCTTTTACATTGGCTACAATGGTTGTTGCTTCATGTTCTTCAGAAGAATGGCCAGTACTCGAACCTGTCGATGCTAATGACTTCGCCGCCAATCACCAGGAATGGCGAGAGAACCGTCGCGAAGGTTTAGTCAGACCATTTTCGGGCGTGGTGTTGTGGATGGGGCTCTGGAATCTGGCTCAAGGAGCAACTCCATTCGGATCAGATCCGGATTTGCCCATAACCTTGCCCGAATCAGATTCTCCACCTCTGGCTGGAATCCTCCATCGATCTGGCCAGGAAATCACTATTGAACCCGCTCCTAACACCGAGATAAGCCTGAGGGAAGGTGAAACCATTGACGGCGAAACCATCCTGAACAATGACCGTTCTGGCAGTACGACGAATCTATCTCTAGGAACCCTAGGAATGCGTATCCACGGAGAACCTGGTACAGACAGGCTATGGCTTAGAGTTTGGGATGAGGATTCTCCAAAAAGAGAAACCTTCCAACTTCCCGAATCTTTTCCTGTCGATACAAACTGGCGGATTGCTGCCCGATTCGAACCCTATGGAGAATCGCGAGCGCTTCCTGTGGCTGACGTCAAAGAGGGAATGCTGGAATATCAGACTCCAGGAGAACTGGTTTTCCAGGTGAATGGAGAAACCCACAGACTGATTGCTGTTGCTAATGCTAACAGCACGTCTTTCCATGTAATGTTGTGGGATCCCACTGCCATTGAAGAAACCTATCAATTAGGTCGCTATCTAAGCGTACCTATCCCACAAGAAGAGAACTGGACTATTGAAGAAGAAGGCTGGACAATCATGGACTTCAATCGCACCCGCAATCCACCTTGTGTCTTCAGTGCATTTTCAGTCTGCGCTCTACCTCCACGTGAGAATCGCCTTGCAATTCCCATTACAGCAGGCGAGAAAAGACCGACAGAGGCAGCCTACTAAGTAACAAGTAGGGATTGGGGATGGAACAGTGGTGCCCTCCGATTGTATATTTAGACTTGAAGAAGACTTTCTAAACTTGACTGGACCAAATACCCGTGCATAGAAAACCAATGCGGACTAGCCTCTTGGTAATTGTCCTGACCCTGGCTGGCTGTGACCTGCCCAGATCCTGGGGAGAATGGAACAGTGTGATCGTCGCCACCTCACCAGAGAACTGGGCTGTAGTCGATGAAATGATAGAATCTTCTTTGGAGACAAGAATACTCACCGTCAGACCAGAGAAAACATTCCGTATCACATATCAAGCCCCCTTAGGACTAGAATGGGACAGGCTGCAAAGGTTTAAACAAATTCTACTTGTAGGTAGCGTCGTCGACCCATGGATTATCGATGCCCTAGACAGACGGCCCACCGAAAATCTAAATCCCCCTCAAATTTTTCAACTTCAGGACGTCTGGGCGAAAGGCCAGTTGGCAACAGTGCTACTGCTTAACCCCGGTGAAATTGACGAGGCAAAATCTTTAATGCCTGACCTGCATCAATTACTAGATGGTCAGTATCAGGACTGGGTCCGAAGTAGAATGTTTATGAGCGGTAGAAACGTAGCCTTAGCTGACAGCCTACAGAAAGAAGCACAATTCACCTTACTCCTTCCAGAACTTTATGTTAAAAGAATAGAAGATTCCACATATATTTTTCGTAATGATAATCCCGATCCGTCTGAACTCATCAGGGAAATCACTGTGACATGGCGCGGTGTAACAACAGAAAAATCCAGCCAGGGAGACATCCTGGAGTGGCGTCAGGATATATCGGATTTGTATTACAACTACCCACAAGTTTTAAACCCAGACCTAGCAGAGAGAAGACAGATCCAAATCGGCGACATGATTCTGGACGAAATCAGAACGACCTGGTCAAATCCACCAGAAGATCTATTTCCAGCTGGAGGACCGACCATAATCCGATCCATCAACTGCCCTAGTCAAGGACGTCAGTACCTAGTCGATGCTTGGCTTTACGCTCCTGGAAGAGATAAATACCAATACCTTCTTCAACTCGAAACTATTTTAAATTCTTTTCGTTGTGGCGAATCACCCACTACGACATCTCGAACTGATTGACACATCCTAATGACAATTTCCTTAAACGAAATATTTTTAACTTGAACTTAAAAGAGAAACAATCATGAGCCTTACAGTAGTGTCTAAAAAAACTGCGACTACACAGCAAGATACCCCAAGCCCCTTCAAGGTGGCTGACCTTTCGTTAGGTGAATGGGGAAGAAAAGAGATCCGACTTGCAGAGCAGGAGATGCCTGGACTAATAGCTCTCCGGGAAGAATACGCAGCCGACCAACCTCTTTCGGGAATGAGAATTATGGGCTCCTTGCATATGACTGTGCAGACGGCAGTGCTCATCGAAACTCTCGTTGACTTGGGAGCAGACGTCAGATGGGCCTCTTGCAATATTTTCTCCACCCAAGATCATGCAGCGGCAGCCGTCGTAATCGGGCGTACTGGAACTGAGCAAGACTTAAAAGGTGTTCCTGTTTTTGCATGGAAAGGTGAGACGTTAAAAGAATACTGGTGGTGTACTGACCAGGCTTTGACCTGGCCCGATGGAAATGGGCCCGACCTTCTCGTGGATGATGGGGGTGATGCAACGCTCGTATTGCACCAGGGAGTTCAATGCGAAAAAAGCGGCGAAGTTCCTAAATTCGATCCCCAAAACGACCCAGAGGAAAAGGGGGTCATTCTCGACTTACTTCGGTTATCCTTGGATCAAGACAAAGAGAAATGGCACCGGTTAAGCCAAAATATCCAAGGTGTGTCCGAAGAAACCACCACTGGAGTCATGCGTCTCTATGAAATGGAAAACGATGGCTCACTGCTTTTTCCAGCCATCAACGTTAACGACTCAGTCACCAAATCAAAGTTCGATAATCTTTACGGATGTAGACATTCCGTGATCGATGGTTTGAATAGAGCAACCGATGTGATGATCTCTGGAAAAACAGTAGTGGTTTGCGGATATGGGGACGTCGGCAAAGGCTGTGCACAAGCGTTAAAAGCACAGGGAGCCAAAGTATTTGTCACCGAAGTAGATCCAATATGTGCTCTCCAAGCCTGCATGGAAGGTTTCACTGTTCGTCGGTTGGAAGACATTTTGGAAACAGTGGATATTTTTATAACAGCTACTGGAAACAAAGATGTCCTCACTGCCGAACACATATCTCGCATGAAGGACAAGGCCATTATCGGGAATATCGGCCATTTCGATAATGAAATTGACATGGCTGGATTAGCAGCAACACCAGGGATTACATGTCAGAATATCAAGCCTCAATACGATGAGTGGATATTCGCCGACGGTCACAGTGTCATGGTTTTAGCGGAAGGACGGCTTCTGAACTTAGGATGTGCTACTGGTCACCCCAGTTTCGTAATGTCAGCCAGTTTTACTAATCAAGTCATCGCACAAATCGAATTGGCAACAAACCAAGCTCAGTATCAAAATAAGGTTTATGTACTTCCAAAATTCCTGGATGAAAAAGTTGCCAGATTACATCTCAAGAAATTGGATGCACAAATAACTGAATTAACCCAAGACCAAGCTTCCTATATCGGCCTAAAAAAACAGGGACCATTCAAGCCAGAATCATACCGTTACTAGACACAAGCTTAGCACTTCATCCAAATAAATCGGGGATTCATAAAAATCTGATACGACAAGGATTTCTGGGCACCTTCTAGGCCAGTGATTCAACAGCCTGGATTACACTGTTTATGTCCTCCATGGTGTTGTAAATATGAGGACAAAGACGAACTCCTGTGAATGCGCCTCCCATAGCTGCTCCAGCCACACCATGCTCCTCGTAAAGTGCAGAGAATAGCTTACGAGCATCAGAACTTGGTGGCAAAAACACCACTACCCCACCACTCAAATCTGCACTAAATGGAGTATGGAACTGAGTCCCAGGAAGACGGTCTCTCAATCCAGTCTTCAGGCTATTAGCCAACTCTTTAATTCGTTCTTCTATCCTTCGTTTTCCTATTGTTTCATGGAAACGAACCGTCGTCGCCACCGCTGCAACCGCCGCATCGTCTCTTTGCCCTAATACTTCGAATTTACGAGCACCGTTGGCTAAAGCACTTTCCCAGCCAACACCCACATGTGTAGGCCAGAGATGTTCCACAGCAGATTCACGAACATAAAGAACCCCTGCTTCTCTGGGGCCGAGGAACCATTTGTGAGCACTTCCCGTGTAAAAATCACATCCTATTTTATGCAAATCTACCTCAAGACAACCGAAACTTTGGGCGCCGTCCACCATAGCGAAAGAACCATTTGCATGAGCCAAGTCACAAAGTCGAGTGGCTGGAAGCTTTACTCCAGAAATATTAGAAACATGACTAAATGAGACCAATCGAGTCTCGGAAGTCAGGGCTTCTTCAAAGGGTGCGATTAGCGCTTCAATAGACTGTGGATTCACTGGGGTACTGACTCTTTTTACAGTAAAACCATACCTTTCTGCTCTAACGTCCCAAGATATACTGTTGGTTGGATGATTCTGATCCCACAAAAGCACTTCATCGCCCGGCCCCAGATCCAACCCATTAACCACGGTAGCATTAGCGGCACTCGTATTGCGAACTATGGCTATCTCCTTTGAGTCAGCTCCTAAAAATCCAGCTAACATGTCGCGTGATCGCTCTTGTAACCCCGAGAATTTCCTCCGATTTTGAGCTGACGCATCTTGATCCACGTCTAATGTTAGATCTAAGAGTTGATTTTGCACTGAAATGGGAGACGGACATAAATTCGCAGCATGCATAAACAGAAGATCATTGTTTAGTGAAAATGCTTCTTTGACCAATCTCCAATAACTTTCGTCTACTGCACTGACAGAAGATACCCTCTCCAAAATGTCCTTCGCTTGAGCTTGTTCCTCATTTAACATTTTTATAGAGTCACGTCTTCCCGAACTCATAAACGAGGGCACAGAAGCAGAGGCAACTACTCCACCTAAAGCTTTGTTTAAAAAATTACGGCGAGTTTGCATCTTCATTTATCCTCCTGCTAAAGCAATAAACTGATACTTGATTGTACTCTAACATACAGAGCTGCAAAGCAAACCAGATACAATCTTGATTCTTATATACCTTTGTGACTATCTCACCAAGGCGTCCAACGCGCTACGGTTCAAGAACTGACCTTTAGTCACCACTGCCTGGACCGATCGGGTAAGAGTGATATCATCCAAAGGATTGCCCTGAAGTAAAACTAGATCAGCTAAACGACCTGGTTCAATGGTACCCATCTCAGTTTCCAAATTGAAAAATTCAGCTGGACGTAACGTAGCCGCTCTCAGGGCTTCCATCGGTGACAATCCCGCCCGAACCAACATTTCCAACTCACTGTGGAGGCTATAACCTGGCGCTGCAAAACCGATCGGCGTATCAGTACCAGCCCCGATCGGCACCCCCGCCTCATGCATCAATCCTACAAGGAAAAGGCTCCAGTCGGGAAAAGTGGTGTCAGTGTTCTGTCCCCCCATCGATCCACGGCTAGCGCTAGCAGCCGACCAATCCTGTGCTGCGTCCGTTGGTAGCTTCTCAAGAACTTCACCCCAATCTGTTCGAGAGAACGGAGGGTGGAGAGCCATAGCGTTCAATCTCAAGGTTGGCACTTGTATGGTGGACATCATCGAAGCTAAAACTTCCCTGCACTCTGCCTGATCGTAAGCCATCACAGAAGGAATACGATACCGACCATGGAGCTGTGATCGAAGAGCTCCTCCAGCCATCCCATCTGGATTGGTAAGAAGTTGCCTTCGATCTG
>CAWWAX010000013.1:0-27908 GCA_963935005.1 uncultured bacterium | reverse complement strand
ACCATTGAATCTGTCCGAGTATTACGGCCCAATGTAGTTAAAGGAGCTGAGGATATTTTCAAATCCACCCTCATCGGAAAATCTTTTAATTCTATATCCCGCAGAGGCAAGAATATCGTGTTACATATGAGCCATGAATATGTACTGGTTATAAACCTCGGAATGACTGGACGCCTGGCATTGGATACTGACGACTCTGTGCTAACACATCCAGCTGTACAATTTCAACTCGACCGGGGGAAATCATTGGTTTATGATGACATCCGTCGCTTCGGAACATTACGCCTTTTCAAAGAAATTGACTGGACGAACCAATCGGAACGATTAGGACCAGAGCCGTTATCTCCAAATTATAAATGGACAGATTTACATGAAAATTTAGCGTCATCTCGGTCTCCAATACGTTCCTGGTTATTAAACCAAAAAAACTTGGCTGGAGTAGGAAACATTTATGCGAACGAAGCCCTCCATCTTGCTGGCGTACATCCACAGCGACCATCAAATAGACTTGCCAAGCCAGAATCAAAACTACTTCACCAATCATTAATAGCCATACTAAACAATGCTATTGAAAATCGCGGAACTACACTGCGAAACTACCGAGACGCAACTGGCTTACAAGGAAACAACAAACCGAACCTTAAGATTTACGGTCGCCATGAGCAGGCTTGCTTTGGTTGTAAATCTTTAGTGGAAAGAATAGTTTTTTCCAATCGTTCTGCATTCTTCTGTCCCAGTTGTCAAAGTTAGCTCAATGGCGCCATTTTTCCTGATATTTATTTTCATCGTGCTTGTTCCACAGTTTCATGGAGAAGCACAAGCTCAAGAAGCCACAGACCTTCCAGTTACTGAGTATCAGTTGGAAAATGGAATGCGATTTCTGATCCTAGAGAAATCGCAATCTCCGACTGTCTCATTCGTTCTCCAGTATCGAGTTGGTGGGATAGATGACAAAACTGGAAGCACTGGGACAGCTCATCTCCTCGAACACCTGCTCTTCAAGGGCACTCGCACTATAGGCACCCTAGATCTAGAGAGAGAAACATCGCTGCTCAATCAGATGGACCTTCTAGAGGACTCCATCATTGCATTAGAAGAGACTAGCCCCACATCTCCAGCAATAACCGCTCTTAAAGGAGATATTCTCCAAATAGAAAGACAGGCTCAAATTTATGTTGTAGCAAATGAATTCGAAGCTATCCTTACTCGAAACGGAGCCAGGGGTCTCAACGCAAGTACCGATTCCGAATCAACCAAATATTATCTTGAACTTCCTTCGAATCGTGCTAAACTCTGGTTTATGCTTGAATCTGAACGGATGACTCAACCCGTTTTCAGAGAATTTTACACCGAGAGAGATGTCGTTGCAGAAGAGCGCCGATCACGAATTGAAACTCAACCTGGAAACCTGTTATACGAAGCCCACCTAAAGGCGGCGTTCAAAGTCCATCCATACCGAGAACCAGTGGTTGGTCATATGCAAGATATAAACAACCTAAGCAGACGAGATATTCAGTCCCATTACGAAAAACACTATGGTCCAGAAAATGCTGTAGTGGCAGTGGTGGGCAATATCAAAGCCGAACTAATTCAAGAATGGGCTGATCAGTACTTCGGACATCTACCCCGTGGTGGGACCGAAAGAAGCATTACTCATACTGAACCAGACCAAAAGAAAGAGCGACGTGTTTCAGTGGTTTTTCAAGGTGAACCCCAATTACGTATTGGATGGCACACAGTACCAACTGATCACCCTGACAACCCTGCCCTGATGATCCTCACTGCACTGCTGACTGGGAATCGAAGTGGCCGATTGTTCCAGAGACTCGTTGTACAGGATCAGATCGCCAGCAATGTGACCTCCTCAATAGGCCCAGGTGATTTATTTCCAAGACTTTTTTCAATCAACGTGAGTATCCCATCTCCTGTGAAAACAGAAGATGTGGAACAATCCGTATATGAGGAACTGGAAAATCTTGCCGAGATACCACCTTCAGAAGAAGACCTTCAGAGAATTCGCAACCAGATATCTGCTGGTCAAATCCGCGGGTTGGCTAGTAATTTTGGCTTGGCACTCCAACTAGCTCATTCCACAACTCTGTACGGAAATTGGAAGTACACCTTCGAACTCAGTCAAAAACTCAAGGATGTCCAACCTGAAATGATAAGCCTAGTTATCAAAAAGTATTTCAATCCAAGCAATCGCACTGTAGCCACTTTGGTACCCATAGACTCATGCGTAAGATGATGGCCTGCCATTGGTTACCGACTAGTCTAGAGAAAGCCAAATTCATTGCATTGTATTTGGTTCTCCTTACCCCTTTCCATCTAATGGGGCAGTCACGAGACGGCATCAGATATAAAGATCTTAAGTTCGAACCTCTTTCATTTGCCCAACCCAGGGCGGACGTTCACGAAATAACCAGAAAAGTAAAAGTGTTATTCCTCCAAGATACTTCACTCCCACTTGTATCCATATTCGCACGATTCCAAGGTGGAACTATTCATTTCAATAGAGAACAACAGGGTGTTGTTACGGCAGTGCCGATGCTCTTGCGTTCAGGGGGATCTGAACAGATAACTCCTGATTCGATCAACACGCTACTGGAACAATACGCCACAAACTTGTCGTTCGGACGTGATGGAAGGTCTTCCTTTAGTTCGCTAAACACCCTGACTGAATATCTGGACGAATCACTCGAAATCTGGAATCTCTTGTTAACCCAACCGGGATTTTCGTCTGAAATGATCCACGTATGGCGCAACCAGGAATTAGACTACCTGAGAAGAAGTGAAAGAGATCCCAATACCATCGCCATCAGGACCTTCAATCAACTGATGTTTGGAGACCATCCCACAGGATGGACACTACGACCCGAGGATCTGGACCTCGAGGATCTGAACCCTAAAAACTTAAATGATATCCACAGAAAAATCTTCTGTCGGGACAACCTGACTTTAGGAGTAACGGGTAATACTACCTGGTCTAACATTCTACCGAAGCTTAATAAATTCGTCGAATCTATACCCCCCTGCGAAAGCACATTCACGGAAGTGTTGCCTATTCCTATTCCAGCTAAACCAGGAATATATGTGGTGAGAAATGAATTGCCACAGACCACAATAATCATAGGGAAGCACAGCAAAGTTAAATTAGATGACAATGCTGAATATTTCGCTGCCCAAGTTGGCAATTTGATTCTAGGAGGTTCAGGTTTAAACAGTCGTTTGTCCAGTCGTATCCGTACAGAATCGGGTCTCTCCTACTCTGCATCTTCTATCTGGACTGCTCCAACAAAACCACCTGGAGTGCTAGCAGCCATGACACAAACAAAAAACAGTTCCACTGGAACGGTTATCAAGTTGATTGGTCAAACCTTACAAGAGCTGAGCGAAAAGCCACCCCACTCTGAGGAAGTCCAGGATGCAATAGACGAGATCTCCAATGGGTTTGTCTTCAATTTTCAGAGCCCCGCACAGGTAGTATCAAGACAAATGTTTTATCTCACCCAGAATCTTCCTCTCAACTGGCTTTCGACTTACCTAGAAGGAATTCAGCGGACAAACGCACAGGATATCCACAACATTTTCAGGGAAAACCTGGCTCGGAACGGATTGGAAGACATGGTGACTGTTGTTGTCGGTAACCATGACCTACTCGAATCGGAACTAAACAAAATAGGCACCGTCTACGCAATAGAGCCCAACTAAAGTTTTCAATTTGATTTGATGTACCCTGAGCTCTGCTACCTTACAGCTACATGAATCGTTACCACACCCCCAGTAATGAACCGCCAGGTCACTTCCTTGAAACCTGCTTTCAGAAGTTTCTTGCTTAATTCTTGCGGACCAGGAAAATCTCTGACGGATTCTGGTAAATAAGTATAGGCCCAAGCGTGACCCGAAAGAATCCGGCCGACTATAGGCAAGACATTATGAAAGTAAAAGTGATAAAGTTTTCGAAGGATCCAGTTGGGGGGGACACTGAATTCTAAGATGACAAGCTTCCCTCCTGGTCTCAACACTCTCGCTAAATCTCGGAATCCAGTCTCTAGGTTCGCAAGATTTCTTATCCCGAATCCCACCATAGCTCCATCAAAACTTCCAGGAGGAAAAGGCATGCGCAAAGCATCGCCACAAACTGGAAATATTTCTGAAGTAATTTTGTGCAAACCTCGCTTCAGCATCGGTAATGCAAAGTCACTCGAAACTACAACACCTGCGAAAGCCCTCTGCTTCACCAGTTCCAATCCTAGATCAAAAGTCCCAGCGCAAGAATCCAAATAACGTCCTGTACTCTTACTCTCCCATTCCAGGGCACGGATAGCTTTTTTACGCCAGATTCTATCTATGTTCAAACTCAATAGATGATTTAGTAGATCGTACCTAGGTGCAATTTCAGAAAAAATTGTTTGTACCTGAACTTCCTTGTCAGGCCCATCCGGAATCTTCCTGTTTGCAGAGACATTCATCCAATCATCCAAAATTCTAAAGACCAGTTGATCAGGTTGTAGCCGAAGCGATATTAAGACCTTCTAAAACAACATTCGTCAGAGCACGTAAAGATTCTGCAGCTGCCGAATCTGGATTGGAGACAACAGTCGGACTCCCTTCATCTCCAGAAATTCTGACCGACGGTTCCAACGGAACTCTACCCAACACCTGCAAGTCCATTTCACTTCCTAATCGGTCTACTCCACCCTGTCCAAAAACGTCTATCTCTTCACTGCAATGCGGACAAACCAAGCTAGACATGTTTTCCACAATGCCTAACACTCTGGTGTTTACCCGTTCGAACATTCTTATTCCCCTAGCCACATCTCCCGTGGCAACCGCTTGTGGTGTGCTGACCATCACTACCCCATCGATATCTATACTCTGTACCAATGAAAGTTGGGCATCACCAGTGCCTGGAGGCATATCCACAATTAGAAATTCCAGGTCTCCCCAGTTCACTTGTTCTAGAAATTGTTTCAATATGCCCGATATCAATGGACCTCTCATTATCGCTGGTTGGTCTTCATCTAGAAGAAATCCTAGACTCATCAGACGGACACCATGAGCTTCCATAGGTTGAATCAATTCTTTACCCTTGTCTCCTGTTACTGTGGGCCGACCTCTAACTCCAAACATCAAAGGAATATTGGGACCATAAATGTCGGCATCCAAGAGACCCACCGACTTTCCCTGTAAAGCTAAAGCTGCAGCTAAGTTCGTTGCAACCATCGACTTACCAACTCCACCTTTGCCAGAACTAACAGCTAAAACCTTAGTCCCTTTCCCTAATATCTCTGGCTTTTGGGTTACTTGAGGAACGACACCAGGACCACCACCTGAAACCGATGAGTTAGGAGGACCAGCTTGGCTGACTCCCCCACTATTACCACCAGACTGAGGCAATTGGACCTTTACCTTTACTTTCTTAAGCTCGGTGAGACCTTCCAGAACCCTCCGTGCTTCTTTAACCAAGCCTGGAGGATCATTTGGCTGGACGATAAAAGAGAGATGGACTTCGGGCCCTTCTTTTATTTCCAGATTTTGCACATGGCCACTTTTCACAATGTCACTACCCGTGACTGGATGCATTATGGCTGATAAAGCTTCCAGTGCTTTTTTTTCTATATTCTCTGTGGTCATTTTGACTCCAAAGGCTTTCTAGCTGTCCATTAGGACAAACCATATACGCTATTCAAGAAACAATGCTAGGTTGAGTACCAAGATTCCGAGTTGGAAAGGAGAAGATTTCGAGATCAGACCGCTTGAACCTCCGTCACGGCCACCACCTGTTCTACCATTCGTTTTTCTATACCCTCTTTCAATGTCCTCATGGAAATTGGGCAGCTTTCGCAGGCCCCTAGAAGCCGAAGCTTAACTAGACCTTGGTCTTGATCGAAGCTGACGAATTCGACATCACCACCATCGGCATGGATTGCAGGTCGAATTGATTCCAAAACGGCATCGATCTCTGTTCGAAAGGTACTCACAATTAAAGCGCCCTGTTCAAAATCTGAAGTCTCCAGTTAGTTTAATCTATATCTCTACGAACCTGCGGTCTAGTATCCTTGCATTAGGACTACTTCTGCTTAATAAGCATACAACAACCTATTCTAATAAGCTGTCTATTACACTTCCAAATGAACGATACTTATTTCCTGTAGTTTCGTAAAATACCACCCTCTGATCGATCAAGCGCTTTAAAGCTTCCTGATCATCTTTTTCCACGAAAACAGCATTTAGTTCATCCACAGTCACACTTCTCTTTTCTTCTATAAAGCCCCATACTTTTCCTTCTTCGGAAGAGGAGTTTCCTAGGAGTTCCAGTAAACCTGAACAATTTTCAGCAACCGCTAATATCCCCTGTCTTTCAAGAACTTCGGCTACTGGTTCCAGGTGGTTCGGAACTAGACCTTTCAGGACGAAGAATGCCTCTTGAGGACGATCTGAGCCAATAAAACGTGTCAAAAGTCTTGCCACCACTTCATCGGCACAAGAAAAATCCATTACTTCAATGTCAGAGAAATCAATGAGGGAAATCACTTTATCACTAATTGCACTGAGCCTGACTTCAATGACACTCCGAACATCTCTTCCTGTAGTTCTTGTCACCAGATGTGGATTAGGAGTCGAATTTAGCTCCTTTAAAATCATCGCGACGTCAATCGAGAGATGGTCCGTCTCTAACTCATAGCTCATGCTGTATCCTCTTTGGAACAACAATGTTGATCTGAGTCCCTGGAAAGTTCGGAAGCCCCTCCTGAAGAGAGGATGACTCGAACCAGTGCGGCACATCTATGATCCTAGAAGTTCCACTTCTGACAGAGATCATCCCATTCCACTTTCGGACCTGCTTCCGAATTTGTTGGATCCCTTGTCCACGTCCCATATCAGGAAAACGAGTCAAGCCATGGACAAAAACAGCCTCCAATGCCTTCGTGTCATCCCACTCCTTCCCAAATTTATTTGAGTGCTCACTAGAAAGGGATCCCTTGAATCCTACTCCGAGATCCGTGACCGAAATCACAACAACTAGGCGACCCAAACGATGTGACCAATTATACGTCTGTGCTGCAACCCATCCGGCTGATTCCGCATGCTCAATTATATTTTGACAGACCTCACTCAGGACAACACTGAACTGAACAACCGCATTCGGTGCATAATCGAGTGTGTTAGTCAGTATCGCCCCCGCTCGTCTTTGCACCTTATCCACAACTTTGTGGATATCACTGTTTTGCATAATCTGTGTGACTTCTAAGAGCACGTCTGAGGTTACCCCTTCTTGTTTTAACTTATCAAGAGATCCAGTGAAGAAGATCCCCTCTGCAGCCCGAAAGAAACCCATCCTTTCCATATAACTAGTAACTTCCTCTCCCTTCGGTAGGATTAAGCTTGGCATTTGATCAGTCTTATCCCGAATAACAGAACCAGCAGCAAGTAGATTCACCATTCCATTTGGATCAATCCAGTTTAGACCCATCCCGTCAAAAACTACTGGTTCAGTAGACTCGCCTAACACCTCTGAAAAAACTTCATCGTAAGTTTGAAAATCAAGAACTTTAGGTAAAAAGATTTTTCTCACCTCAACCTCCAAGAACTATAGACTCCCCGAGAGATCCTCCGAGAGATCCTCCAAGTCATCGGTGACTCCAAACACTAACTATATGAATGATCATGACTCGCCAATTTCCAAAACCGCAAGAAAAGCCTCCTGAGGAATTTCTACTGATCCCACCTGCTTCATACGCTTTTTCCCAGCTTTCTGCTTCTCTAACAACTTGCGCTTCCTGGTGATGTCACCACCATAGCATTTTGCAGTTACATTTTTCCTCACAGCTTTAACGTTTGTGCGGGCAATAATTTGACCGCCGATTGCTGCTTGCAAAGCTACCTGAAATTGTTGCCGCGGAATTAAAGCCTTCAGTTTTCGGACTAAATCCCTTCCATACTCCATAGCCTTTTCCTGGTGAATTATCACACAAAACGCGTCTACAACATCACCATTCACTAAAATATCTAACTTGACCAGGTCTCCTGCTCTAAATTCAAGGAAGTCATAATCCAAGGTTGCATATCCCCTTGTCCCTCCTTTCAGTTTATCATAAAAATCCAAGACTATCTCTGCCAAAGGAAGTTCGAAATCCATTTCCACTCGTTGCTTATCTACATATTTCATGCCTTTAAAAATTCCTCTCCGATCGTGGCACAATTTCTGGATGTTACCGATGTAATCAGCAGGACACAGAATCCTGGCTTGAACGATAGGCTCTGATATTTCCCTTATCATTCCCAGATCTGGCAAAGCAGTAGGATTCTCTATTGTAGCTTCAACTCCATCAGACAAACGTACATGATACTCGACGTTAGGCACCGTAGTGATTAGATCAACCGCAAACTCCCTTTCAAGACGTTCTTGAATAATCTCCATGTGCAAAAGACCGAGGAATCCACAACGGAATCCGAATCCCAAAGCTATGGAGCTCTCTGGGACATAGTGCAGGCTGGCATCATTTAATTTCAATCTGTCCAAAGCATCCCGCAGGTTCTCGTAGTCGTCACTCTCTGTCGGATAAAGGCCCGCAAAGACCATAGAACTAACTTCCTTGTAACCTTCCAATAATTCTTCGGATTTCTGATCAAAATCCAGAACGGTGTCACCCACCCTTGTGTGTGACACATCCTTAATCGTAGCAATGATATAACCAACTTCTCCTGGAGATAGCTTCTCCTGGGGAACTCGTCCTAAGCGCATGATCCCTACTTCCGTAACTTCATAACTGTAATCAACGGCACCGAAAGTAATCGACATACCTGGCTTTACTATACCATCGACTACCCTGACATTCGGCACAGCACCTTGATATTGGTCATATGCCGAATCGAAAATTAGAGCCCTTAGTGGTGCCTCCGGATTCCCAGTTGGAGGTGGAACTCGAGATATTACAGCTTCCAGTATCGACTGTATACCCACCCCTTCTTTAGCACTGGCCAGCAAAACTTCTTCTTTGTCTATACCGAGAAGATCGGCTACTTCCTCCTGTCTTCGGTCGGGTTCAGCCCCTGGTAAATCTATTTTATTTATAACTGGAATTATCTCTAGATTCGCCTCTATTGCAAGGAACAAATTCGACAGAGTTTGCGCCTGGATTCCCTGGGTCGCATCCACTACTAAGATTGCTCCTTCACAGGCAGCCAACGAGCGCGATACCTCATAGGTGAAGTCAACATGTCCTGGGGTGTCGATGAGATTTAAGATGTAGTCCCTGTCGGCCTTAGATCTATATTTCATTCTTACAGCGTGAAGTTTTATCGTGATACCTCTCTCCCGCTCGAGCTCATTGGAGTCCAGAACCTGCTCACGCATATCACGCTGATCCAAGGTGCGAGTTGACTCAAGTAAACGGTCAGCAATAGTGGATTTGCCATGGTCAATATGAGCAACAATGCAGAAATTTCTTATATAATCTAGGCTCACTAGTAAAGGCTTCCCTGAATCCAAGGTTTCTCTGTTGCTGATACTAGTATATCTCTAGCTCAGCCCGTCTTACCAAAAAACTAAGTGATCGTATTTGGGAAAGCCACTTCCAAACCATTGCCATTTGAGAACAAGTCATTAGTGTCTTCAAGTATGGCAAAGATTTCAAATACCACATCAGGAAGAACAGCATCGCGGCTCGACCTAATGGATCCGTATACCTTGTCCCAACTAGGAGGCATGGAGTGGATTGCAAAGAGGGTCGTTGAGGGTTTCATTATGGGACTGCATCGTTCTCCTCACAGAGGGTTCTCTGCGGAATTTGCAGAACTTCGTGCATATCAACCTGGTGACGACATCCGACATGTTGACTGGCGGATGTTTGCTAGGTCAGATCGTTATTATGTAAAACAATTCGAGGAAGAAACCAACTTGAGAGCCCATGTTCTGATGGACATCAGCAGCTCAATGAGCTGGAGTTCCGAACCCAAAACACTCCCAACAAAGATTTGGTATGCGCAACACTTGGCCGCCTGCATATCTCTATTACTTCTCCGACAGGGTGATTCCATAGGTCTTACTACTTTTCACGAATCTGTGGTCAATAGAATCGACCCTAAAGGTGGACAGAGCTACTGGAAGAAGTTTCTGAAGCACCTGATCGCTTCAAAACCGCAAGGGAAAACATCCGTTGTGTCTGCACTGAGCGACGTAGCTTCGAGATTGAACAGGAAAGGCCTAGTGATTCTCATTTCCGATTTACTGGTTGACCCAGAAGAAACCAGGAAAATATTGAGATCTCTAAAACACCAGGGTCACGAAGTACTGGTCTTCCATCTGATCGACCCTGGAGAAAGAGAACTCCCAGCCACCGGCGATACCCTTCTGTTCGATCCAGAAACCAAACAAGAACTGAATGTTAATATTGCAGATATCCGAGTGGCATATCGAGAAGCCGTGGAAGAAGCTCTCGGTGAATGGTACAGAGGCCTAACCCCTTTCGACATAGACTACGTCACAATAGGTACTGAGAGTTCTCTCTCCAAGTCTCTTCGTTTTTATCTCAACAAAAGAAGTAGACTTGGATGATGGGAGTCCTGACACCTCTGTTCCTCCTGGTAGCCTGCGCAGCCCTCATTCCCCTAATCCTACATTTATTCCATCGACACGACAGAAAACGATTGGCATTCCCCGCCCTACGTTATTTGCTAAGAATGAATAAAGATCACGCCAGGACAATAAAGCTTAGACAGCTCCTGCTTTTGTTCCTCCGTATTTGCGCGATTCTGTTTTTAGTCCTCGCTGGAGCACGTCCGTTTTTAAAGAATAATCAAGGGATGCACGAACCTACAGCAACGGTGATCATCCTCGACAACTCGATGAGTTCTGGATTGATTCGTGATGGCAACCGTATCCTAGACACTCTTAAGGATGTGGCCCTAGAAGGGATAGAACAATCTGGTGATGAAGACCGGCTTTGGCTTATAAAAGCTGCTCAACCTTTGGAGTCCGCCATAACGGGACCTCTGGAAACAATACGTGAAGCTATCCAAGCCACTGAAGTGACTGGAACAGCGAGCAATCTCCTGGTGGAACTTGAAAGAGCAGCAACAATACTCTCATCTTCTAGTCTTCCAATGAAGGAAATACACCTTATCTCCGATCTCCAAGCCTCTTCCTTTGGCACTCCTAGAGATTTGTCACACATTGAAGGAATACCACTAATAGTATCCACCCAACAGCTACTCGGAATCAGCAATACCTACTTAGACAGCTTGGTCATAGGAAGCGGCTTACCCCCTTTAACAAATGAACCGAGCCATATTTCAGTGCATGTAGCGGGAAGGAATGATGACCTAGAAGTACCCCTACGCTTGACCATAGATGATCGGATCTATGGAGTTTCTAAAGGAATTTCAGGGAATTCTACCGTTTTGCCACTGGGACCCTTTACTTCAGCTCAAGTGACTGGATATATAGAAACTGATCCAGATGTTCTCAGTGTTGATGACCGCCGATACTTTGTATTCCGAGTCCGCCCACCTTCTAAGATCAGTACTTCCGGAAACGTTCCAATTTTCCTGTCACAAGCACTCCCAGTGCTAACTGGAAGAGAAAGGATTCAACTGCACCCTCTAGCTACTGCCGAAATTCATGTGAGTATCGGCGGGATAAATTTAGCCAAAAACACCCCGTCCAACCGTACTTCAGTGGTAATCCCCCCAGTCGACCCCGTCTTACTTCCGGGACTCAACAGGTCACTACTCGATGCGGAAATTCCCTGGAAATATGAATTATCAGATCAGCTTGGAGAATCTCAGCTTACTGGATGGGAACGGGGACCAGATATGTCAGGAGTCAGTGTAAAGAAACACTACCAACTCACACCCACTGCTTCAGGAGACAACGGAACGGTCTTGATTCGACTGACCTCAGGAGAGCCTTGGCTGGTTAAGGGGATCGGCACACAGGGCCCTTATCTGCTCCTTGCATCTGATTTAAATCAAGAATCTACCAACCTTCCCGTTACAGCCACACTTATCCCTTTCCTTGATTGGATACTGTCAGGACGGGTTACTAGCATTGCTATTGATGAAAACCACACTACAGGAGATCCTCTTATTGTGGCATCAAATATCGTTTCAATAAGAGATCCCTTAGGCGCCACAACTGAAGTTCAGGGAACACAGCTGTTTAACTCTACTGAAATTCCAGGAATTTACCAATTAACAGCGAGTGATTCGACCATAACGCGGGTAGCTTTCAATGTGCCTACTCAAGAATCACTACTGGAACCCATAAGCCTACAGGCACTCACAAATGTGTTGCCTAGCTCTTCAGTTCTAGTCGATGAGACCAGTGAATGGAGGAATTCCGTTTTCGTTTATAGGAAAGGTGTTGAAATATGGAAATGGTTGGTACTTGCATCTCTTATGATCCTTATTGCTGAAACTCTTTTGGCGGCATCGGGATTAAGACAAGATCAGAATCCTTCTGGTCTAAGTCCTAAAGCAGAAAATCCCTGAAGATGTATCGAGGCACTAACCTCATCCTAGATGCTCTCCCAACTTGTGAAGAGTTCAATAAGTTCTGCTCCCAATTTCCGACCGAAACCAAACAAGCCACTGTGAACCATATGCAGGGTTCATTCGCCACAAGTTTTGGCATCGCTCTTAACAAACGCTTGTCTAATCAAGTGCTTGCATTTGTAGTCTCCTCACCTTCAAGAGCGCTGGAGATAGAAACTGACCTAGAGACTCTGGTGGGCAGAGAGTCATTCGTTACGTACCCTCAAAGAGAACAATTACCCCAAGTAGGCCGAGACCCTGATCACCAAATTACCGGACTGCAAATAGAATGTCTTGAAACCATCCTGACTGGTAAAACACGGCTACTTGTAACTACTATCCGAGCATTGCAAGAACGTACCTTAATTCCAGATTCACTAGGCGAACTCCGAGTCACTTTAAGAGTTGGATCCGAATTCGGTTTTTCTAAACTGGTCCAGTGCCTTGAGGATCGTGGTTTCAGAAAATCTTCTCTAGTAGAAGAAATCGGACAGTACTCAGTCCGTGGTGGGGTCATCGACGTGTTCTCATTCGGAACTCGAGAACCATTCAGGGTTGAATTCGACTACAATAGAATCTCGTCAATCCGCTTTTTTAACTTACTTAGCCAACGCTCCGATAATGTAATCACTCAGGTACACCTGCTCCCCGTGGATTTCCAGAGAGACCCTAACAAAGATTCCTTCCTACACCGCTCACTCATCGAACTTCTCCCTGGAGACACTGTTCTGATGAATTTCGTCCAAACTTCTTGGGGAACAGCCTTCCAGGATTCATGGGAAACCATTTCAACGATGAACGAGCGCTTATCCAACGAGAACATCGACAGCTACTCTACCGAGCAGCTAATACTCCAACCAAAAATGGCCGAAGATAAGATAACGGTGTTCCCAAGAATTGATGTGAGCTCAAAAGGTAACAATTCCCCAGGATTAGTGAGTGACAAACCACCAGAAATCAACAGGGACATAAATCGTCTGCTGTCCTTTTTAAAGACAGTCAACAAGTCTCAACAGAAATGTGTCATATGCTGTGACAACACGAATCAATTACAACGCTTAGAGGAAGTTTTGAGTGGCCGACAAAAAATTCCTAAAGGAACTCAACTTATGGTTGGATCTCTTACAGGAGGCTTCTCACTGCAAGATGCAAACCCACCTTTGCATGTTCTGACTCACAGAGAAATTTTCAATAGACCAAAAAATCTATCAAAGACAAGACGTTTTCGGGGATCAGCCCCATTAGAGAGTCTCTCACAATTGAAACCAGGAGATTACGTAGTCCATAGAGACCACGGAGTTGGAATTTTCAGAAAACTGAACCAAGTCCAAATTAACGAACAAACCATAGAATCTGTTGCTATTGAGTATGACGATGAAGAAATACTCCAAGTGCCAATCCATCGCTTGGATCGTATTGAAAAATGGGGCTCTGGATTGGAAGGTGACAAGCCGCCAAATCTTCATCGAATTGGGGGAAAGCGATGGAGCAATCTAAAAAAAAGAACCACTGACCATATTGAAAAAATTACTGTCGACCTTCTCCGAATATATGCTGAAAGAAAAAATATAAAAGGACATGCGTTCTCTCCAGATTCACTTTGGCAGAAGGAGATGGAATCCTCATTTTTACATGAAGACACGGTGGACCAACGACTCGTAACCGAAGAAGTAAAACGTGATATGGAGTCATCAATCCCCATGGACCGACTTATTTGTGCAGATGTCGGCTTCGGAAAAACCGAAGTGGCGATACGGGCAGCATTTAAAGCAGTTCAAGACGGAAAACAGGTAGCCGTGCTAGTGCCAACAACCATACTAGCTGAACAACACTATGAGACTTTTGCAGGAAGACTAGCCACTTATCCTGTTACCATCGGCTTGATGAGTAGATTTACCAGCCACAAAGATCAAAAAGAAATCCTAGAAGGATTAGTCACTTCCAAAATCGATCTGGTAATAGGAACACACCGCCTGTTATCGAAAGATGTATCTATACCAAATATTGGCCTCCTCATAATCGACGAAGAACAAAGATTCGGAGTACGACATAAGGAACGACTCAAAGAATTAAAAACTTCCGTAGACGTTCTCACTCTCACGGCTACACCCATACCCAGAACGATGCAATTGTCTCTGAGCGGAATTCGCAACCTATCTTTAATACAAACACCCCCTCAAAATCGTATGCCCATTCTCACCTATACACTGCCCTGGTCGGACTCTACCATCGCAGAAGCACTCCAACGAGAACTCGACAGAGGAGGTCAGGCTTTTTTCCTCCACAATTTAGTTTCGGACATAAATGAAACCGCACACAAAGTTCAACAACTAGTTCCAAACGCTAAGATTGTGGTCGCCCACGGACAAATGAGTGCGAAGGATTTAAACAGAGTCATGCACAATTTTATGAATATGGAAAGTGACATTCTCGTTTGTTCATCAATAATCGAGAATGGACTGGACGTACCCAACGCTAATACCGTTGTAATTGATGGTGCAGACAGATTCGGACTGTCTCAACTCCATCAAATACGAGGACGTGTGGGGCGTTCTCACAGGAGAGCATACTGTTACCTGATCACTCCTCCGAAAATGAAAGGGGATACAAGACAGAGGCTAAAAACATTGACAGAATATACAGAGCTAGGAAGCGGATTCGCTGTAGCCCTCCGAGACCTCAAGCTAAGAGGTGCAGGCAACTTACTGGGAGGAGACCAATCTGGATTTGCACACGCCGTAGGAATCTCAACTTACGTGAAACTGGTCGAAGAAACAGTGGCACGCATGAAAGCTTCAAGTGCTCGCAAAAGTTATCCGCCCACAGATATTTCGACTTCCCAGGGTGCCTACCTTCCAGATCAATACATCTCAGACAACAATCAGAAACTGCAACTTTATAGCCGAATAGCTAAGCTAGGAAGAGTTGAAGAAGTCGGCCTGTTACAGGAAGAAATCCTTGATCGCTTCGGAAAACTTCCCGAACAGGTGCAAAATTTAATGGCAATAACACAACTGCGAATAATGGGACAAAAATTGGGCATCGAAACCTTACTCTTCCAAGATGGAAAAGTACGACTAAATTTCAATCTCGAGGCATTTCCAAAATTGTCCCTTTTAGAGGAAATATTTTCTGAGAGTGAAATTAATGTTGAGATAAGGAGGCTCGCACCACTCTCAATAGTGCTTCGCCCAAGGAAACAGAGTAATTTACTTGATGAAGTAGTTAGATCTATTGAAAACTTATTGGCGACAATAGAAAAAATGGCACACTGATATAACATTGAACTTTCCAACATCAATTGAATAAGGCATTAAAGTGCATGATAAAACCGTAATTAAATTTGGTAAGATCTTTCAAGTCGTAAGCATTGGTTTGATCTCTTTGCTTGGATGTTCTGACAGCAACGATAGTATTCTAGCCAATGCTGCAGGACATCAGTTATCCACAGATCAGGTAGTGGAGGTTTTAGCGAGGCAAAACAATCTAACGAGCCAGCCAGGAATCATAGAGGCCCTAGCTGACTACTGGGTAGACTACACTCTGATAGGGGAGCTATCTCTGCAAGACTCCCTGCTTACAAATATCGATTTGGGCTTAATATTAAAGCAAGAATTAGAGGAAGAATTGATAAATCAGTATTTGGAATTAGCCATAGAATTCGACACAACATTCTCTGAAGAACAGCTTATTGAAGCATGGGATGAGGCTCCACCAGCGGATTCAATACGAGCAGCTCACATCTTGTTGGAGCTTCCAGGCGATGCTACCAACACCCAAGCAGACAGTTTGATAGAGTTAGCGTCAAATCTTAAGACACGTCTTGAGTCAGGAGAATCTTTCGGTAACATGGCAGAACAGTACAGTGACGATCTTGGTAACGCTTCTAGCGGAGGAGACTTGGGGTTTTTCCTTCCAGGTATGCTAATGCCTGAACTAGAAGAAATCGCCTACCAGCTACAAGTGGGCCAGGTAAGTGAGCCTTTCTTCTCAACGTCAGGGGTCCACCTCTTAAGGGTTACCGACCGAAGGTCCATGAATTTTCAGTCATCGGAGATAGAGTTTCGACAGATGATGATAGAGAGAACCATCAACGAAGCCTACTCGCAGTTTTTAAATGACTTAATTCAAACTAAGGACATTGAGATTTCGCTTGAGTCAGTATCGATTCTCAGAGAATTGGCAAGAAATACCGATACCAACCTAAATGATGCCGCTTTGAATCGTTCCTTGGTGGACTACTCAGACGGATCTTTTACAGTACAGGAAGGTTTAGATTTCCTTCGAACCCTGGGACCAGATCTACTCGAACAAATAGCCGCAGTCCCAGAAGAGACACTGGATCAATTGCTAATGGACCTGGCACAATCCAGGATTCTCGTTGACCTGGCTAAAACTGAAGAAATCCAACTCACTGAGAATTACCTGGCACATCGAGATTCATTGTTTGTGAATTTCCTTGATATGTTGAAGGGAGAAACAGATGCCATCGGACTCAGGATGATTACCCCAACAACTGATGAGACCTCCTACGAGGCTTTAGATAGAGTAGTCTTACAACTTCTCCGCGAGTTACTCGCTGGAAGGAATCCGCCTTCTTTTAGCCAAATAACTGTCGGTGCCAGACAACAAATGGCCTGGTCAATCAATGACCGAGCTGTACAGGCAACCTTGGAGAGACTAGATGAACTGCAAGGTTTCTCGAACGATCCATTCCTCGACAGTAGCGAAGAATCTATCTCTAATCCGGCAGAAGAGAACCTTACTGATTCTACTGGTGTAAACTAATGAACCAGACAGTTTATTTTTATATGTTAACCGAAAAAACGGGCTGGTCTTACTCATGAATCCTCTCAAGCAATTGCAAAACTGCCACAATTTTCCCCATCCATCTCCGATTACAGTATGTCTCTGGCTTTTCACCATACTGGCTTTGGTCCAACCCATAAGTGGCCAAACTAATACCCAGGGTGACAACGTAGTTGAAAGAGTAGTCGCCCTAGTCGGTGATTCAGTGATCTTGATGACCGAACTTGATGAATATTTAATGACTCTAGAGGCAGGAGGTTGGGCTCGGCCTGATGACCCTGAAGAGCTATTAACAGTGAAAACTCAAGTCCTGGACCAACTGGTTAATCAACAATTAATTCTATTGGAAGCCATCAAAGATACTCTCCTGACTGTTAGCGATGATGAGCTTGAAGAAAGAGTTCAGCAAGAGATGGATGGACAAGTCAGGCAGTTTGGAACAACTAAGGGATTCCAAGATGCACTGACGGAACAGAACATGACGGTCAACCAGTTCCGCGAGCAGCGGAAGAACATGATCAGACGTGATCTGCTGCAGGAACGATACTTCGCCAAAACTGGAAATGCAGGTGACGATGTTATCATTACTGAGGAAGACGCAAGATCATTCTTCGAAGAAAACCAGGCACAACTTCCGCAACTTCCAGCCACCATCCTTTTTGAAAACTTCATTTTGTCACCAGAAGCCAACAGTACTTCCAAAGCTGAAGCCCTTGCCGAAGCAGAAAGACTCCTACAACTGGCCATGAACGGAGAACAAACTTTTGCCGAGTTGGCAACCCGATTCTCTGACGGACCATCAGCACAAAATGGTGGAGAATTGGGCTGGATTAGACATGATGGAAGCATGGTTCCCGAATTTGAAGAAGAAGCTTTCAAGCTTTCTCCAGGTCGTATAAGCTCACCAATTGAAACTGAATTTGGTTATCACCTTATTCTATTAGAACGTATCCGAGGAGGCGAAAGACGTGTACGTCATCTCCTGGTTGAACCAGAAATAGTTGAAGTGGATATAGAAGCAAATGAGCTACGATCTCTTTCATTTGCAGAACAACTGACCGCAGGAGAAAGCTCAAGTGGAAATCTTCGAGTGGATCCAGACACACTGGATCTCGCACTTGGTCAAATCGCGGAAATATCTCCAGAGTACGCAGCGGGAATGATAAGCGCTAAATCTGGTGATGTAGTGGGTCCCATTCAGCTTACGGGGCCCAGGATGGAAAATAGCTGGGGAGTAGCAAGAATCATCGAAATGAAGAAAGGCGGAATCACGGAATTTGAAGACGTCAGAGAGATGATCGAAGGTCGATTACGCCAAATAAGGAGTTCCGAAGACCTTATAGAAGACCTGCGAACTCGTACTTTTGTTGACATCAGACTTGTTCCGAAGGAAACTCCTTGAGACAAAAATATAGTCCCAATAAACTCGCCATTACTATGGGTGACCCAAGGGGAGTTGGCCCTGAGATAATAGGGCAAATCGCACCCGTATTGTTGACCCAATATCCTGATATAGATTTTATTTGTTTAGGCCCGCAAGGTTTCGATCCAGGAATCGGTGAGTTTGTCTCTGTGGGTGTTTTTGAAGGAACCGAAGCGTCCGCAGGTGCTACTTCTGCTTTGAGCATTGAAAAAGCTTCTGCTCTGGCCCTCGAGGGTACTGTAGGTGGTATAGTCACAGGTCCTATACATAAGCCAGCATTACAAGCAGCTGGATGGAAGGACCTGGATCATACAAGCATGCTGGCCAGGATCACAGGTAGCCCAGATGTAGGCATGTTGATGAACGCTGAAGATTCTTTGTCTGGCCATCCCTTGAGGGTGCTTTTAGCTACCACTCATATACCCTTTCGAAGTATTGCCAGTAAACTCCATACACATTTACTGGTATCACAGGCAAAGCTACTACATCAGGGGCTTTCCACATTCTGGAATATGGAAAGCCCTAAAATTGCTCTCTGCGGACTGAATCCACACGCTTCAGATTCTGGACTTTTCGGTGACGAGGAGCAGACCATTTTCCGACCTGCTATACACGAACTCTCCGACATGGGATTAAACATATCGGGGCCACTCCCTGCAGACACAGTGTTCATAAGGGCGCTCAAGGGGGATTTCGATGCCGTCATAGCTCCTTATCACGATGTCGGCATGGCTGCATTCAAAACAGCCACCTTTGGAAAAGGAGTCAATGTCACACTCGGACTGCCTTTCATTAGAACATCACCAGACCATGGAACTGCTTTTGACATAGTAGGCACAGGAGAAGTAAACACCTCCTCCATGCTTGAGGCTATCCAACTGGCAGTAAGAATGTCTAAAAACGTTTTTGACACTGCATCTCACCAGGCATAACTTGGGCACTAGGGAAGTGGTAATTGGGGAGGAGAGAAACGGGAATCACTTACAACCCCGATCACTACTTTGATCAAATTTACCTCTGTCACCAAAAGATATTCAGAACCCGAACCTGCCTTAAAGGACGTGTCCTTTCACCTTAAGGAAGGGCAATTTTCGTTGATGACAGGGCACTCCGGATCTGGTAAATCCACTGTTCTAAAATTAGCACATATGGTCGACCATCCAACTTTAGGAGATGTTTACGTCAACGGCTTTTCCTCGAAGAGAACGGCCCGGAGAGATATTTGGAAACTACGACGCCAAGTTGGCTTTATCTTCCAAGATTTCCGATTATTACCCAACCGAACTGTCTTGGAAAATGTTGCGTTTGTCCTCGACGTCATCAATACTCCCCGTAAAGAGATAAGCAGTCGAGCTAAGGCACTATTGACACAGGTCGGAATCGAAACAAAAAGCAACCGAATGATCGAAGACCTTTCTGGTGGAGAGCAGCAGCAAGTGGCCATAGGAAGAGCTCTGGCAAGCAATCCAGTACTTCTTCTGGCAGACGAACCCACAGGAAACCTAGACTCCGATTCTACAAAAAAGATTATGGATCTTTTTTGGTCGATCAATCGCAGTGGAACCACCATCTTAATGGCAACTCACGATGAAAATGTCGTCCGAGATTATCCCAAAGCTAGGCTTCTAGAGTTAAATCGCGGAGAGTTAATAAAAGACTCTGAACATAAGGTAGGCTATTAAAGTGCGTCCTCTCTTCAGAGAGACTCTGGCTTCCGTAAAACGTTCGCCCCTGCTAACTGGGCTATCCATCTCAATGATATCTTTGGCTCTTTATATCTTAGGTTTATTTGTTCTAGCTGTTCATAACTTCTATTTGGCATTGGACGAAATGGAAGAAAGGATACAGGTGGTTGCTTACATCCAAGATACTGCAACTCCCGAACACATCCTGGATTTACGAAGAATATTGACTTCAATTCCCGAGGTGAAAGGAGTCGAATTCGTGACCAAAGCCGAAGCTCTCCAGAGAGCCAACAGAGAGTTGCCCGAATTCAGAGATATTTTCTCGAACCTTGAGAATAATCCCCTCCCTGCCTCTCTCGAGATCCAACTTGCTCCAGATAGTCGCACTCCTGAAGGGACCTTAAACGTTGTTGGAACAATCTCCTCCCACCCTATAGTCGAAGGAGTAGAATACGGTCAAGAATGGGTCGACACATTCTTCGCACTTAGCCGAATCGCTGGAGCCGCTTCACTACTCTTTGGAGCCGCCTTTGCTGTCGCCGCTTCACTTATCATAGGCACTACCATGAAAATAGCTGTCTTGGCTCGAAAACAAGAAATCGAAATTATGCAACTCGTAGGCGCAAGAGATCGATCTATACTCTTTCCCTTTTTAGCGGAAGGTGCTTTCACTGGAATGTCCGGCGGCATCTTAGGCACAGTCCTAACTTATGTGACGGTAAAATTAATGTCACAATATGTCTTCACAGTGAACTGGATTCCTAATTCATGGGTGCTGATCGGGATTGCAGCAACCATAACCCTAGGAGTCATTACTAGTGGATTTTCTGTTCGAAGACAACTCAAGGAAATTTCTCCTTGATTCGCGGTCTGTCCAAGAAACTCTCGGTTCTTTTAACTTGTTCATTAATCCTGAATGTACCAGGAGAGGGACAAGAACTGACTTTAGCAAAAGAACTGGAACAGAGCCAAAGCAGGCTTAACTCAGTGCGTGAACACCGTCTACAACTGCAACAGCAGTTGCAAACACTGGATGAGGAAATCCATGGTGTGTCAGCAAGACTTGTTAACATAGAACAGCAAATAAGCATCTCTCGATCTGTTCTAGACGAGATGCGTTTCCAAACAAGAACTCTAGGCAATCAAATTGCTGGCGCTCAGAGAGAGCTCTTTCAAACGAAGGATGAAAAATCACTGCGTTCGGCGGTCTTAAATCGTCGATTAAGAGATATTTACAAGAGAGGTCCACTCCACACTCTCAGAGTGATGCTTAGTTCTGAATCTTTTTCAGAGCTTCTCACTACATATAGATACTTGTACCTAGCTTCTTATCGGGATCGATCTCTCCTTCAGGAGGTAAAGACTTTGGAGGAAAGGATCCTTGACCAAACCAAAGAAATTCAAAAGGAACTTTCCCAGTTAAGTTCACTCCAATATTCTGGGCTAGAAGAGGTAATAACTTTAAGAAACATCGAAAATATATACCAAGAAACTCTACTAGATTTTACCAAAGAAAAAGATTCTACCAGCGGCCAAATAGAGAAATTGACTAATGATGAAAGTAGAATTAGTGACCTAATCAAAAGTCTAGAATCTCGCAGAGCAGAGCTTGCTCGTAGAGCAATGAGCAATTCCGAAGAAGAACCCTTTGATCCTGGCAATATTGCACCGATGAACTGGCCCGTAAAAGGCCCGCTTATTTATAATTTCGGAATGGAGACCAGGCCAGACGGTAATACATTCAGATGGGACGGCATAGGTATTCAAGCAGAAATTGGAACCCCTGTCTATGCAGTAAGAGCTGGAACAGTCGTTCTGGCTGGACCTTTCGAAGGCTATGGACCCACAGTTGTTTTGAGCCATGGTGCAGGTTTCTATACACTCTATTTATATCTGGAGGACATAGAAGTGACAGAAGGGCGTAATATCTTGGAAGGAGAAATCTTGGGATCAGTGGGAGGTATGGGGACCCCCGAAGGTCCCCATATTGAATTCCAAATTCGTATTCCAATAGAGGAAGGTAGGCCTGAGGCACAAGATCCCCTTAGGTGGCTAATTCCTTCATGAAATCAACCACCATGCACCCATTTATCGGACACGACAAGCTGCAGACCTCTTTGGGAAGAGCCTGCCATCTAGGGAACCTTCCAACGGGCGTACTTCTACATGGTCCCCCAGGAGTTGGCAAACAGCATCTAGCACTTTGGATAGCACAAGTTTTGTTGTGCTCGCATAAAACTCCTACTGGACCTTGTATGGTATGCAAATCCTGCTGTCTATCTCTTAAAGTGGAGCATCCCGACCTTCATTGGTTTTTTCCAGTTTCCCGGCCTAAGAACACCGGACCCAACCATCTGAGTACAGCTCTGGAAACTGCTCGACAGGATTCTCTAATCAGTAAACGAGAAGATTTCCTCCGTCCAACATCTGCACATACAGAACTTCAAGGAATATACCTGGCAACAATCAAGTATCTTCGGAAGCAAGTTTATAAGAGACCTTCCATGAGCCCTTCGCAGGTCTTTATCCTTGGTGATGCGCAAGCAATGGTCTCCCGGGACTCAAGTTCGGAGGCCGCCAATGCCCTGCTGAAAGTTTTAGAAGAACCACCCTCTGACACCTTCTTTTTAATTACTTGTGATATACTCAAACGACTTCCTGCTACAATTATTTCAAGAACCATCCCAATACATCTTCCTGGTTTACCTACATCTAAAGTTAAACATTTCCTCATGCAAAATCTGGAAATCGAAGAAAAACAAGCGGATAAAGCTGCACGATTATCTAGAGGGTCAATTGGCAGATCACTTGGATTTCTCACGGAGAATGAAACTGAAGGAACTCTAGAACTAGCGAGACAGAGATCGTTCAAATTCTTAAACGCTTGCCTGCAAACCAACAGAACACTCATATATGAGGAAGCTATAAAATTGAGCGGAACTCCAAGTCGCATCCTGGGGCCAACTATAGACAGCTTAGGGGATGCTTTGCGGGACCTGGCGCTCTTCATCCTAGAGGACCAAGATAAGATTATTAATACTGACACGATTAAATTCTTGGAAGGTAAGTGTTCTAAATGGAACATCCATCCTCGCTCCATAACAGAAAGTTTTGGATATTTAGACGAAGCAAAAGAACAGATGGACAGCAACATAAATACTCAATTGATCATCACAAACCTTCTTATAAATGTGCAGGAGAAATTAAGTGAACGATCCAAATAACAGTCATTTAAACAATGAGGCGGAATTCACCCATTTAAATGAGGCCGGTGAAGCACGTATGGTAGATGTGTCTGGCAAACAATCCACTCGAAGGACTGCCATCGCCCAGGGGCAGATTTCCATGACTCCTGAGACTTTAAATAAAATCAAAAAGAATCAGCTTAGCAAAGGCGATGTGTTACAGGTCGCAAGGCTAGCTGCAATAATGGCAGGCAAGAAGACTTCTGAATTGATTCCTCTTTGCCATCATATACCCATAGCTTCCTTCGCGGTAAACTTCACCTCGGACGAAATGATTCCTGGAATAGCTGTCCGAGCTGAAGTCACTAGCGTTGGACAGACAGGAGCAGAAATGGAAGCACTAATGGCTGCTTCTGTAGCTCTGCTGACCGTCTACGACATGGCAAAATCCTTGGAGAGAGGTATGGTCATCTCCCAAGTCCGACTAGTGTCCAAAGAAGGCGGGAAATCAGGAACCTGGTCAACGGAATAGTCTGACGACAAGCGACAACAGTATCCTCAATTCACCCCTATCGGAAAAGAAATAATGAAAATCTTATATATGGCTCTTCTTAGCACTATTTTCATTGGATGCTCTACTTCTTCAAATATCCGGATCGCCAACCCTCTCCCAACTACAACAATCTCTGAAGAAGAATACCAGACACTAGTCCAAAATTCAGCGAATAATATCAGCCAAAGTAAAATCTACGAGCACATATCCTTCCTAGCGAGTGATGACCTCCTAGGAAGAGATACCCCCAGCCCAGGGCTAGAAACAGCTGCTGACTACATCGCAAACCAATTAATGGAAGCTGGTTTGGAACCTCTCGGAGACAACAACAGCTTTATTCAGAGATTTCCCTATGTGAGCACAACAATGTCAAAACAATTTCTGGCTTTCAATTATACGACGCCAGACGGACCAAGGATGTTGGAATACGCAAAAGATTACTGGGTCATTCCAGGACAAGAAGTTGCCTCAGAAACAGAAGTCATATTTGGAGGCTATGCAGGAAATCCCATCAGCGATTTGAATCAGCAAGCAGCCAACAAAGTGGTTCTCTTTACGACGACAGGCAATCCCGTAACAGGCGATGGAGAAGAATTGCTGAGTGCCTTTCAATCTGCAGCACAAGCCAGAGCTGCAGCTATTGTATTTCTATTAGACGACACTAATACAGCTGATAGTATTTTGGACCTGGCCAGTGGACTTGCAGGGGCTGGATTGGCAACACCGATTCCTATCATAGGTCTTTCAAATCCTGAATCGCAAAAATTGCTAGAGACAGCAGGTATCCCCTACCCTATTTCTCCAGGACAGTCCACTCAACAGTCTGCAATTACTTTGTCTGAGATTAGAATGAATGTATCAGCACCATTCGAAGTCTCAGAGCATACACCACCTAACGTGGTAGCTCTATTACCTGGTAGTGACCCACAACTGCGTGACGAATACATCGTCTACTCCGCTCACTTCGACCATGTCGGAGTCGGCATACCCAGTGAAACGGGTGACTCACTCTACAATGGCGCAGACGACAACGCCTCTGGAACTTCCGTACTATTAGAAACTGCTTCTGCATTTTCCAGACTACCCCAATCTTTAGCCAGATCCATAATATTTTTAGCAGTGAGCGGAGAAGAAAAAGGACTGTTGGGTTCGAAACATTTTTCTGAGAATCCTACGGTTCCTTTAGAAGACATCATTATGAACATCAATCTGGACATGGTAGGCAGAAACCCCCAGCCAGATACTGTCATAGGTGTGGGCAAACAATATACAAACCTCGGACAAATCACAGATGAAGTACTGCTAGACCACCCAGAACTGGGGATTACCGTCATCGAAGATCCTGAACCAGAGGATCAACTGTTCTTTAGGAGCGATCACCTACACTTTATAAACAAGGATATCCCGGCAATCTTCTTTACTGGTGGCGAACATCCTGATTACCACAAACCTTCCGATGAATCTGACAAGATCGATTTTGAGAAGACAACACGGCTCGCTAGAATGGTTTTCTACCTAGGTGCTCGTATAGCGACTGGAGCCGCATCACCCGAATGGACGGAAGAAGGCCTGAAAGAAGTGCGCCGTATTATCGCGGAAAGTGGGGGTAATTGATTGCTACTACCTATTTATATCATCGATGCATTTACAGACAAAGTCTTCAAAGGTAATCCAGCAGCTGTCATCCCACTTGATAACAAGTTGGATAGTAAAATCATGCAAGCCATAGCATCAGAGAATAACCTTTCGGAAACTGCCTACGTCAATATCTCTTCAGCCCCATTTTCTATTCGATGGTTCACTCCGACCATCGAAGTTGACCTATGTGGACACGCGACACTGGCTACCGCAAGAGTTTTATTCGATTTCTACCTTCCCGAAGAAACGACGGAAATACTATTCTCCTCTAGAAGTGGTGAACTCAAAGCATTTAAAAAAGAAAAGCTCATTCACCTGGATTTCCCGACAGATATTCCGAGACCAGTATCAGAGAAAGAAGAGATTGCCAGATGTCTCGGTATGATTCCACTGAAAATCTATAAAGGCAGAGATGATTATCTGGCTATTTTCAATAATGAAAAAACGATCAAGGAAATCTCACCATCTTTCGAAAAACTCTCGAAGCTAGACTCTAGAGGTCTCATCGTAAGTGCCCCAGGTAACCAGGTAGATTTCGTCTCCAGATGCTTCTTTCCACAAACTGGAGTTAATGAAGATCCGGTGACCGGTTCTGCGCATACCTTGATGATCCCTTATTGGTCAAAAATCTTAGGTAAAACCAAACTTTCAGCTACACAACTATCCTCTAGGTCTGGAAGGATTTATTGCGAACTACATGGGGAAAGAGTATTGATCGGAGGAGAAACAGCACAATATCTGAAAGGCGAAATATCCATCTGATTTACCAAGGAACTAAAAAATAGATCATCTAACCAGAAGGCATCCATCCGACCATGGTTTATAGACAAAAAATAGACGGACTGTGGGCACTGACAGTTCTGTCCATCATCCTATTTCACACAGGTTCAGAGATATTCATTGGCGGTGACTCGCACAGGCCATGAAGCTCTACAGATATTTCCTAATTCTGTTTTCATGGAACATCAGAACAGAATAAAACTGTACAATTTCGATGATTATTTTTGCGATCGTATTTGTCCGAAAGCTAATGATCTCAGCACCAATATAGAAGCTGAGATCATTAGCTTTCACGGGGTTAGACCATTGGCAGAAGAAATGATCAAAATAATCGACGGCAACTCCCAGGGAAATTGTTGCCAGTCTTATTGAGATGGAACCCTAACCCAATAACCTATTTGAAGTCTTGTGGGCTGGACCTCCGGATTAGCTTCCAATAACACTGCGACTGAAACTCCATATCGTAAGGCAATATGACCCAAGGTGTCACCACTAACCACCCGATGTTCCAACACGCTTAGCCTCTCATCTTCTGGAATTAGTTGATAATTCCTCATAAAAATCGCTCCCGTACCTAGAGGAAGCATGATCCGGGTTTCACTACCAGGTGATGTAAAACCTCGAATGAGTTGTGGATTCATTTCTTCAATTATTTCCTGTGCCGTTTCAGCGGCTCGAGCTATTACGTCGACCGAAGTCGCACCTGTCAGTATGACCTCATCAAAGGATACAAGAGCATCATCCACAGGACTAAAACCATACCGAACTGGAGATCGTCCAATTTGAGCAGCAGCCAAGAACTTTGGGACGAATTCTTGTGTCTCTCTAGGAAGGAAAGGATGGATCACCAGGTATAAGCTATCCCCCATAGGACTCAACGGAGCATGCTCTTTTAATAGTCGAGACACCCTAGAAGGTCCAGCGTTGTAGGCCGCCAGACTCAAAAACCATGAATTAAAACGTTCATTATGACCTTTCAGCACAGCGAGAGCTTTTTGGGTAGACCGGATTGGGTCTCTACGTTCATCTAAGATCGAGGAGACCCTAAGACCTACCTCCCTAGCCGTAGCCGTCATGAATTGCCAAAGCCCAGCAGCCTTTGCTGAACTCGTCGCTCTCGGCCGAAACCCACTTTCTATAATAGGAAGATACCTTAAAGAGGAAGGCACCTGCAGAGATTTAATTTCAAGATCTATATGTCCAGCATACCGTCCCATCCTTTCAAGATAAATAGAAAATTCTTCATGGCCGTCACCAGTCCAATGATCGATCCACGACTTGGTTATTTCTGATAC